>CAYUPF010000070.1:0-19481 GCA_964446545.1 uncultured Rubrivivax sp.
TGCCGCCGGCGGTGCAGCAGCAGCTGATCGCCGCGCACCAGGTGCACGACGAGGATTGAATGCGGCGCATGCCGCGAGCGCTGCCGCCGCGCTGAACCCCCGACACGAAGGGTTTCGCCATGTTCGCGTCACGACGCCGACTCCTTGCGCTCCTGGTCGCACCGCTGGTCATGCCCGCCGGCAGCGCGGCCGCTGCGAACTATCCAAACAGGCCCGTGCGAATCGTCGTCGCCGGCGCACCTGGCGGCGGCGACGATTTCACGGCACGCGTGCTGGCCGAGCGTCTGTCGGCCCAGCTGGGACAAGCGTTCGTGGTCGAGAACCGTCCCGGCGCAGGCGGTGCCATCGGCCAGTTGGCCGTGGCGAAGGCGCTGCCCGATGGCTACACGCTGCTCCTCGCCGGAGGCTCGATGGCCGGCGCGCGTTTCGTGAACGCCCATGCCAGCTACGACCTGACGAAGGACTTCACGCCGATCTCGACGATCGAGAGCTCGCCCTACGTGCTCGTCGTCAGTCCTGCGTTGCCTGTCAACTCCCTGATGGAGTTCATCGACCATGCGCGTGCGCGGCCGGGCAGGCTCAGCTACGCCACCATCGGTGCCGGACAGATGCCGTTCTGGGCGATGCTGCTGCTGAACCGCATGGTCGGCATCGAGGCGGTGGAGGTGCCCTACAAGAGCGGCGGAGATGCCCTGGCGGATGTCATCGCCGGCCGCACCGACTATTTCTTCAGCCCGCTGGTGGCCGCCATCGCGGCGAAGGACAAGCTGCGGATCCTCGGCGTCAGCACCGTTGCCCGCGCGAGCCAACTGCCGGACGTGCCGACCATCGCCGAGGCGGGACTGCCGGGCTACGACATGCCCGCCTGGCGTAGCATCATGGGCCCCGCGGGGCTGGAGCGCGAGGTGGTCGCCACCCTGAGCCGCGAGATCCGCAACGCGCTGGCTTCGCCCGAGCTGCGCGATCGCTTCTTGAAGGCAGGTTCGACGCCACTGGGCAGCACGCCGCAGGAGCTGCGCCAGCGCTACGCGGATTGGGCGGCGATCTTCGGCAGGATCGCGCGGGACGCCAACCTCAGGCCGCAGTAGTGCCTGAGTCCCCTTCCGGCAGACCCGCCTTCAGCAGGCCGGCCTTGCGTCGCTGCAGTGCCCTGGCCCTGTAGGGCAGGCCGCTCGCCGCCGCCTGGGGTATCCCCGTGGACACGACGTCGGCATAGGTCCTGATCAAAGGACGCAGCCGCTGAAAGGCGGCGAGGTTGTCGCGCGCCGCGTCCAGGCGACCGTGCAGGCCGTCGAGCGCAGCCATCCACAGGTGCGGCGAGTGGGCCGTAGGGTCGATGCCGACCGCCGTGCGCAACCGCGCATATGCCGCGTCGTCGTGCTCGAGCGCGAACTCGCCGAGCCCAGCGAAGTTGTGTGCCAACGACGCGGTGCGAACGGACAACGGGTCGAGCCGGATCGCCAGTTCCGCATAGGCCTCGACCTCGGCGGGCCGGCCCAGTGTGAACATCATCAGCGCGATGTGTGCATAGGCGCAGGCGTCGCTCGGGTTGAGCGTGACCACTTGTCGGTACGACATCAGCGCGCCTTCGT
This sequence comes from uncultured Rubrivivax sp., assembly GCA_964446545.1. Classification (GTDB taxonomy): domain Bacteria; phylum Pseudomonadota; class Gammaproteobacteria; order Burkholderiales; family Burkholderiaceae_C; genus Rubrivivax. The sequence continues at coordinate 1,593 of CAYUPF010000070.1, forward strand.
TGTCGCCCTGCACATAGCGCAGGTGCCCGCGCGCCAGGTGCGCGGGGCCGTAGTTCGGGTCGAGTTCGAGCGCGTGCGCAATGTGCTGCTCGGCGTGCGCGATGTCGGCCGCCCGGTCGGTGCTCCAGCGCGCGTACAGCTGGTCTGCGTACGAGTGGCCGAGGCCTGCCAAAGCGCTGACCGAAGCGGGGTCGACCTTCAATGCCGCCTCGTAGTGGGTGCGTGCGATCAATGCGTTGCGCGTATGGTTGCTGCGGTTCTCGATGGCACGCGCACGCATCACCTGGTCGACCGCGTCGGCGCTGATGCCGCGGGACAGCGCGCCGCCTTCGATCACGCTGAGCCGCGTGTGCAGTTCGCCGGCGATGCGTTGCGCGATATCGTGTTGCCAGCTCCAGTCGGCGAAGGTCGGGTAGTCGAACCGTTCCGTCCACAGAGCAACGCCGTCCTGCGCGTTGACGAAGGTTGCCATGATCGTCAGCGCGGTGTCGCAGCGGCGCAGGCTGCCGGTCAGCAAGTAACGCACGGCAAGCGCCGCACCGACCTTGCGTGGGTCGGAGTCGATGGCCGCAGCTGCGGCAGCCGACCCGCGCGCTACGACCAGCGTGTGTGGCACGCGAGCCAGTGCTGCGGTCAGGTCCTCGGCCACGCCTTCAACGAAATATCCACGCTTCTCTTCGCTCAGATCGACGAACGGCAGTACCGCGATCGAGCGGCGCGCAGACAGGGCCGAGTCGATGGTGAGTGGCGCGCGGTTCGGCGCCACCGTCTCTGTCACCTCGAAACGGTAGCCGCGGCGTGACACGGTCCTGATCAGCCGCTGCTCGCGATCGTTCAGCGCGGTGCGCAGTTCGCTGATGCATTGCGTCAGCGAATTCGGTGTCACGACCGCGCGTGGCCAGAGCGCTTGCAGCAATTCGTTCTTGGACAGCAGTTTGCCCGGCCGGTCGGCAAAGTAGGCCAACAGCGCGAACGTCTTCGGCCGCAGTGGCACCGCCGCGCCACCGTGCATCAACTGTTCTCGCGCATGGTCGAGCGTGAATTCGCCGAAGCACGTCAGCCGATTCGGATCGCCCGTGACGCCGGCAACCGGCTTCTCATGCGCCATGTCCATGCGGTCTCGCCCTCCGCCAGCACCTCGATTTCACCAGACTTTCAGCCAAGTTTCAGCCGAGCTTGACCCTTTGCAAGCTGCCGTCCGCTAGGGTCGTCGCCGTGAGGACCGAAGGAGTGACGCGATGGCACCTGGACCTGATGCATTCCCGCGGCGTGCCTTGGCCGCCACTCGGCGGACTTGTGCCGTTGCGCTGCTGTGCCTGCTGGGCGGCGTGCCGACGGCGCCGGCCGCTGTGCCAGAGGCAGTGAGCGTGCGCTTCGATCTCTCCGACCCCGCCGGCAGCCCGTTCCCTAGCGACCGTTTCACGGTGCGCGACTGGAGCAACCTGACGCTGCGGCGCGTCAGCCTGCCGCGGCCCGACTGCGCGGTGCAGCCTAGCGATTGCGAGGACCTTGACCTCATCAACACCATGGACGGCTTCTCGACGCAGCCGCGCATCACCGTGCCCTTCACCGGTGCGATCGACCCGGCCAGCGTGAGCAGCCGCACGGTGTACCTCGTCAACCTCGGCGATACGCTGAGCCTGCGCGGCTTCGGCCAGCGGGTCGGCATCAACCAGGTGGTGTGGGACCCGGCCACGCTGACGCTGGCCTTCGAGTCCGACGAACTGCTCGCCCAGCACAGCCGCTACCTGCTGGTGGTGACCGACGGCGTCAAGGATGCCGCCGGGCGGCCGGTAGCGCCGGGCGCGTTCGGCCGCTCCGTCGAGCGGCCGGCAGGCGTGGGGCCGGCCGTGGAGTTCCTGCGCGACTTGCGCGACGCGGCGCGCGCGCACCGCGGCACCGGCCATCGCGTGGTGGCGGCGACGCTGTTCACCACCCAGAGCATCACCGCCGACCTGGAGAAGATCGCACGGCGCATCAAGCAGTCGCGGCCGGCCGCCGTCGACTTCATGATCGGCAGGGACGCCGGCGGCGCGCCGGTGCGCACTGTGTTCCCCGTTGCCACGCTGACCAACATTTTGTTCACGCGCCAGACCGGCACCGCGCCGGCCTTCGCCGCGCCGGTGCCGGCGCCACTGTCGTTGCTGGGCCTGGTGCCCGGGGCGGTCGGGCAGATCGCCTACGGCAACTTCAGTTCGCCGGACTACCTGACGACGGACGCGATCCTGCCACCGACCGGCACGCTCTGGGGCGAGCCCCGGGTGCAGCGTATCAACCGCCTGCTGTTCCTGATGTACCTGCCCGCGGGCCCGCGGCCGGCGGCTGGCTGGCCGGTGACGATCTTTCATCACGGCGGCGGCTCCACGATCCATGCCGGTAGCCAGTGGCGGCTGGCGTCGATGCTGGCCTCGCACGGCATCGCGATGATCGCGATGCACTCGGTGGGTCACGGCGGCGGCCCGCTCGGCACGCTGCAGGTGCAACGCACCGACGGGCTCGACGTCATGCTCGAGGCCGGCGGCCGCGGCGCCGATTTCGACGGCGACGGCATCATCGCCGCGAGTGAAGGCCACCGCCCGCCGGCGCCGCGGCTGGCGCTCGGCGCCCGCGATGCGCCGCGGCAGACAGCGGCCGATGCGATGCAACTGGTGCGGCAGATCGAAGCCGGCATCGACGTCGACGGTGACGGCCGGCCGGATCTGGACGCGTCGCGCATCTCCATGCTCGGCCAGTCCGCCGGCACCAACAACGTCGCGATGGCGTTGGCCATCGATCCCAACGTGCGCCTGGGTGTGCTGAACGTCGCCGGCGGCTCTGCGATGGAGGCGATCCGGCTCAGCGGCGGGCGCTTTCTGCTAGGCGGGGATCTCGCCAGGCGCGCGCCGTCGCTGATCAACGTCGGTGGGCCGAGCGGACTGGAGTTCAACGAGAACATCCCGCTGCGCAACCTGGCGCCGGTGACGAACACCGTGCCGGGCGCGATGGTGGTGGCGCGCATGATCGACCAGCACGAGTGGGTGCAGCAATCGGGCAACGGAGTGGCCTATGCGCCGTACTTCCGCGCGCAGCCGCTGCCCGGGCGGGCGCCGAAAGCGGTGCTGTTGCAGATCGCCAAGGGCGACCAGAGCACGCCGAATCCGACCGCCATCGCGCTGCTGCGCGCCGGCGATCTGGCCGACCGCGCCACGATGTACCGCCACGACCTGGCGTTCGCGGCCAACCCGGTGCTGCCGAAGGATGGTCACATTTTCCTGACCGCCGGCATCGTGACGCCGGGTTGGACGGACATCGCGCTGGCGGCGCAACGGCAGATCGCGGTGTTCCTGGCATCGAACGGCGCGACGACCATCGACCCCGACGATGCCGGCGCGCTGTTCGAGGTGCCGATCCCGCTGCCGCTGCCGGAGACGCTCGACTTCATTCCGTGACCGTGCCGGCATGACCACTGCAATCACCACCCGACAGCCGCGCCCGCCGTCGCCGCACCGCCGCGGCATCGCCGCCGCGCTGGTCGGCGGCATGGCGTTGCCGCGCTGGACGGCCGCGCAGAGCGCGCGCCGTACGGCACGGCTCGGCATCCTGTACATGAGCGAACCCCGCAAGCTGAATGACGAGATGGAAGCCTTCCTGCCCGAACTGGCACAGCGTGGCTTCGTCGAGGGATCGAACCTGCTGGTCGAGCGCCGCTACGCAGACAGCGATCCGAAGCGGCTGCGCAGCCTGGCCGACGAGCTGGTGGCGCTGCGGCCCGATGTGATCTTCACCGCCGCGGGCACGGCGGGCGCGCTGGCCGCCAAGGCGGCGACCTCGACGATCCCGATCGTCTTCGATGCGTCCAACGACCCGGTCGGCCGGGGCTTGGTCGCCGACCTGGCGCGGCCCGGCGGCAACCTGACCGGCACGCGGGTCTTCAGTCACCCGCAAGACCTCAAGCGCATGCAGATGCTCGTCGAAGTCGTCAAGACGCCGCGCTGCGTGGCGGCGCTCGACGCGTCCTACGGCCAGTCTCGCAAGGACGACTTCGTCGCCGCTTTCAACAGCCTAGGCCTCGGCCCTCGCGCGCGCCTGCTGTTCGTCGAGGTGCCGCGAGTCGAGGATCTGCCCGCCGCGTTCGAGTCCATGCGCGGTGAACAGGTCGACGCCGTCGTGATCGGAACATCGCCGTATTCGGTGGTGAATGCCGATCGCATCGCCCCGCTGGTCGCCCAATACCGCCTGCCGGCCATCGCCGACGGGCGGCGCTATGCCGAGGGCGGGCTGCTGCTGACCTACAGCACCGACTGGGCCTACCTTTATCGCCGCTGCGCCGACTACGTCAGCCGGATCCTGAACGGCGTCAGTCCGGCAGAGCTGCCGATCGAACAGGCCGTACGCTTCGAGCTGGTGATCAACCTGAAGACCGCCAAGCTGCTCGGCGTCGAGGTGCCGCGCAGCATGCGGCTGCTCGCAGATGTGGTGATCGAATAGCCGGGCGGTCCGGACGGGGCCGGTCCGCTGCTGCGGCCGATCGCTGGCTTGCTCTGCCGCTGGATCGCCCTCGTGGGCCGGGCCGACGTGATCCTCGCGATCGCGACCGTGATCGCGAGCAACGTGTATGCGATGCTGACCGACAATGACCGCCGGCCACCATCTGCAAGCGTCCGATGATCACGATCCCGCACGAACAGCGCGAAACCCTGCGCCCGGACGATGCCGCCGACGGTGCGGCAACAACTGGTCGCGGCACAAGATGCACGGCGAGGGTGAAGCGTGGTGCCTGAGCGGCTGGGCTGCAGATGACGGATTCGCTGAGCCTGACCTATCTGGCCGGGGCGGTGCTCGTGCCGCCGACCTCGCTGATCCTGCTCGGGCTACTGGGGTGGAGCCTGCGCCGACGCCGGCCTCGCATCGGCAACGCGCTCACCGGCTTCAGCCTCATCGCGCTGTTGCTGCTGAGCCTGCCGCTGACGGCGGCCGCGCTGATGGGCCGGCTCGAAGCGCCCCCACTGGCCGAGCCACGTGCCGTCGGTGACGCCCAGGCGATCGTCATCCTCGCCGGCGGCGTGACGCGCGGCGCGCCCGAATGGGGCGGCGACACGGTCAACCTGTTCACCTTGCAGCGCGTGCGCTACGGCGCCTGGCTCGCAAGAGGCACGCAGCTGCCGGTGCTGATCACCGGCGCTGCGCCCAAGGAGGGCCGCCGCGGCGAGGCCGCGATGATGCGCGATGTGCTGCGCAACGAGTTCGGCGTGGCCGTGCGCTGGTTCGACGAGCGGGCGCGCACCACCGCGGGCAACGCGCGCGAGGCCGCGGCGCTGCTGCGCGCCGAGAGCATCGGCCGCATCGTGCTTGTCACCAGCGCCTTCCACATGCCGCGCGCCCGCCGCGCCTTCGAGCAGGCCGGGCTGCAGGTGACGGCCGCGCCGACCGGCTATCTCGGCAACAGCGACGGCCTCTTCGCCTGGAGCGACCTGGTGCCCAGCGGCGACGCGCTGCGCATCTCGTACCTGGCGCTGCGCGAGATGGCCGCCGGGCTGATGTACCGCCTCGTCGACCGCCAGTGAACACGCCGCGTGCGGCGCGGCCTGGCTATGCCCGCGCGCGGGCCAGCGTGCGGCTCGGCAGCTCGCCGAAGGCCCTGCGGTAGCGTTCGGCGAAACGCGGCAGGTGGCGGAAACCCCAGCGCGCCGCGACGTCGGCGATGCGGCAGCCGGGCGCTGGCGCCAGCAGCTCGCGCAGCGCGCCGTTGAGGCGCAGGTTCATGAACCAGCGCCCCGGCGGCATGCCCACGCTGCGGTTGAAGATCAGTTCCAGCGCGCGGCGGCTGTAGCCGCTGCGCTGGGCGATCTCATTCAGGCCCAACTCCAGTTCGTCGCCCGACATCGCCAGCTGCTCGCAGGCCAGCACCAGGTGCAGATGCTGGCGTGCCGCCGAGCGCCGGCTGCGGCCGTCGAATGCGGCCTCGTGCAGCGCCTCGACGTAGCCGTGCAGCAGCGCGCACGACATCTGCGCGGCAAGCTCTGCGGACAGGCCACCCGGGCCGAGCGCGCGCCCGATGGCCAGCGCGTCGTCGGCCAGGCGGATCAGCCGTACGCGCCGGCCGCGCGCCAGCTGCACCGACACGACATCGCGCTGCGGCAGCCGCAGCGGCCGGCTGGTACGCGCCATCGCCACCTGCTGCAGGCGCGCCTGCGGGATGCTGAAGTTGATCCAGCGCGATGCCGCCGAGGCGTGGTACAGCAGATCCACACCCTGCGGGTAGATCTGGATCTGGTCCGGGCAGATGGGCGCGATGTTGCAGCGCGTGGCCTCCGCCCCGTCCGCCATCATGCCGATGCACACCACATCGCGCGGCATCGCGCCGCGCGCCACCACCGGGCAATCGTAGGACCCGGTTTCGAGCCGCAGACCGTCCAGTACCAGCCGCTGGTGTGCCAGCGTGCTGCGGCCGGCTGACAGCAGGCGGTGTTCGAAATGGGCGCCGTAGACGACGTCGAAAGCCTGTGCCGGATCGAGCCCGGAGTAGGTCAGCCGCTGGTAGGTGGCCACAGCCTGCACTTCAGAAGTCCCCTGTCAGATTTCGCTTTCTGGATAACGCGTATTCGAACCCAAAACCTAAACTGCCCTTCGACCCAAGGGTTATGAACGGCTGCGAGGCATGGGTACGAGCTACCGCCAAGTCAAGGAGCGCATCCGCGAACTCGAGCGGCAGGCCGAGCAACTGCGCCGCGAGGAGTTGCGGCACATCATCGCCGAGCTGCGCGGCAAGGTGCGCGAATACGGCCTCACGCCGCAGCAGCTGTTCGGTCCCGATCTGGCGGCGCTGGTGCGCTACCGCGACCCGGAAAGCGGGCGCACGTGGAACGGCTTCGGGCGCCCGCCGAACTGGATACGCGGCCAGGATCGCGAGCGCTACCGGGTCGATCGTCCCCAAACAGTCCATTCCAAGCAGTAGGAGTAATTGCCATGAAGTCCGCATCCAGACACACCGCTTCGGCCCTGGTCCTGGCGATCGCCGCATGGGCGGGCGGGGGTATGTCCGTTGCCGCGCCGCTCGGTCCTCTGAACAGTCCGGTGCGCAGCCAGGATCCGGCCAAGTTCAACAGCAAGGCGGTGCTCGACCACCTGGCGCCGATCATCTGGCAAGGCGACAACCTGGCCTATACCCAGGAGGCCGGTACGATCCATCCGGCGCAGACGGCCTACGCGCGGATGATGAACAAGAAGATCCAGGAAGTCGTGCCCGGCAAGATCTACCTGGCCTCGGGATTCCAGCTTGCCTCGACGATGATCGCCGTCGGCGACAAGGGCCTGATCGTCATTGACCCGGGCTCCGACGACGACAGCGCCCGCGCCACCTTTGCGGCATTCAAGCAGGCCGTCCCGGCGGCGGCCAACCTGCCGGTTGTCGCGGTGGTCTACAGCCACCGGCATCCGGACCATGCCTTCGGCCCCGCCGGCTTCGGCGTGACCCAGGCCGACATCGATGCGGGCAAGGTCAAGATCATCGCCTCCGTAGACTTCGTCAAGGACCTGGTCAACGACGTGTGGGCGTGGTGGGTAACATCCTGACGCAGCGCACGGCCTATGCGGCCGGCTATGTGCCCCCCGGGCCCGAAGGGCCGGTGCATTTCGCCCTGGGGCCGGCGTTCGGCGCGGGACCGATCTCGTTCTTCATGCCCACCGAGCTGGTGCCGGCCGACAAGCCGCTGAAGACGACGATTGCCGGCGTGGAGATGGAGATCTTCAGCGCCTACGGCGACGCGGGCAAGGACGAGGTGGACATCTACTTCCCGCAATACCGGCATCTGCACGGCTCCGAAACCATCCAGGGCGAGACCTTCCCCAACCTGTACACGCTGCGCGGCACCTCGTACCGCGACGTCGAGCTGTGGATGCAGGGGGTGGCCGTCGCGCTGGAATACGCGCGCAAGGCTGACACCTATTCCGGTTCGCACATGCGGGCCTGGAAGGGCAACCCCTTCATCGTCGATCGCATCCAGAACTATCGTGACGCCATCCAGTACGTGCACGACCAGTCCATCTACCTGATCAACCTGGGCTACAAGCGTGACCAGCTGGCAGATGCGGTGATCCTGCCCGAACCCTACGCCAGCGACCCCTGGCTGCAGGAGTACTACGGCACGGTGGCGCATTCGGTGCGCAACATCTACGACGGCTATCTGGGTTGGTGGTCGGGCGATCCCACGGAACTGGCCAAGCCGGGCTTCATCGAGACATCGCGCCAGTACGTGCGCGCGATGGGCGGGCGCGACGCCGTGCTGGCGGAGGGCCGCAAGGCCAGCGCCGCGGCCAACCACGGCTGGGCCGCCGAAGTGCTGACGCACCTGACGCGCATCGATCCGAAGGACATGGAGGCACGCAAGCTGAAGGCCGACGCATTGCGCAACTGGGGCTACGCGCAGACCAACATCTACTGGCGTTCACTGGCGATCACCGGCGCGAAGGAACTGGACGGGACGCTCGACCGCTCCAAGCCGTGGAACTTCGCCGATCCCGCCATCGTCAAGGTCCTGCCCACCAACCAGATGCTGGCGACGATGCGCGTGCGCCTGAACGCCCAACGTGCGGTCGGCCAGAAGATGGCGGTGCAGTTCGACGTGTCGGACACTGGCGAGAAGGCGGGCTTCGAGGTGCGCAACCAGATCGCGGCCTTCAGCGAAGGGGCACTGCCGAAGGCCGACGCCACGTTGCGGGGGCCGAAGGCGGCCATCCTGCAGACCGTGGCCACCGGCAAGCTGGCTGACGGGGTGACCGTGAGCGGCAGCCGCGAGAGCGCCGAGAAGTTCCTGTCGCTGTTCGACCTCATCAAGCCGAACGACGTGAACCTGCTGCTCCCGCCCGGTGCGGCGCTCAAGGTCAACTAGATCCGTGGAAATCGCCGATCGCCACGAAGCCGCAGGAAGCCCGGTGGGTACACCTCCCCAGGGCCGCTGCGCGAAGGCGCCTCGCGCCGCCTTGGCCGTGGCACTGCTGGCACTCGGTGGCGGCGCGGCCGCACAGGATTCCGCCGCGCAGGCCAACAACCCGCTGGCCAACACCACGGCCTTCAACCTGCAGAACTACTACATCGGCGAGCTCACCGCGCCCGACCGCAGCGCCAACCAGTTCTGGCTGCGCTACGCCCGGCCCTTCAAGCTGGGCGAGACGAGCTGGTTGATGCGCGCCTCGCTGCCGGTCAACAGCTACCCGGTCGGCCCGTCGAACAGCCGCGAGAACGGCCTGGGCGACCTGAACCTGTTCGCCGCCTACCTGATCGACGTCGGCAACCCGGCGGTGAGCTTCGGCATCGGCCCGCAGACGACCTTGCCCACCGCCACCGAGGACGGCCTGGGCAGCGACAAGTACACGCTCGGGCTGGTGAACGTGCTGTTCGATGCCAGCTCGCCGAAGTTCCAGTACGGCTACCTGCTGTCGTGGCAGGGCAGCGTCGGCGGCTCGGGCGACCGCAACGTCAACCTCGGCACCTTCCAGCCCTTCGCCTTCTATCAGCTGGGCGGCGGCAACTACCTGCGCGCCGCGCCGATCTGGGCCTACGACTTCGCGAACAACGGCCACAGCATGCCGCTGGGCGTGGGCTTCGGCCACGTCATCGTCAGCGACAAGGTGGTCTACAACCTGTTCATCGAGCCGCAATGGTCGGTGGCCGACAAGGGCGCCGGCTGGCCGAAGTGGCAGATCTTCCTGGGCTTCAACATGCAGTTCAAGAACTGAAGCGACGCGTACGTCGCCGGTCGGATTCAGCCGACAGCCAAGGGATGTTTGCGCCTCGGCGGCGGGAACATCGCATCGATCTGCTGGTGCACGGCGGGGTCCAGCGGCAGTGACGCGGCATCGAAGTTCTCGCGCAGCCGCGCCGGGTCGGCAGACTTCGGGATCACCATCACGCCGGGCTCGGCCAGCAGCCGCGCCAGCGCCAATTGCGATGGCGTCGCGCCCACGCCGGCAGCCAGCCGCTTGAGGCCCGCATGCGCGGCCAGCGCCCCCTGGTCGATGGGTGAATAGGCCATCAGCGGCATCTGCCGCGTGCGCATCCAGGGCAGCAGCTCGTACTCGATGCCGCGGCGCGTCAGCGAGTACCACACCTGGTTGGCGCTGCAGGCCGCGCCGCCGGGCACGACCATCAGTTCCTGCATGTCGTCCAGGTCGAAGTTGCTCACGCCCCAGTGGCGGATCCAGCCCCGCTGCTGCAGCCCCTCGAAGCCTTGCACCGTCTGCCGCAGCGGCACCTCGCCGCGCCAGTGCAGCAGGTACAGATCGACGTGCTCCAGCTGCAGCCGGCGCCGGCTGCGCTCGCAGGCCGCCAGCACGCCCTGCGCGCTGGCGTTGTGCGGGTAGACCTTGGTGACGACGAACAGCTGCTCGCGCGCGATCGACCCGCGCATCGCCTGCGCCAGCGCCTCGCCTAGCAGTTCTTCCGCGCCGCCTTCGGCATACATCTCGGCGGTGTCGAAGACGCGGTAGCCCAGCTCCAGTGCGCTGCGCAGCGCCTTCAGCTCGTCGTTGCGGCGCGCCCGGGATTCGCCCATGCGCCAGGTGCCCAGGCCGAGCGCCGGCAGTTGATGGCCGCTGGGCAGGCTCAGGCTGGCGGGGGTGTCCATGGCGTGCATGGTAGGCCGGCTGCGCCATACTGTCCGGCCCTGCCGCTCGTTTCGCACGCTATGCCCCAAGACGACGCCCAGCGCTTCCAGGTCGCGCGCAAGGATCTGCGCACATCGCGCCTCGTTCCGGACCCCGACGCGCCGCAGCGGTGCACGCTGGCCGAAGGCGAGGCGCGGCTGCGCATCGACCGCTTCGCGCTGACCTCGAACAACATCACCTACGCCGCCTTCGGCGAGGCGATGAAGTACTGGGAGTTCTTTCCCAGCGGCGATGCGGCCTGGGGCAACATCCCCGTGTGGGGCTTTGCCGAGGTGGTGGAGTCGCGTGCCGAAGGCGTGGCCGTGGGCGAGCGCTGCTACGGCTACTGGCCGATGGGCCGCTACCTGGTGGTGCAGCCGGCTCGCGCGGGCAAACACGGTTTCGTCGATGGCGCCGCACACCGCGCCGGTTTGCCCGCCATCTACAACTACATCCAGCGCTGTGCCGCCGACCCCGGCTACGTGGCGGCGCAGGAGGCGCAGCAGGCGCTGCTGCGCCCGTTGTTCGTCACCTCGTTCCTGATCGACGACTTCCTCGATGAAGCGCGGTTCTTCGGCGCCACGCAGGTGCTGCTGTCCAGCGCGTCCAGCAAGACCGCCTACGGCACCGCCTTCTGCCTGGCGCGGCGCCGCGGCCAGCCCGGCGCGCCGCGCATCGTCGGGCTCAGCTCCGACGCCAACCTCGACTTCTGCCGCTCGCTGGGCTGCTACGACGAGGTGCTGAGCTACGCGCAGCTGGGCTCGCTGTCGAGCGGCACGCCTTCGGTCTACGTCGATTTCGCCGGCAATGCCACGCTGCGCCGCAGCATCCACGAACATTTCGGCGATGCGCTGCGCTACAGCTGCGCGGTCGGCGGTACGCATTGGCAGGACCTGGGCGGCGGCAGCCAGCTGCCGGGGCCGCGGCCGACGCTGTTCTTCGCCCCGGCACAAAGCGCCAAGCGCAGCGCCGCGCCGCCTCAGGGCTGGGGCGCGGCCGAGCTGCAGCGGCGCATCGCCGTGGCCTGGAGCGCCTTCATGCAGCCGGTCAACGACCCGGCTGCGCCCTGGCTGCGTGTGCGCACGGCCCACGGGCCCGAGGCCGTGCGCCAGGCCTGCCTGGCGCTGCTGGATGGCAAAGTCGACGCACGCGACGGCCTGATGCTGTCCCTGTAGCGCGTCCAGGCTCAAGCCGGCCGCGCCGGCGGCCGATATGGCGAGCAGGCCTGTTTTCCACGGGAGGGCCGATGTGCAGTGCTCCGCCGCCGATGATCACCCGCGCCCTGCCTGATCTGCAGGCCTGGACCGCGCATGTCCTGGCCGCACCGATGCCGGTGCTGGACTACACCGCCGAGCTGCTGGAAAGCTACCGTGCCAACGAGGACGCGGTCGACGCCCACCTGCTGGCCGAAACCATCAGCGCCGACCCGCTGATGAGCCTGAAGCTGATGGCGCACGTGGCCACGGTGCGTTCCAGCCGCAGCACCACCGACCCGGAGACGGTGACGGCCGCGCTGGTGATGCTGGGCATCTCGCCTTTCTTCCGCGCCTTCGGGCCGCAGACCCCAGTGGACGAGCACCTGGGCGGCCACCCCGAGGCGCTGCAGGGCTTCGACCGGGTGCTGCGGCGCGCGCACCGCAGCGCGGCCTTCGCGCTGGCCTTCGCGGTGCACCGCATGGACCACGACGCGCCGGTGATCCATGCCGCGGCGCTGCTGCACGACTTTGCCGAGATGCTGCTGTGGCTGCATGCCCCGTCGCTGGCGCTGCGCATCGCCGAACGGCAGCGCCTCGACCCCACGCTGCGTTCGGCCCAGGTGCAGCGCGAGCTGCTGAACATCGAGCTGCAGGACCTGCAGCAGGCCTTGATGCGCGCCTGGCGGCTGCCCGAGCTGCTGGTGCAGATCAACGACGAGCGCCATGCCGAGACGGCGCAGGTGCGCAACGTGCTGCTGGCGGTGCGGCTGGCGCGGCACACGGCGCGCGGCTGGGACAACGCCGCGCTACCCGACGACGTGCGCGACATCGCTGCGCTGCTGAACCTGGGCGAGGTGCCGACGCTGCAGCTGCTGCGCGACATCGACGGCTGACGCGCCTCCATAATCGGCGCGCGTCGCGCTCGCGGCGCGGAGTCAGAGCCAAACAACAGGAGTGGGGTAGCTTCCATGGACACGCAGAGCATTCAGACATTCCTCAGCACCACGGCGATCGATATAGGCATCAAGGTCCTGGCCGCGATCGCCTTCTGGGTGATCGGCCGCTGGCTGATCGGCATGGTGGTGGGCTTGATGCAGCGCGCGATGAGCCGCAACCACGTCGACCCGACGCTGACCAAGTACCTGGGCTCGATCGTCGCGGTGATGCTGAACATCGCGCTGGTGCTCGGCATCCTGGGCTACTTCGGCATCCAGACCACCAGCTTCGCGGCGCTGATCGCCGGCGCCGGCGTGGCCATCGGCGTGGCCTGGAGCGGCATGCTCGGCAACTTCGCGGCCGGCGCCTTCATGCTGGTGCTGCGGCCCTTCAAGGTGGGCGACTTCGTCGGCATCGGCGGCCTGGTCGGTACGGTCAAGGAACTGGGCCTGTTCGCCACCACCATCATCACGCCGGACAACGTGGTCACGCTGGTCGGCAACAGCAAGGTCTTCGGCGACGTCATCAGCAACTACTCGTCGACACCGGCACGGCGCGTCGAGCGCACCGCGCAGCTGGCCGGCGGCGTCGATGCGCTGGACGCGGTCGCGCGCTTCAAGGCGGCGGTCGCGGCGATTCCCAATGTCGTGCAGGACCCGGCGCCCGAGGTCAACGTGCTCGACTTCAATCTCGTCGGCCCGGTGATCTCGGTGCGGCCGTACTGCCACACCGACCACTACTGGCAGGTGTACTTCGACACCAACGAAGCCATCCTGCGCGTCGCCAAGGAAGCCGGCTGGCCGGCACCGACGCCGGCGCAGATCAACCGGCTGGTGCAGGAAGGCAAGGCCGCCTGATCAGTCGCCCAGCTGGCGCAGCACCTCGGCCAGCACGGCCGGATGGCGCAGCATGTGCACGTGCGCATGGCCGCGCAGGTGGCGGTTGTCGGCGCCGGGCAGCGTGGCCGTCGAGCACGGGAACACGATGTTGTCGCAGTGCCCGTGGAAGCAGGTGAAGCGGCGGTAGCGTTCGGGCGGTTCGCGCGCTGCCAGGTCGGCCAGCCAGGGGCTGTTCCAGCGCATCTGCCGCGTGTTGGCCGCCCGGCCGAAGCGCCCCAGCCAGGTGCCCTGGTGCGGCGTGCCGATGGTGACCACGCCGTGCACGCGCGCGTCGCCGTCGCCGCCGCTGTCGCGCAGCCAGGCGCGCACCGCCAGCCCGCCCATGCTGTGCGCCACCAGCAAGGGCGGCATGCCGGTGGTGGCGCTCATGCGCTGCACCGCGGCGTCGATCAGCGGCACGTAGCCGTCGATGGCGCCGAACACCGGCTCCAGGTTCAGCGCGATGCAGGGCACGCCTGCGGCACGCAGCCGTGGCCACCAGGGGTTCCAGAGGCCGCGGTTGCAGACGAAGCCGTGCACCAGGATCAAGCCGCGCCGGCCCTGGGCGTCGGCCGGCAGCTGGTCTTCGAAGCGGCGCCAGCGCCACGGCATCTCCCAGGCGAAGAGGCGCACCGCGCCGGTGGCCTCGGCGACCCAGGCACGCAGCAGCTCCCGGGCGCCGGCGCGCGGCAGCGGGTCGTTGCGGCCGACGTGGCGCTGCAGGGCGAATTCCAGCGCCATCAGCGGCACATGCACCCCGGCGAGCAGCAGCATGCCCAGCAGCAGCCACCCGGCCATGCCCCAGAACCAACCCAGCAGCGCGAGCAGCGCCCACAGCAGCAGGAACAGGGTCATGGCCTGCAGCAGGCGTGCCATCTTCATGAGCGGGATTGTGTGGCGGCGTGCCGCATGCGATCTGGAGTCGAGTCTCTATGCCGCAGCCGCGCCAGTTGGTAGTCTCCTGGCCATGAACGCCCAGGTTCAGACCATCCTCGGCCTGCTGAACGAGGTCGATGCGCAGCGCGTGCGGCGCGCGGCCGACCCCGCGCTGGCAGCGCGCGTGCGCGCCGTCAAGCACTACCAGCACGAGCGCTTTCAGCACACCTATGCGGATCTGCTGGCGCAACCGCGCTATGCCGACGCGACGCGCTTCTTCCTGGAAGAGCTGTATGGGCCGGAGGATTTCACGCGCCGCGACACGCAGTTCAAGCGTGTCATTCCGGCGCTGGTGCGGCTGTTCCCGCAGGAGGTGGTGCTGACGGTGCAGACGCTGGGCGAACTGCACGCGCTGTCGGAAACGCTGGACACGGCGATGGGCGAGGCCGTGCCCGGTGCGCCGGTGGATCTGGCGGCCTACATCGAGGCCTGGCAGCGCGTCGGCCGGCCGGACGATCGCGAGAAACAGATCGTGCTGACGCGCCGCGTCGGCGACGCGCTCGATGGCTACACCCGCAACCCGCTGCTGCGCCACAGCCTGCGGCTGATGCGCGGCCCGGCGCGGCTGGCCGGGCTGGCGGAGCTGCAGGTCTTCCTGGAAAGCGGCTTCGACACCTTCCGCGCGATGCACGGCGCCAAGGACTTCCTGGACACGGTGGTGCGGCGCGAACGGGCCATCGCCGCCTGGTTGTTCGGCGCCGGTCCCGGCGAAGGCCGGGACTTCCCGCCGCGGCCCGGCGACTGATCAGCGCCGCCGCGGCAGGCCCTGGGCCTGCTCGCCCAGGTCCCAGAACAGCCCCGTCATCAGCTGCAGCGCCTGGCGCGCCACCGGCTTGAGCAGGTGTTCGTCCGGCGCGTGCTGCGAGCAGGCCGGGTAGCTGTGCGGCACCCACACCGTGGGCAGGCCCAGGCCGTCGGCGAAGACGTCGTTGGGCAGCGAGCCGCCCAGGTTGGGCAGCAGCGCCGGCGCGATGCCGGTGCTGCGTTCGATCGAGGCCATCGCAAAGCGCACCCAGGCGTTGTCCGGGTCCAGCCTTGTCGCCTGCATCACCACCGGCTCGCCGACCTCGATATCGCCGAAGCCCTGCGCTTGCAGGTGCGAGCGCACATGCTCGCGCAGCCGCGCGATGTCGGTGCCGACGACGAAGCGCAACTGCAGGTGCGCCTGCGCGTGGGCGGGAATGGCGTTGACCGGAAAATCGGGGTTGCCGGTGCGCATCGCCAGCACCTCCAGCGCGTTCCAGGCGAGCACGCGTTCGATCGGTGTCTGGTCCGCTTCGCCCCAGTCGGCATCGATCGCGGGGTCGCCGGAGCCGCCGCCCACCTGCAGAGCGGCCAGCGCCGTGCGCACGTTGGCCGGGATAGTCGGCGGGCGCAGCCCCGGCACGAGGATGCGGCCGCGCCCGTCCACCAGGCTGGCGATGGCCGAGGCCATCACCGTGCCCGGGTTGCGCAGCAGCCCACCCCAGTTGCCCGAATGGTGCGCACCCTCGCGCAGTTTCAGGTGCAGGTCGAAGTTGGCGACGCCGCGTGTGCCCAGGAACAGCGTCGGCAGTTCGGCGCGCAGCCGCGGCCCGTCGGAGGCGATCAGCGCATCGGCGGCCAGCGCCTCGCGCTGCAGGCGGCAGAACTCGGCCAGGCCGGGCGAGCCGGTCTCCTCGCCGGTCTCGATCAGCCAGGTGGCGTTGAAACCCAGCCGCCCGCCGCGCGCGGCCAGCACTTGCGCCAGCGCCGCGATGTTGATGCTGTGCTGGCCCTTGTTGTCGGCCGTGCCGCGGCCGTAGAGCTTGTCGCCGTCCTCGGCCAGCGTCCACGGGCCCTGGCCGCGCGTCCACGAGGCGTCCTGGCCGCGGATGACATCGCCGTGGCCGTACATCAGCACGGTGGGCAGGGCGTCGCCTTCGTGCCGCTTGGCGATGAGGAAGGGCCCGCAGCCGGTACCATGGAGCGGGTTGTCGAAGACGCGGCAGCCGAAGCCCAGCGCGGCCAGCGAATCGCTCATCTCCTGCTCGACGTAGGCGCGCAGCGACGCGGCCTGCGCCGGGTCCTGGCTCTCGCTGCGGATGGCGACGCGCCGCGCCAGGTCGCGCTGGAAGGCGCCGCTGTCGACATGCGCCGCGGCCTGCGTCAGCGCTGCGTCGCGCGACACGGGTGTCAGTCCGACTTGGCGAGCAGCGTGAAGTGCTCGACCACCGGCGGTGCGGCGAAGAACGGGCCGACGATGGCGCGCCATTCGGCGAACAGCGGCCCGCCGCGAAAGCCCACGGTATGGTCTTCCAGCGTCTCCCAGAAGATCGACAGCAGGTAGCGCTCGGGGCTTTCGATGCCCTTGTGGACCTTCCAGCCCTTGAAGCCCTGGGCCTGGCTGATGACGGTGGCCAGGCCGCGCTGGATGGCCTCGTCGAAGGCGGCCTGCTGGCCGGGCTGGATGCGGATGTCCGCGACTTCGAGAATCATGGTCGAACCCCTCAAACGCCGACGTAGCGGTGCAGCACCTCGGGCTGGGCGCGCAACTCCTCGCTGCGGCCCTGCCAGACGACGTGGCCCTTTTCCAGAATGTAGTGCCGATCGGCCAGGTTCATCAGCGGGCCGATGTTCTTGTCGATGACGATCATCGACAGGCCGGTGTCGCGCAGCCGCCCCAGGCAGGACCAGATCTCGGCGCGGATCAGCGGCGCCAGGCCCTCGGTGGCCTCGTCCAGGATCAGCAGCTTGGGGTTGGTCATCAGCGCGCGGCCGATGGCCAGCATCTGCTGTTCGCCACCGGACAGGTTGGAGCCGAGGTTGCGCTCGCGTTCCTTCAGCCGCGGGAACATCGTGTAGACGGTGTCCAGCGTCCACGGCTGCGCGCGCCGGTGGCGGTTGCCGGCGGTGGCCACCAGGTTCTCGCGCACGCTCAGGTTGGGGAAGATCTGCCGCCCCTCGGGCACCAGCCCCAGCCCGGCGCGCGCGGCGCGCCAGCTGGCCTGGCCGCTGATCGGCTGGCCGGCCATCTGCACCTGGCCGGCGCGCGGGCGCAGCAGGCCCATGATCGACTTGACCGTCGTGGTCTTGCCCATGCCGTTGCGGCCGATCAGCGTGATGCACTCGCCCGGCTGTACCGCCAGGCTCACGCCGAACAGCACCTGGCTGCTGCCGTAGGCGGTTTCGATGCCCTGCAGTTCGAGCAGGTTCATATGACCCCCAAGGCGCCTGCGGCGCCGGCCCCCCGAGGGGGCGCGAGCCATTTTGGGGCGGCCCGGCAATGGCTCATCAATGCGCCTCCTCACCCAGGTAGGCCTCGCGCACCTCGGGGTGGTTGCGGATCTGCTCGGGCGTGCCGC
>CAYUPF010000071.1:0-16942 GCA_964446545.1 uncultured Rubrivivax sp.
TGCGCCGAGACCGGCTTCGCTTGGTATGTGTGCGATCTCAAGCGGGTATCAGCCGCCCGCATCGGCGACGCACTTCTTGGTAAAGCTGGTGCGCGCGGCACCGGCCAGCTTCTTCTCGTCGGCCTGGTGCTCGCAGGTGGCGCTGGCCGCGGCGGCTTTGCCGCCGTCCTTTTCGCACTTGGTGACGAAGCTGGTCTTGGCCGCACCGGCCAGCTTCTTGTCGGCCGCCATCGCTTCGCAGTTGCTCGCGCCGCCGGCGTCGGCCTCGCACTTCTTGATGAAGCTGGTCTTGGCCGCTCCGGCCAGAGGCTTGCCATCCTTGCTGACGGCCTTGGCTTCGCAGTCGGCATTGGCGGCAAAGGCACCGCTGGCGGCAAAGGCGGCCAGCAGGACGACGATCAGGGTCTTCTTCATTCGGGCTCCTCGGATGGGGGAAGGGCAAGAGTGCCAGCGTGTATTGCAGCAGACCGGGCGCTGCCCGGCCATGCCTGAACGCAGCAGCGCTCCGCGGCGATGACGCGACGGCGTCAGAGAATGCGCCGCGGGTGCGCCAGCGCCTCGTGCGCGGCATGCAGCCGGCGCACCAGCACGCGGATGAAGGCCGTGTCGAACAGCCGCCGCGTGCCCAGGCTCAGCTGCTCCAGCATCTGCGGCGTGAAGGAGATGGTGGTCGCCGGCTCGGCGACGATGACGTCGGCGCTGTGGATGCGCAGTGCCGGGCTCGGCGCCAGATAGGCCATCTCGCCCACCGAGGTGCCGGCGCCGAGCTGCGCGACACGCTCGCCGCCGCGATACACCTCGACCTGGCCCTGCGCAATGATGTGGAAGCTGTTGCCTTCCTCGCCATGCTTGTACAGCGCATGGCCGAAGGCGCAGCGCTGCCACTGCGCGCGGTGCACCACCTCCCACAGTTCAACATCGCCGAAGCCGGCAAAGAACTCCAGCGAGCGCAGTAGGTTGAAGCGCTCCGAGTCCAGCACGCCCTGCAAGGGGCCGCGCGGCACGTCGCCGTCGGCCACCAGCGCCGACAGCTCCTGCGCGAAGCTGTCCCAGTCGGCATGCCGGTCCTCGCGCCGCTTGGCCAACGCGCGCGCGATCAGTCGGTCCAGCCGCGGCGGCACGCCCTCGCGCAGCAGCTGCAGCGAAGCCGGCTCGGCGTGGTAGATCTGGTGCATCAACGCCGCCTGCTGCGTGGCGTCGAAGGGCGCGCGCCCGGCGATCAGGTGGTACAGCACCCCTGCCAGCGCATAGATGTCGGCACGGCAGTCGAGCACGTCGCCGTCCAGCTGCTCGGGCGGCATGTAGGCCAGCGAGCCGACGCGGAAGACCTGCGTGCGCTCGGACTGCAGGTTCATGACGCTGCCGAAGTCGCTGAGCTTGACGTCGGTGACCTGCTCGGAAGGAGACGCCGGGCCGCCCCAAGTCTCGTTGCACCCCCGTGGGGGGGAGGACACCGCCTCGCGGTGGCCTTGGGGGCTCACTTTGCGCACGGTGGCCAGGATGTTGGCCGGCTTGACGTCGCGGTGGATCAGCCCCTGGCGGTAGACGTAGCCCAGCGCCATCGCGCACTTGAAGCCGATCTCCACCACCTGCTCCAGCGACAGCAGCGCATCGGCGCGGCAGAAGCGGCGCAAGGTGACGCCCTCGACGTATTCCATCACCAGGTAGGGCGCCTCGCCGTCGTCGACCGCGTCGTGGATCTGCACCACGTTCGGGTGCTGCAGCCGCCCCACCAGCGCGGCCTCGGCCGCAAAGAAATGCTGCTGGAAATGGCCCTCGGGCGTGTCCTGCGCGAGCCCGCTGCGCACGCGCTTGATGGCCACGTTGCGCTGGTTGAACTCGTCCCAGGCCAGGAACACCTCGCTGGTGGCACCCTCGCCCAGCCGCGAGCGCACCGCGTACTTTCCGATGTGCGTGGGCAGCCCGCTGGGGCGGGTGGCGGGAGGGGGCAGGGTCTGGACGGTCATGGGGCGAAGGGCGCGACGCGCGCCAAGGCCGCATGGTGCGGCCGATGACGGCTCGCCCTGCGTGCAACCGGGCCGGCAAAGCGGCATCCGTCACACTTCGCCGCCGGCGCGTGGGGTGCAGCGGTGCGTGTCCGCGCCAAAAGTAGAATCGCCCGATGATCCAAGCCAAGCAGGAGCTGTTGCAGGCGCTTCAGGCAGTGCTCGCGCAGATGGCTCCGGGCGCGGCGGTCAGCTGTGCCTTCGAGTCGCCCAAGCTCGCCGCGCACGGCGACCTGGCCATCACCACAGCCATGGCCCTGGCGCGCAGCCTGAAGAAGAATCCGCGCGAACTGGCCGGCACGCTGGTCGAACAACTGCGTGCGCAGCCGGCGATACAGCATTGGGTGCAGGACCTGGAAATCGCCGGCCCCGGCTTCGTCAACCTGCGGCTGAAGCCCGCGGCGCGCCAGGCGGTCGTCGCCGAGGTGCTGCGCGACGGCGCCGCCTTCGGCCGCCGGCCGGTGCGCGAGGAGCGCGTGCTGGTCGAGTTCGTTTCCGCCAACCCCACCGGCCCGCTGCACGTCGGCCATGCGCGCCAGGCGGCGCTGGGCGACTGCATCTGCAACCTGTTCGAGACGCAGGGCTGGCGCGTGACGCGCGAGTTCTACTACAACGACGCCGGCGTGCAGATCGCCACGCTGGCGCAGTCGACGCAGGCGCGGCTGCAGGGCCTGAAACCCGGCGACGCCGGCTGGCCGGAGGCCGCCTACAACGGCGACTACATCGCCGACATCGCGCAGGCCTACCGCGAACGCGCCACGGTCAAGGCCGACGACCGCGCGTTCACTGCGTCGGGCGACGTTCACAGCCTGGACGACATCCGCCAGTTCGCGGTGGCCTATCTGCGGCGCGAACAGGACCTGGACCTGCAGGCCTTCGGCGTGCGCTTCGACCACTACTTCCTCGAATCCAGCCTCTACGCCAACGGCCGCGTCGAGGCCACGGTCAAGCGCCTGGTCGACGGCGGCGACACCTACGAGAAGGACGGTGCGCTGTGGCTGCGCAGCACCGGCTACGGCGACGACAAGGACCGCGTGATGCGCAAGTCGGCCCCGCCCGGGACCGACTCGTCATCCCTCGACGGCGCGCAATACACCTACTTCGTGCCCGATGTCGCCTACCACATCGACAAGTTCGAGCGCGGCTTTGCCAAGGTCATCAACGTGCAGGGCAGCGACCACCACGGCACGATCGCCCGCGTGCGCGCCGGGCTGCAGGCGGCGCGTCTGGGCATCCCACCGGGCTTTCCCGACTACCTGCTGCACAAGATGGTGACGGTGATGCGCGGCGGGCAGGAGGTGAAGATCTCCAAGCGCGCCGGCAGCTACGTGACGCTGCGCGACCTGATCGACTGGACCAGCCGCGATGCGGTGCGCTTCTTCCTCATCAGCCGCAAGGCCGACACCGAATTCGTCTTCGACATCGACCTGGCGCTGAAGGCCAACGACGAGAACCCGGTGTTCTACGTGCAGTACGCGCATGCGCGCATCTGCTCGGTGCTGGCGCAGTGGGGCCAGCCGCTGGACACCGCCGATCTGTCGCTGTTGACCGCCCCCACCGAGCAGGCGCTGATGCTGAAACTGGCCGACTACCCCGAGATGCTGTCACGTGCCGCCGCCGACCTGGCGCCGCACGACCTGGCCTTCTATCTGCGCGACCTGGCAGCCGCGTTCCACAGCTACTACGCGGCCGAGCGCTTCCTCGTCGGCGACGCCGCGCTGGCGCGCGCCCGCATGGCGCTGCTGGCGGCCACTCGGCAGGTGCTGCGCAACGCGCTGCAGTTGCTGGGCGTCAGCGCGCCCGAGGCGATGGCGCGCGAGGCCGCAGCACAGACGGAGGCCGGCGCATGAAGACGATGTCGATGCAGCGTGGTGGTTTCGTCATCGGTCTGGTGGTGGGCCTGCTGGTCGGCCTGGCCGCCGCGCTGGCGGTGGCGCTGTACGTCACCAAGGTGCCGCTGCCCTTCATCAACAAGGTGCCGCAGCGCACTGCCGAGCAGGACGCCGCCGAAGTCGAGCGCAACAAAAACTGGGACCCGAACGCCGCGCTCGGCAGCAAGGCGCCGGCCAGGCCGGCCGCAGCTGGCGGCGCGCCGCCGCCGCCGGTGCTGCCGCCCGCGCCCACCCCCGCACCGGCTGCGGCCGCCACCCCGGCGCCGGCCGCAGCCGTGGCGTCGGCGCCCCGGTCCGCCAGGCCGGGCGCCGGCGGGCTGATCTTCTTCGCCCAGGCCGGCGCCTTCACCCGCGCCGACGATGCCGAGGCGCAGCGCGCCAAGCTGGCGCTGCTGGGCCTGGACGCCCGCATCACCGAGCGCGAACAGGCCGGGCGCACCGTCTACCGCGTGCGCATCGGCCCCTTCGAGGCCCGCGCGCAGGCCGATGCAGCTCTCGAGAAGTTGCAGGCCGCGGGCGTGGATTCCACCCTGGTGCGCGTCGAGCGGCAATGAACTTTGCCGCCCGGGCCGACTCAAGCACAACCGTTGCAGACAAAGGAACCCCATGAAGCGCCGTGACTTTTCGTTGCAGCTGGCCGCCGCCGGCATGGGCAGCCTGTGGGCCGGCAGCGCCGGCGCGCAGGGCGGGCCGGTAGCAGGCACGCACTACACCAAGCTGGCGCAGCCGGTGCCGGTGTCGGTGCCGGCCGGCAAGATCGAGGTCGTCGAATTCTTCTCCTACGGCTGCCCGCACTGCTACGCGCTGGAGCCGACGCTGGAGACTTGGGCCAAGCGCCTGCCGAACGACGTGGTGCTCAAGCGCGTGCCGGTGGGCTTCAATGCGCTGTACGAGAACTACCAGAAGATCTACTACGCGCTCGAGGCCATGGGCCAGCTGGAGCCCATGCACCGCAAGGTCTTCGACGCCATCCACCAGCAGCGCCAGCGGCTGGACAAGGAGGCCGACATCGCCGCCTTCATGACGGCCAATGGCGTGGACGGCGCCAAGTTCATCGAGCTGTACAAGTCCTTCAGCGTGCAGTCCAAGGCGCGCCAGGCACAGCAGCTGAGCCAGGCCTACAAGATCGACGGTGTGCCGACCATGGCCGTACAGGGCCGCTACACCACCTCGGGCTCGCAGGCCGGCAGCAACGAGCGCGCGCTGGCCGTCACCGACGCGCTGGTGCACAGCGTGCGCAAACCCGCCTGATCGCGGGGGCCCCGTGCGCCCCGAGTCCGTCTAATATTGCCTGCTTGGCGGCCCGGGCGTGCCCGGTTGCCGCTAAAATGGTCTGCAAGTTTCGTGCCGCAGATCATGCCTACCCCCCAACACCTCCGACCCCTGCGCTGGCTGGCCCTGGCTGCCGCGCTGGCCAGTGCGAGCGTATTGGCGGAGCGGGCCGACCGCAGCAAGCCGATGTCGATCGAGGCCGACCAGCCCGGCAGCGTCGACCTGCAGCGCCAGGTGGTCATTTTCAACGGCAACGTCGTCATCAGCCAGGGCACGATGGTGTTGCGCGCCGAGCGCGTCGAGCTGCGCGAGCGGCCTGACGGCTACCGCGAGGCCAAGGCCATCGGTAGCGCCGAGAAGCCGGCCAGCTTCCGCCAGAAGCGCGACGGCGTCGACGAGGTGGTCGAGGGCGCGGCCGAACGCATCGAGTTCGATGCCAAGACCGACACGCTGCGTTTTGTCGGCAATGCCGCGGTGCGCCGGCTGCGCAGCGGCGTGGTGGCCGACGAGATCACCGGCTCGCTGATCACCTGGGACAACACCAACGAGCTGTTCAATGTCACCGGCGGCGCGCCTTCGCCGGCCAACCCGAGCGGGCGCGTGCGCGCGGTGTTCGCGCCGCGCGAGGACGCTGCCGCCTCGGCGCCGCAGGGCACGCCTTCGGTGCCGCTGAAACCGTCGGGCGCGCTCGGAGCCCCGCGTTGAGCGCGGTGACTAGCGAGGTGCCCGGCACCGCAGCCGGCAGCCGGCTGCAGGCCGAAGGCCTGCGCAAGAGCTTCGGCTCGCGCATGGTGGTCAAGGACGTGCACCTGGCGGTCGGCGCCGGCGAGGTGGTGGGGCTGCTCGGCCCCAACGGCGCCGGCAAGACCACCACCTTCTACATGGTCGTCGGCCTGATCCGCGCCGACGCCGGCGTGATCGAGATCGACGGCCAGCCGGTGCACGGGCTGCCGATCCACAAGCGCTCGCGGCTGGGCCTGTCCTACCTGCCGCAGGAGGCCTCGATCTTCCGCAAGCTGACGGTCGAGGAAAACGTGCGCGCGGTGCTGGAGCTGCAGGTCGACGAGCGCGGCCGCGCGCTGAAGAAGCCGGTCATCGACGTGCAGCTGGCCCGCTTGCTGCACGAACTGGGCATCGAGAAGCTGCACGACTCGCCGGCCCCGGCGCTGTCGGGCGGCGAGCGCCGGCGTGTGGAGATCGCGCGCGCGCTGGCCACGCAGCCGCGCTTCATCCTGCTCGACGAGCCCTTCGCCGGCATCGACCCGATCGCGGTGATCGAGATCCAGCGCATCATCAGCTTCCTGCGCCTGCGCGGCATCGGCGTGCTCATCACCGACCACAACGTGCGCGAGACGCTGGGCATCTGCGACCGCGCCTACATCATCAGCGACGGGCAGGTGCTGGCCGAGGGCACGGCGCAGCAGATCATCGACAACGCCGAGGTACGCAAGGTCTACCTGGGCGAGCACTTCCGCATGTAGGCACCGATCCATGTCGATGATGAAGCCGTCCCTGCAGGTCCGACTGTCGCAGCATCTGGCGCTGACGCCGCAGCTGCAGCAGTCGATCCGCCTGCTGCAGCTGTCCACGCTGGAGCTGCAGCAGGAAATCGAGCAGATGCTCGAGCAGAACCCGTTCCTCGAAGCCGACGACGAGGCCGCGTCCTTCGACACCGCGCCCTCGGAACGCGCGTCGGCCACCGAGCTCAGCAGCGAGCAACTGCGCGAGCGCGACGACTTCGACGGCAGCGACGCCGAGCCCGGCCTGGCCGAGGTCAAGGCCGACGACTTCGGCGCCACCGAGCGCGACGACTGGGAAAACGGCACCGAGCGCGACGATTTCGACGGCATCCGCGAAACGCCCAGCCAGAACGGCAGCAGCGCCAACGGCGAAGACGACGGCGGCGATTTCGAGCGCGGCGGCGGCAGCATCTCGCTGCAGGAGCACCTGCGCACGCAGATGGCCGGCATGCGGCTGAGCACCGAGGACCGCGCCGCGCTGGAAGTGCTGATCGAATCGCTCAACGGCGACGGCTACCTGGCCGATGCGCTGAACGACATCGCCGCACGGCTGGCCGAGATGCTGGGCATCGAGGCCGACGAGGAAGAGGCGCGCGACGAACTGATGGCGCGGCTGCAGTGCGCGCTGCTATGGCTGCACAGCATGGAGCCGCTGGGCGTGGGTGCACGCGACCTGGCCGAATGCCTGAGTCTGCAGCTGCGCGCCGGGTCGCGCTGCGAGGCGCAGGCCATCGCGCTGGTGATCTGCCAGCGCCACCTGGAACTGCTGGCCAAGCGCGATTTCAAGCGCCTGGCCGCGGCCACCGGCGCCGACGAGGAGCTGGTGCGCGAGGCGCAGGCGTTGATCGTGCGTTGTGAACCCAAGCCGGGCCGGGCCTTCGAGCACACCGAGACCTATGCGGTGGTGCCCGACGTCATCGTGCGCCGCACCGGCCGCGGCCTCAAGGTGGTGCTGAACCCCGACGTGATGCCCAAGCTGCGCATCAACGACCTGTACGCGCAGGCGCTGCGCGGCTCGCGCGGCGCCAACGGCGCGAACGCAGGGCTGAGTTCACGGCTGCAGGAGGCGCGCTGGTTCATGAAGAACATCCAGCAGCGCTTCGACACCATCCTGCGCGTGTCCAGTGCCATCGTCGAGCGCCAGAAGAGCTTCTTCACGCACGGCGAGATCGCGATGAAGCCGCTGGTGCTGCGCGAGATCGCCGACGAGCTGGGGCTGCACGAATCGACCATCTCGCGCGTCACCACCGCCAAGTACCTGGCCTCGCCGATGGGCACCTACGAGCTGAAGTACTTCTTCGGTTCGTCGCTGAACACCGAATCGGGCGGCAACGCGTCGAGCACCGCGGTGCGTGCGCTGATCAAGCAGCTGGTCGCCGCCGAAGATGCGAACAAGCCGCTGTCCGACAGTCAGCTCAGCCAGATGCTCGACGAGCAGGGCATCCAGGTGGCGCGGCGCACCGTCGCCAAGTACCGCGAGGCGCTGAAGATCGCGCCGGCCAACCTGCGCAAAGTACCTTGAACCACCCCCGTACGCGCTTCGCGCGCCCCCTCAAGGGGGCCCCGCTGGTGGACCGGCAAAGCCGGATCCACGGCGGTCGCTCGATGGAGCGGGTACGTGTGGGGTGGGTGGCGCTTCCGCGTCATTGGTTGCCGAGTTGAACGTCGACACGCGCTGGCGCCTGTTCCTGCCGTGCGCGGCCGGCGTCGAGGCGCTGCTGTGCGACGAGATCGGCCGGCTGCTGCCGGGCCGTGCGGTGCAGGCGCGGCGCGGCGGCGTGTCGCTGGCCAGCGGCAGCGACGGCCTGATGCTGCTGAACCTGGGCAGCCGCCTGGCGCAGCGCGTGCTGGTCGAGGTGGCCGAAGGCCCGTACCGCGACGAGGCCGACCTGTACGCGCTGGCGCGGCGCGTTGATTGGGCGCACTGGATCACGCCGCGCCACACGCTGCGCGTGGACACCACCGCGCAGCGCAGCCCGCTGCGCAGCCTGAACTTCGCCGCGCTGCGCATCAAGGACGCGGTGTGCGACCAGCTGCGCGAATCGAGCGGCGAACGTCCCAACGTCGACACGCGCGCGCCCGACCTGCAGCTGCTGCTGCACCTGGGCGAGCAGCGCGCCATGCTGTATGTCGATGCCTCGGGCGAATCGCTGTTCAAGCGCGGCTGGCGCGAGGACAAGGGCGACGCGCCGCTGAAGGAGACGTTGGCCGCGGCGATGCTGGCCGCCGCCGGCTGGCGCGGCACGCCCGAAGACGGCGGCGCGCTGCACGACCCCTGCTGCGGCAGCGGCACCATCGCCATCGAGGCCGCACAGATCGCCTGCGGCATCGCGCCCGGGTTGAAGCGGCGCTTTGCCTTCGAGCGGCTGCTGCCCTTTGCCACGCCCGAACATCGTGCGCTGATGCAGCGGCTGAAGAGCCAGGCGCAAACGCGCGTGCATGCGCCGACGGTGCCGATCTCGGCCAGCGACGTGTCCTTCCGCATGCTCGACTTCGCGCGGCGCAACGCGCAGCGCGCCGGCGTGGCGCACGCCATAGCCTTCCACGGCGGCGATGCGCTGGAACGCCCGGCGCCGGCGCTGCCGCCGGAGCTGCCCGGCACGCTGATGCTCAACCCGCCCTACGGCGAGCGCATCGACATCGCCGGCAAGGCGGCGCGGCCTTCCGAACAGGACCGCGACACGCCCGGCGACTTCTTCCCGCGCCTGGCCGCGCACTGGAAGCGCGCCTACACGCAGCACCCGGCCGGCTGGACCGCCTGGGTGCTGAGCCCGGACATGAAGCTGCCCGGCGCGATGCGGCTGAAGGCCTCGCTGCGCGTGCCGCTGTGGAACGGGGCTATCGAATGCCGGCTGTTCCGCTTCGAGCTGGTGGCCGGCTCGGCGCGCTGAGCGCCGACGCGCTATCGTGCCGCCTCCACCACAGGAGGGTCCGCGCATGAAGATCGCTTTTCTGGGCACCGGGCTGATGGGCTCCGGTTTCGTGCGCCGCGCGCGCGCCAATGGCCTGGAGGTCAACGTCTGGAACCGCAGCGCCGCCAAGGCGCGGGCGCTGAGCACGCTGGGCGCGCGCACCTTCGACGACCCGATCGCGGCGCTGGCCGGCGTGCAGCGCATCCATCTGTCGCTGGCCGACGATGCCTCGGTGGACGCGGTGCTGGAGCCGATCGCCGACGCCATCCCTGCAAGCACCTGGATCGTCGACCACACCACCACCGCGGTGCGGCCGACCGCCGAGCGCGCAGCGCGCTGGCGCTCGCGTGGCCGCGTGTTCGTGCATGCGCCGGTGTTCATGGGCCCGGCCAACGCCGCCGATGGCACCGGGCTGATGCTGCTGTCGGGTGACAAGGCCCATCACGACGCGCTGCTGCCGGCGCTGCAGTCGATGACCGGCAAGGTGCACTACCTGGGCGAGGCGCCCGAGCGCGCCGCGGCCTTCAAGCTCTTCGGCAACCTGACATTGATCGGCCTGCTGGGCGTGCTCGGCGACGTCAACCGCCTGGCACATGCGGTGGGCATTTCCACCGCGGACGCCTTCTCGCTGTTCGAGCAATTCAACCCCGGCCAGACGCTGCCGGCGCGCGCCGCGCGCATCACCGCGGCCGAGTTCGACAAGCCCTCGTTCGAGATCGCGATGGCGCGCAAGGACGTGCGCCTGATGATCGAGGAAGCGCAGCGCGGCGGTGCCGAACTATTCGTGATGCCCGGCGTGGCCGCGATGTTCGACGCCGCCATCGCACGCGGCGAAGGCGCGCTGGACTCGGCGGCCGCGGCGCGCGCGCCCGACTGAACGCGGCTTCAGCGACGCATCGGGCTGCCGAGCAGGCTGCCGAGCAGGCTGCCCAGGTCGCCGAGACCGCCTTCGGGCAGCTGACCCTGCGGCGTCAGTCGGTCCACCGCCTGCGGCAGCATCTGCGACAGCTGCGTACCCAGGTCGCCGGTGGACAGGCCCATGCGCTCGGCCATCTGTGACATCCGGTCGGCGCCGAAGGCGCCTTGCAGCTGCTCGGGCGAAACCGGCAGGTTCTGGCCGGCGCCCACCCAGGAGTTCACCTGTTCGGCCATGCCGGCGGACTGGAACTTCTCCACCAGGCCGGCCAAGCCACCGCCCTGGCCGTTGTCGGCGAGCAGGCTCATCACCAGCCTCAGCAACTCGTCCTGGCCGCCGCCCGCGCCACCGCCACCCGGCTGGTCTCCCAACATGCCGCCCACGATATCCAGCAGTCCCATCTTCATCCCCCTGTAGTGGTGGGCCGATTCTGCGGGGCCCGCCGATGGCCGGCAAGCCACAGCAGCGCCGCGCCCAAAAGCCCCGGCGGCAGCAGCGAGCCCGGGTTCATCGAGCTCCAGCCTCCACTGGTAGTAAGCGAGCGCGCCGGAACCGAAGGAGGTGAGCGCCATCGTGGCGAAGACCCAGAAGTCCATCGCGCCCTGTACCTTGGTGCGCTCCTCGGGGCAGTAGGCTTCGGTCAGCAGCGTCGTGCCGCCGCTGTAGAGGAAGTTCCAGCCCACGCCCCGCGCGAACAGCGCCCACGGGAAGTGCATCAGATCCGTGCCAGCACCCAGAAGACGGCTTTTTCATCCATTCAGTCCCAACCAGGCCAGCACCGCCAAGGGCGCGGTTTCGGCACGCAGCACACGATCGCCCAGACGCGCACGCTGGAAGCCGCGCGCCAGCGCGGCCTGTTCTTCGGCCGGCGACAGGCCGCCTTCCGGACCGCTGAGCGTGAGCAGCGCCTGCGCACCGGCGACCACCGCGCGCAGTGGCGACGCGCCTTCGGCGGGGCTCAGCATCACGCGCCGTGCAACGTCCGGCGGCTGCGCCAGGAAGCGCTCCAAGGTCTGCACCGGGGCCACCTGCGATACGCGCGTGCGCCCGCATTGTTCGGCCGCGGCGGCGGCGATGGCCTGCCAATGCTCGCGCTTGCGCAACGCACGATCGCCGGCCAGGCGCAGCACCGAACGTTCGCACTGCAGCGGCTGGATCGTATGCACGCCCAGTTCGGTGGCCTTCTCGACCAGCAAGTCCATGCGCTCGTTGGCCGGCATGCCCAGCGCCACCGTGACGCGTTGGCCGAGCTCGCGCTCGACCGGGTCGAAGTCGCCGATGCGCACCACCACCTGGCTGCGGCCCATGTGCAGCACCGTCGCGTGCCATTCGCCGCCGCGGCCGTCGAACAGCCGCAGCGGGTCGGCCGGCTGCAGGCGGCGCACCTGCACATGGCGTGCGGCCGCGGCGGGCAGGTCGATTTCGGCATCGCGCTGCAAGGCAGCGTCGACGTACAGGCGCACGCTCATCGCCGGCCAGTGTGCCTGAAGGCGCGCCAGGCCTGCAGCCCGCGCGCGCTTTGCATGCACCCGCCCCTTCGCCGGCGCGTGCGGCCGCGCGCCGCGCGCGGCCTCACGTCCGGCTCAGGCCCGGGCGTCGCGCAGCTCGCGGCGCAGGATCTTGCCGATGGTGCTCTTCGGCAGCTGTTCGCGAAACTCGATGCAACGCGGCCGCTTGTAGCCGGTGAGGTTGGCCTCGCAGAACTGTCGGATGTCGGCTTCGCTCAGCGACGGGTCCTTCTTCACCACCACCAGCTTCACCGCCTCGCCGGCCTTGGCATCGGGCACACCGAAAGCCGCGCATTCGAGCACACCGGGCAGGGTGCTGATGAGGTCCTCGATCTCGTTCGGGTAGACGTTGAAACCGCTGACCAGGATCATGTCCTTCTTGCGGTCGACGATACGGAAGTAGCCGCGCTCGTCGACCATGCCGATGTCGCCGCTGCGGAAGAAGCCGTCGCGCGTCATCACCTTGGCGGTTTCGTCGGGACGCTGCCAGTAGCCAGCCATGACCTGCGGCCCGCGGATCGCGATTTCGCCGGCCATGCCAGGGTCGACTTCCTGGCCGGCATCGTCGAGCAGCGCGAGTTCGGTGTTCGGCAGCGGCAAGCCGATGTTGCCGCTGTATTCGGTGCTGTCCACCGGGTTGCAGGTCACCGACGGGCTGGTCTCCGACAGGCCGTAGCCTTCGCAGATCGGACAGCCGGTCTTTTCCAGCCACAACCGGGCCGTGCCCTGCTGCACCGCCATGCCGCCGCCCACCGCCAGCACCAGGTGGCTCCAGTCCACGCTGTTGAACGCCGGGTGGTGGGCCATCACGTTGAACATCGTGTTCACCGCCGGGAAGCTGTGGAAGCGGTGTTTCGACAGCTCCTTCAGCGCCGCGCCGATGTCGCGCGGGTTCGGGATCAGCACGTTGCAGCCGCCGAGGTGCAGCGACAGCATCATGTTCGCGGTGAAGCCGAAGATGTGATACAGCGGCAGCGCACACACGGTGTTCAGCGGCTCGCCCGGCGGCAGCTTCTTCAGCGCCGGCTGATACCAGGCTTCGGCCTGCAGCACGTTGGCCACCAGGTTGCGGTGCAGCAGCACCGCGCCCTTGCTCACGCCGGTGGTGCCGCCGGTGTACTGCAGCACGGCGATGTCGTCCGGCCCGAGCTTCGGCGCGGCGTAGCTGCGCCCGCGCCCCCGGGACAGCGCGTCGTTGAAGCGCAGCGCATCGGGCAGCTGGAAGGGCGGCACCAGTTTCTTCGTCTTGCGCACCACGTGGTTGACGAGTGCACCCTTCAGCGGGCCCAGCATGTCGCCCATCGAGGCCAGGATCACCTGCTTGGTGGGCACCGCGTCCAGCACCTGCTGCAGCGTGGCGGCAAAGTTCTCCAGCACGATGATGGCGCGCGCGCCCGAATCCTTGAGCTGGTGTTCCAGCTCGCGCGGCGTGTACAGCGGGTTGACGTTCACCACCACGAAGCCGGCACGCAGGATGGCCGCCACCGCCACCGGGTACTGCGGGATGTTCGGCAGCATGATGGCGACGCGGTCGCCGCGCTCCAGTCCCAGGCCCTGCAGGTAGGCCGCCAGCGCGCGCGCATGGGCATCGATGTCGGCGAAGCTGTAGCTGCGCCCCATGTACATGTAGGCCGGCAGCGCCGCGTGCTTGCGAAAGCCCTCGTCCAGCAGCGCCAGCAGCGAGGGGTAGCGATCGGTTCGCACTTGCGCCGGCACGCCGGCCGGGTAGTGCTTCAACCAGATCTTCTCCATCCACGCTCTCCAGGTGCAGGCGGCGATTCTGACGGCTGGCTGACGGCGCCAGCATCAGGGGATTCGATAGCGGGCCGCAGCGCTTCGCGCGAAGGGGTTTACCCGCGTTGCCGGCGCGGCGGCGCAATGACAAATTCGCCGACTCCAGCCTGCACAACCACTTCCGGAGCCACGATGACCCGCCTGCTGCAACCCTTGCGCGCGCTGTTCGCGCTGCTGGCCCTCACCTTGTGTGCGAGCGCCTTCGCCCAGTATCCGAACCGTCCGATCACGCTGGT
Organism: uncultured Rubrivivax sp.; assembly: GCA_964446545.1. Taxonomy (GTDB): domain Bacteria; phylum Pseudomonadota; class Gammaproteobacteria; order Burkholderiales; family Burkholderiaceae_C; genus Rubrivivax. The sequence continues at coordinate 14,057 of CAYUPF010000071.1, forward strand.
CGTGCCCTGGGGCGCGGGCGGCGGCACCGACGCCGTGGCGCGCTTCATCGCCAGCCTGATGGAGAAGGACCTGGGCCAGCCGGTCAACGTGGTCAACCGCACCGGCGGTTCGGGCGTGGTCGGCCATTCGGCCATCGCCTCGGCCCCGCCGGACGGCTACACCATCGGCCTGATCACCGTGGAGATCACGATGATGCACCACCAGAAGCTGACCGAGCTGAACCCGGCCAGCTACACGCCGATCGCGCTGGTCAACCTCGACCCGGCCGGCTTCCAGGTGCGTGCCGATTCGCCCTACAAGACCATGAACGACGTGCTCGCTGCCATCAAGGCCGCGCCTCCCGGCAAGTTCAAGGCCTCGGGCACCGGCCAGGGCGGCATCTGGCACCTGGCACTGGCCGGCATGCTCAGCGACCTGAAGATCGATCCGGCCAGCGTGCCCTGGGTGCCGAGCAACGGCGCGGCCCCGGGCCTGCAGGACCTGGCGGCCGGCGGCGTGGAGTTCGTGCCCTGCTCGCTGCCCGAGGCCCGCGCGCTGATCGAAGCCGGCAAGGTGCGCTCGCTGACCGTGATGGACGCCAAGCGCTCCACGCTGTTCCCCGACGTGCCGACGCTGAAGGAAGCCACCGGCTCGGACTGGGCCACCGGCGCCTGGCGCGGCATCGCCGCACCGAAGGGCCTGCCTGCCGACGTGCAGGCCAAGCTCGAGGCCTCGGTGAAGAAGGCCTACGACAGCAAGGACTACAAGGACTTCATGGTGCAGCGTGGCTTCGGCGTGCTGTGGGGCAACTCGCAGGAGTTCGCCGCCTTCATGGCCAAGGGCGACGCCGACATGAAGAAGGTCATGACGGCGGTGGGCATCGCGAAGTAGCGCTTGCGCAAGGTCGACGCTTTGCTCGGCGCCGGCCTGACGGCGCTGGCGCTGGCCGTGCTGTGGAGCGCGCGCGCCTTCCCGAACGTACCCGGGCAGAAGCTGGGCGCGGCCTTTGCGCCGACGATCGTCGGCGTCGGCCTGCTGCTGTGCGGCATCGCGCTGGTGGCGCGCAGCCTGCGCCGTGGCGCCTATGCCGAAGCCAGGACCCGGCCTGAGGTCGAGGAACACTTCGGCAGCGCCGCGGTCATCATCGGCGCGGTGCTGGCCTACATCGGGCTGTCCGAGCGCATCGGCTTCCTGTTGATCGCGCCGCTGTGCCTGCTGGCGGTGTTCCTGGCGCTGCGCGTGCGCTGGCGCACGGCGGTGCTCAGCGCCATCGGCGGCACGCTGTTCGTGCATCTGGCCTTCTACAAGCTGCTGCGCGTGCCGCTGCCCTGGGGCCCGCTGACACCCTTCTATTGATGGACGCCGTCGCCACCGCCTTCGGCCTGGTCTTCGAGCCCTACGTGCTGATGGTGATCTTGCTGTCGGCGGTCTACGGCCTGTTCGTCGGCGCGATTCCCGGGCTGACCGCCACCATGGCCACCGCGCTGCTGGTGCCGGTCACCTTCTTCATGCCGCCGGTGCCGGCGGTGGCGGCGATCGTCACCGCCACCGCGATGGCCATCTTCTCCGGCGACATCCCGGCGGCGCTGCTGCGCATGCCGGGCACGCCAGCCTCGGCGGCCTACACCGACGAGGCCTATCTGCTGACCAAGAAGGGCCAGGCCGAGACCGCGCTCGGCGCCGGGCTGGTGTTCTCGGTGCTGGGCGGCATCTTCGGCGTGCTGGTGCTGATCGTCGCCGCGCCGGCGCTGGCCGAGGTGGCGCTGAACTTCAGCTCCTTCGAATACTTCTGGCTGGTGATGCTGGGCTTCACCTGCGCCATCTTCATCGCCGGCAGCGACCCGCTGAAGGGCCTGGTGTCGCTGCTGCTCGGCCTGCTGATCGCGGTGGTCGGGCTGGAGAACCCGGCGGGCACGCCACGCTACACCTTCGGCAACGCCGAACTCACCGGCGGCATCCCGCTGATCCCGCTGATGATCGGCATGTTCGCGATGTCCGAGGTGCTGCGCTGGGCGGTGGTCGTGGCCAAGCCGGAGCTGGCCACCGAGCGCCCCTTCGGCAACGTCTTCGCCGGCATGTGGACGCTGCTGAAGAAATACCCGCTCGCGCTGTTCCGCGGCTCCGCGCTGGGCACCGCGGTCGGCGTGCTGCCGGGCGCCGGCGCCGACATCGCCGCGTGGATGGCCTATGCGGTGTCGAAGAAGTTCTCGAAGGAGCCGCAGAAGTTCGGCACCGGCCATGTCGAGGGCATCGTCGAGGCGGGCGCGGCCAACAACTCGGCGCTGGGCGGCGCGTGGATCCCGGCGCTGGTGTTCGGCATCCCGGGCGATTCGATCACCGCCATCGCCATCGGCGTGCTCTACCTGAAGGGCATGAACCCGGGGCCGACGCTGTTCGTCCACAACCCGCAGAACATCTATGCGGTGTTCATCGTCTTCATGCTGGCGCAACTGCTGATGCTGCCGCTGGGCTGGATGGCGATCAAGGCGGCCAAGCGCATCCTGCACATCCCGGCCAACGTGCTGATGCCGCTGATCCTGCTGTTCTGCGTGGTCGGCAGCTTCGCCATCAACAACAGCCTGTTCGGCGTGGTGGTGATGCTCATCGCCGGCATCCTGGGCTTCTGCATGGAACGCTGGGGCTTCCCGGTGGCGCCGACGATCCTGGGCGTGGTGCTGGGCACGATGCTGGAGGAGCACTTCTTCAGCAGCCTGATCAAGGCCGACGGCAACTTCCTCGTCTTCTTCGAGCGGCCGATCGCCGGCACGCTGGGCGCGCTGTGCCTGGCTGTCTGGCTGTGGCCGCTGGCGAGGATGCTGCGGCGGCGCTCGGCCTGAGTTCGTCGGCGGCATCCTCGACGACCCCGACGTCGCCAGAGTCGTGTGTCAGGCCAACCGGCCCGGCGG
>CAYUPF010000071.1:17042-19121 GCA_964446545.1 uncultured Rubrivivax sp.
GTTCGAGCAGCAGCCGGTACAGCGGCACGAAGGCGAGCAGGCTGATCGCCAGCTTGGCGGCGTAGTCGACCAGCGCGATGGCCACCCAGTGTTCGGCCATGAAGGCGTCGCTGCTGTTGTGGAAGGCCACCGCGAAGAACAGCGCCGTGTCGAGCGCGCTGCCGAGCACCGTCGACGCGGCCGGCGCCAGCCACCAGGGCCGGCGGCGCCGCAGCCGCGCGAACACCGCGATGTCGAGCAGCTGGCCGGCGACGTAGGCGACGAGGCTGGCCAGCGCGATGCGCGCGACGAAGCCGTTGAACTCGCCCAACGCACTCCAGCCGGCGAAGCGCGCCTCGTGGAACAGCACCGACACCCCATACGACGCGGCCAGCGCCGGCAGCATCACCCACGCGACGACGCGGCGCGCCGAGCGCTGGCCGAGCAGCCGCACCGTCAGGTCGGTGACGACGAACACCAGCGGGAAGGTGAATGCGCCCCAGGTCGTCAGCACGCCCAGCAGTTGCACCGGCCACTGCACGAGGTAGTTGCTGGCGATGATGATGGCCACATGCAGCGCGGCCAGCACGGGCACGCTGAACCAGCCGGGTGCGGCGAAGGGCGTCTCGCCGGCATCGCGCGCCGGCGCGCCGGGCAGGGCGAAGGGATTCATCGGGATCCTTTTTGACGATGGGGTGAGGGAACCCAGGCAGGCCGCCGCGGCGGCGGCGTCGCCTCAGCGTACCAGCAGCTTGAGCATGCGGTCCACCAGCGGCCCGTAGGGCGGTGCCAGCAGGCTGACGCTGGACATCCGCGCCTGATGGAACACCGGGCGCAGCTTGGAGAAGTTGTCGAAGCCCTCGCGCCCGTGATAGTGGCCCATGCCCGATTCACCCACGCCGCCGAAGGGCAGGTCATGCTGGCCCACATGCAGCAGCGCGTCGTTGATCGACACGCCGCCGGACATGACGTGCGTGACGATGTGGTCCAGCGTGCGGCGCCGGTGGCTGAAGGGGTACAGCGCCAGTGGGCGAGGCCCGGCGTTGATGCGCGCGATCACCTCGTCCAGATCGTCGTAGGCGATCACCGGCAGGATGGGGCCGAAGATCTCGCGCGCCATCAGCTCGCAGTCGTCGGGCGCATCCAGCAGCAGGTGCGGCGCGATCTTGCGCGCCTTGCGGTCCAGCGTCGGCCCTTCGATCAGCGGCACCAGCGTGGCGCCGCGCTCGCACGCCTCGTCCATCGCGCGCACCAGGCGGTCGAAGGCCGGGGCGTTGATCAGCGAGCTGTAGTCGGCCGAGGTCAGCGACGGGTAGCGCCGCGGCACGATCTCGCGCGCCAGCTCGACGAACTCGGGCAGGCTGGCGCGCGGCAGGTAAAGGTGGTCGACCGTCGTGCACACCTGGCCGGCGTTCAGGCACTTGACATACAGGATGCGCTCGGCCGCGGTGCGCAGCGGGAAGTCGTCGCACACGACGGCCGGCGACTTGCCGCCGAGTTCCAGCGTCACCGGGCACAGGTTGCGCGCGGCGGCGGCCATCACCGCGCGGCCGGTGCCGCTGGAGCCGGTGAACAGCAGGTGGTCGAAGGCCAGCTGCGAGAACACGATGCCCACGCCACCGCTGTCGTCGAAGATGCGCAGCTTGTCGGGCGGGAAGTAGTCCGGCAGCGTGGCCATCAGCAGCTTTGCCAGATGGCGCGAGTTCTCGCTCATCTTCACCATCGCGCGGTTGCCGGCAGCGAAGATGGCCACCAGCGGCAGGAAGCTCAGGTTGATCGGGAAGTTCCAGGGCACGATCACGCCCACCACGCCCAGCGGCTGCGGAATCACGCGGTTGGAGGCCAGGCCGAAGATCTTGCGGTCGATCGCGCGCTTCTGCGGCTGCATCCAGCGGCCCAGGTGCTTGAGCGTCACCTGGATGTCGCTGATCACCGGCATCAGCTCCATCAGCATCGTCTCGTGGCGCGAGCGGTGGCCGTAGTCGGCGCTGATGGCGTCGCAGATCGCCTCCTGATGGTCGAGGATGTAGCGGCGCAGCTGCAGCAGGTCGGCCTTGCGCTCGGCCAGCGTGGGCAGCGGGCGGGCCAGATGCGCCTGAC
>CAYUPF010000072.1:0-3198 GCA_964446545.1 uncultured Rubrivivax sp.
CGCAGCCCGCCCGGCGTGGCCGACAGCTTGGGCACGATGCCGGGCACGTCCACCTCGTGGCCGTCGCGCGTGGGCTGGCGCAGGATCATGTCGCGCGCGCGGTAGTGCGGGTCTTCGTGGATGTCCTTGGCGGTGTAGACCTTGCCCGCGGGCACGCGCGCGGCGCCCAGCGTGGCCAGCGCCTCGTCCACGCTGCGCTGCAGCGTCCAGGCCTCGATGGCGCCGTCGATCTGGTCCACGCGGGCCACGCGGCCGGCGTTGTGCGCCAGGTCGGGTGACTGCCCCAGGTCGTCGCGGCCGATGGCCGCCATCAGCCGCTTGAAGATGCTGTCGCCGTTGCCGGCCACCAGCACCACGCCGTCGCGGCAGCGGTAGGCGTTGCTCGGCGCGATGCCGGGCAGCGCGCTGCCGGCGGGCCCGCGCACCGCGCCGAAGGCGCTGTACTCGGGGATCAGGCTTTCCATCACGTTGAACACCGCCTCGTGCAGCGCCACGTCGATCACCTGGCCGGGCCCGCCGTGCACCTTGCGGTGGTACAGCGCCATCAGCACGCCGATCGTGCCGTGCAGCGCGGCCAGCGTGTCGCCGATGCTGATGCCGCAGCGCACCGGCACGCGGCCGAGCTCGCCCGTCAGGTGGCGCAGCCCGCCCATCGCCTCGCCGATGGCGCCGAAGCCCGGCAGGTCGCGGTAGGGCCCGGTCTGGCCGTAGCCGCTGATGCGCAGCATCACCAGGCACGGGTTCAGCGCGTGCAATGCGTCGTGGCCCAGGCCCCAGCCTTCCAGCGTGCCGGGGCGGAAGTTCTCGATCAGCACATCGGCGTCGGCGATCAACTTGCGGGCCAAGTCCTGGCCTTCGGGCGCGCGCAGGTCCAGCGCGATCGAGCGCTTGTTGCGCGACTGCACCTGCCACCACACCGACGTGCCGTCCTGCAGCAGCCGCCAGCCGCGCAGCGGGTCGCCGCCTTCGGGCGGCTCGATCTTGATGACCTCGGCGCCGAAGTCGGCCAGCGTCTTGGCGGCAAAGGGACCGGCGATCAGCTGGCCCATCTCGACGACGCGCAGGCCCTGCAGCGGACCGGGCAGGGGCGGGGTGTTGATACTCATGACGGCGTGCTACCAGGTGGCGCCGAAGTGCTGCCGCAACTCGTCGATCTGCGCCGCGCTCAGCGGCGCCGGCCGCGGCCGGCACAGCAGCCACAGCTTCGCGGTTTCTTCCAGTTCCTCCAGCACCGCGCAGGCCTCGGCCGGGCCGCGCTGCCAGACGTTGGGGCCCAGCCGCTCCAGCATCACCGCGCGGATCGGCGTGCCGCGCGCCGCCATCGCCCCGATGCGCTGCGCCACCAGATCCGCCACCTGCGGGTCGCCGGGGCGGTGGTAGGGAATCAGCGGCACGTGGCCGACCTTCATCACGAAGTAGGGCGTGATCGGCGGCAGGATGTCGTCCTCGCTCCACACGCCCTGCAACGTCAGCGCCACCAGCTGCGTGCTGTGCGTGTGGATGACGCAGCGCGCCTCGGGCGCGGCGGCGTAGATGCGCTGGTGCAGCACCAGCGTCTTGCTGGCGCGCTCGCCACCGGTCTGCGCGCCGGCGGCATCGATGCGCGCCAGCCGTGCCGGGTCCAGCGTGCCCAGGCAGGCGTCGGTGGGCGTGATCAGGACACCGTCGTCCAGCCGCACGCTGATGTTGCCGGCGCTGGCATGCACGTAGCCACGCTCGTACAACGAGCGGCCGACGCGGCAGATCTCCTCGCGCTGGCGGCTCTCGTCGCTCACAGCAGGCCGAAGGCGCGGCTGAAAAAGTCGCTGCCGCCGAAGTTGCCGGACTTCAGCGCCAGGTGCAGCCCTTCGCGCCGCCGCGGCGTGGCGGCATGGCACCAGGGCACGCCGGGGTCGATCTGCGCCCCGATGCGCAGCTGCGTGATGCCCAGGGCCTGCACGCAGGCGCCGGAGGTCTCGCCGCCGGCCACCACCAGCTGGCCCACGCCGGCCTCGACCAGAGCGACGGCGATGCGCGACAGCGCCTGTTCCACCAGCGCGCCGGCGCGTTCGGCGCCCAGTTGCTGCTGCACCGCGCGCACCGCGTCGGGCGCGGCGGTGGCGTACACCAGCACCGGCGCGCGGCCCAGCAACGGCCTGGCCCAGGCCAGCGCCTGCGCCACGGCATCGGCGCCCGACGCCAGCTGCAGCGGGTCGAGCGCGAAGGCGGGGCCGCCCGCGGCGATGAAGGCCGCCACTTGCGCGTTGGTGGCCGCCGAGCAGCTGCCCGAGACCGCGGCGCGGTGGCCACTGGCGCTCGGCAGCTGGGCGGCGCGTGCATCCGGCTGCAGGCCGTGCAGCGCGGGGATGCCGATGGCCAGGCCCGAGCCGGCCACCACCAGCGGCAGCCGTGCCGACGCCATGGCCAGGCGGCGCAGGTCGTCGTCGCTCAAGCTATCGACGACGGCCAGCGCGCAGCCCTCGGCACGCAGCGCCTCGATGCGCTGGCCGATGGCCTGCGCGCCCTGCGCGACGCTGCGGTAGTCGATCAGCCCGACGCGGCGGCCGCGCGCAGGGTCGAGCTGCGCCTGCAGCACGCGCACCAGGTTGGCGTCGGTCATCGGCGTCAGCGGGTGGTTCTTCATCGGGCTGTCCGACAGCAGCTGGTCGCCGACGAACAGGTGGCCCTTGAAGATGGTGCGCCCGTTCTCCGGAAAGGCGGGCGTGACGACGGCGAAGTCGGCGTCGAGTTCATCCATCAGCGCCTCGGTCACCGGGCCGATGTTGCCCTGCGGCGTGGAGTCGAAGGTGGAGCAGACCTTGAAGTAGATCTGCGTCGCGCCTTGCGCGCGCAGCCAGCGCGCGGCGGCCAGCGACTGCGCCACCGCCTGTGCCATCGGCGCGGTGCGCGACTTCAGCGCCACCACCACCGCGTCGCAGTCGGCCACCGCGCCTTCGGGCACGCCGATGAGCTGCAGCGTGCGCATGCCGGCGCGCACCAGGTTGTTGGCCAGGTCGGTGCCGCCGGTGAAGTCGTCGGCGATACAACCAAGGATCAGGCTCATGGTTTGGGCAGCTCGATGCTGGGGAAGATCTTGATCACGGCGCTGTCGTCCTCCTTGGCGAAGCCGGCCGTCGAGGCCTGCATGAACATCTGGTGGGCGGTGCTCGACAGCGGCAGCGGAAACTTGCTGGCGCGCGCCAGGTCCAGCACCAGCCC
>CAYUPF010000072.1:3298-17040 GCA_964446545.1 uncultured Rubrivivax sp.
TAGGCCTCGGGGCGGCCCGAGGTCATCATCGTCATCTCGCCGCTGGCGGCCTTGGCGGCGCCACCGGAGATCGGCGCATCCATGTACAGCAGCCCGCGTTCGGCCAGCCGGCCTTCGAGCGCGACCGACCAGTTCGGGTCGACGGTGGAGCACATCACGAACACGCTGCCCTTGTGCAGGGCCGCCGCCACGCCGCCGCTGCCGAAGAGCAGGTCCTCGGTCTGCGCGGCATTGACCACCACCGATACCACCACCTCACTGGCGGCGGCGAGTTCGGTGGCGCTGGCACAGGCCGTGCCGCCCTCGCGCGCAAAGGCCTCGGCCGCGCCGGCGCGCACATCGAAGACCTTCAGCTCGAAACCGGCGCGGCGCAGCGATTGCGCCATGCCGCTGCCCATGGCACCGAGACCGATCAAGCCGACAGTGGGTTTCATGGCCTGCCCCTTTGATTTCGGGCTGCCACGCTATCACGGCTGCTTCAGCTGGGGCTATAGGCCAGGCGCACGTAGATCGGCGCGAAGGCCTCGGCCTGCGTCAGCTCGAGCAGGCTTTCGCGCGACAGCTCCAGCATGGCGATGAAAGTGACGACGAGCACGCCCAGACCGCGCGCCGGATCGAAGAGCTCGTGGAACTCGACGAAGCGCCGGCCCTGCAGCCGCTTGAGCACGATGCTCATGTGCTCGCGCACCGACAGCTGCTCACGCGTGATCTTGTGGTGCTGGGTGAGCTTGGCGCGCTTCAGGAGGGCCAGCCAGGCGTCGCGCAGGTCTTCGGCGCTGACGTCCGGAAAGCGCGGCTCGATCGCCTGTTCGATGGTCACCTGCGCGCGCAGGAAGTCGCGGCCCAGCAGCGGCAGCGCGTCCAGCCTGGCGGCGGCCAGCTTCATCTGCTCATATTCGAGCAGCCGGCGCACCAGTTCGGCGCGCGGGTCCGCGACCTCGGCGCCGTCGGCCGTCTTCTTCGGCGGCAGCAGCATGCGCGACTTGATCTCGATCAACATCGCCGCCATCAGCAGGTATTCGCTGGCCAGTTCCAGGTTGCGGCGGCGGATCTGTTCGACATAGTCCAGGTACTGGCGCGTCACGTCGGCCAGCGGGATGTCGAGGATGTTGAAGTTCTGCCGCCGGATCAGGTACAGCAGCAGGTCCAGCGGGCCTTCGAAGGCTTCGAGAAAGACTTCGAGCGCGTCGGGCGGGATGTACAGGTCCTGCGGCAGCTTGAACAGCGGCTCGCCGTACAGGCGCGCCAGCGCCACCTGGTCCACCACCTCGGGCGAAGGCGGCGCGGCGACTTCAGCCAGCGCGACGGCGTCCTCGGCGCTCACGCTCTCAGTCGGTCTTGGTCTGATAGACGTAGGGCTGCTGCGGCACGCGCGCTTCGCCCCAGTCGGCCAGCGCCTGGCGGTCCAGCGCGCGGTCCCACAGCAGGGCACGGCCGGCGCGTTGCTCGCTCTCCAGCGTGGGCTTCCTGGCCTTCAGTTCGTCGATGAACATCGACACCTCGGACTTGTAGGGCGCGCGGGCAAAGAAGGACATGTTGAGCAGTGCTGCGAGAATGGACCGGACGCATTTTAGCGGGCCGCCTTAGCGCATGACCGAGATCGAGCTGAAGTTCCAGGTGCCGGCAGGGCGGCGCACGGCGCTGGCCCGGGCGGTGGCCACCGCCACGGCCACGCGCATCTCGCTGCGCGCGCGCTACTTCGACACTGCCGATCGGCGGCTCGGCCGCGCCGGGCTGGCGCTGCGCGTGCGCAAGGAAGGCCGCCGCTGGGTGCAGACGCTCAAGGGTGCCGGCGACGGCATCTGGCAGCGCCTGGAGCACGAAGTGCCGCTGCGCGTGGTGCCGGGCGTGATGCCGCTGGCCGACCCGGCGCTGCACGACGGCACCCCCGCCGGCGACGCGCTGCGCCAGGCCCTGGGCGACGGCGAGCTGCTGGCCATCTACGGCACCGAGGTGATGCGCACGCAGCGCCTGCTGCGCGCGCCGGGCTGCGTCGTCGAACTGGCCTTCGACCAGGGCGCACTGACCGCGGGCGAGCGCCGCTGGCCGCTGTGCGAGCTGGAGTTCGAGCTCAAGGGCGGCGATGCGGCCGCGCTGGTGGCGCTGGCGGCACGCTGGGTGCAGCGCTTCGGGCTGACGCTGGATGTGCGCACCAAGGCCGAGCGCGGCGACCGCCTGGCGCGCGGCCAGCGCCTGGGTGCGCCGGTGAAGGCGCAGCCGCTGGCGCTGCCGGCCGACGTGGACTGCGACAGCGCGCTGCGCCGCGTGGTCGGCAACTGCCTTCAGCAGGTGCTGGCCAATGCCTCGGACCTGACGCACGAGGCCGACACCGAGCCGGAGCATCTGCACCAGCTGCGCGTGGGCCTGCGCCGGCTGCGCACCGCGCTGCGCGAGCTGGGCCCGCTGTCGCCGGCGCTGCCGGCCGACTGGGGCGAGGCGCTGGGTACGCTGTTCGGCCGGCTGGGCAGCGCGCGCGACCGCGATGCCTTGGCACAGACGCTGCTGCCGGCGCTGCACAAGGCCGGCGCCGACGACCTGCAGCTGCCGGTGATCGAGGCCGAGCCGGCGGCACGGATCGCGCTGCGCGAGAACGCGACCACGCTGCTGTGGCTGCAGCTGGTGGCCTTTGCGGCCGGCTCGGCCGTGTCGGAGCAGGCCTTCGTGCCGGCGGTGCGCAAACGTCTGGCGCGGCTGTTCAAGCAGGTGCGCGCCGATGCAGCGCGCTTCGATGCACTGGACGACACCGCACGGCATCGGCTGCGCAAGCGTGTCAAGCGGCTGCGCTACCTGAGCGAGTTCGTCGGCTCGCTGTTCCGCCCGCGCCGGCTGCGTGCCTTCCTCAAGCGCCTGGCGCCGGCCCAGGAAGCGCTGGGCGATTTCAACGACGTGTGCGTGGCGCGCGCGCTGTTCAAGGACGCCGCCGCCGACGACCCGATGGCGATGTTCGCGCTGGGCTGGCTGGCGCACGAGCGCGACGATGCCATCGCGCGCTGCACCAAGGCGCTGGCGCGGCTGCGCCAGGCGCAGCCCTTCTGGGCTTGACGCCGGCACCCGGCCTGCCAATACTCGCGCGCCGGGTCCGATCCGATGCCCGATGAAGGAGGTGCGGTATGGGCGGCCACACGGTCTTCAGCACAGGTTTCTTCGCCGACGCGGGTTTCGATTTCGAGACCCGCGTCGTGCTCGGACAGGCCACCTACGGCGCCGCCGACTGCGGCGAGGTGCTGGCCACAATCGGGCTGATCGAGGACGGCAACGATGCCTCATGGGTGGCGGCCTGGAGCGGCCTGGGCGACCGGCTGGCGGCGCTGGCCGAGGGCTCGCAGGCGCGCGGCCACCGCGTCAGCGCGGCCAATGCCTGGCTGCGCGCGGCGGTGGCCTATGCCGCCACGCTGAACGTACTGGCCGCGGCCGAGACGCTGGACGGGCTGCTGCCGCTGTTCCGCAAGCATCGCCAGGCGTGGAGCCGCTTCTGCCAACTGCAGGCGCCGCCCTGGGAGCCGGTGGCCATCCCCTACGAGGGCGGCTCGCTGCCGGGCTGGTTCGCGGCCCCGGACGCGTCCGGCCGGGCGCGGCCGACGCTGATCCTGAACAACGGCAGCGACGGGCCGGTGTCGTCGATGCTCGGCTTCGGTGGCGCCGGCGGTAGCGGCGCGCTGGCGCGCGGCTACAACCTGCTGTTCTTCGACGGGCCGGGCCAGCAGTCGCAGCTGTTCGAGCACGGCAGCGTCTTCCGCCACGACTGGGAAGCGGTGATCACGCCGGTGGTCGACTACCTGCACGGCCGCGCCGACGTCGACCGCGATGCGATCGCGCTGTACGGCGTCAGCCAGGCCGGCTACTGGGTGCCGCGCGCCATCGCCTTCGAGCACCGGCTGGCGGCGGCAGTGGCCGACACCGGCGTCGTCGATGTCTCGGCCTCATGGCTGCGCCATCTGCCGCCCGAGCTGGGCGAGCTGCTGCGGCGCGGCGACAAGGCGGCGTTCAATGCCTTCATGGCCCAAGGCGGCGACGCGGACCCGAAGCTCGTCGCGATGTGGAACTTCCGCTCGCGGCCCTATGGCAGCAGCGACCCCTACGAGGTCTTCGCCAAGATGCTGAAGTACCGCATCGCGCCCGAAGACGCCGCGCGCATCCGCACGCCGCTGCTGGTGACCGACCCCGAGGGCGAGCAGTTCTGGCCCGGCCAGGCCGAGCGCCTGGCGGCGATGACGCCGGGCGTGGCCACGCTGCTGCGCTTCAGCGCGGCGCAGGGCGCCAACTTCCACTGCGAGCCGATGGCGCGCCGCCTGGTCGAGCAGCAGATGTTCGACTGGCTCGACGAAAGGCTGGGCCGGCGCGCGTAGCGGTCCGGTTCAGGATTTCAGTCCGCGTCGGGCCGGAACGGGTCCACCGCCGCGGCGACGTTGGGCACGATCGCGTCGGCGCCGATCACCGCCTCGAAGCCGGAGCGGCGGATCAGCGACAGCGGTTGCTCGTTGACATTGGCCAGCACCAGCGCGATGTCGCGGCGCGTCAGCGCGCGGTGCAACTGCTGCAGCGATTCCAGGCCCGAGGTGTCCATCGAGATCATGCGGTGCATCTCCAGCACCACCGCGCGTGTACCCGCGCTCACCTGAGCCGGCAGCGCCTCGATCTTGCCGACCGCGCCGAAGAACAGCGAGCCGAAGAGCTCGAACACCTGCACCCCCGGCGGCATGTCGTCGGCGGCATGCCGCCGCACGCTGAACAAGGTGCTCATGCGGTAGATGAAGAACACGCAGGCCAGCACCAGCCCGACCTGCACCGCCACCGTCAGGTCGAAGACCACGGTGAGCGCGAAGGTGCCGACGAGCACGGTGCGGTACTGCGGGCTGAAGCGGCGCAGGCGCAGGAACTCGTGCCATTCGCCCATGTTCCAGGCCACGAACATCAGGATGCCGGCCAGCGCCGCCAGCGGCACGTGCAGCGCCAGCGGCGCGGCCAGCAGCACCACCGCCAGCAGCGTCAGCGCATGCACGATGCCGGCGATGGGCGAGGCCGCGCCGGCGCGCACGTTGGTGACGGTGCGCGCGATGGTGCCGGTGGCGGGGATGCCGCCGAAGAAGGGCACGACGAAATTGGCCGCGCCCTGCGCCATCAGCTCCTGGTTCGGGTCGTGGCGCGGGAACTCGGTGGCGTTGTCGGCGACGCGCGCGCACAGCAGCGATTCGATCGCGCCCAGCAGCGCGATCGTGACCGTCGGTATGAACAGCTGCTGGGCACTGGCCCAGCTGAGCTCGGGCAGCGCGAAGGCCGGCAGCGACTGCGGGATGCCGCCGAAGCGCGAGCCGATGGTTTCCACCGGCAAGTCGAGCAGTGCGGTCAGCAGGGTGGCGCCGACCAGCGCGATGATCGTGCCCGGCAGGTGCGTGGCCAGGCGCCGCAGCCTGGCCATCGGATCCGTCCGCGAGTCCGGCATGGCGTAGGACTTCGGCCACAGCACCACCAGCGCCAGGCAGGCCAGGCCGATGGCCAGCGCGGCCGGGTTGATCGACCCCAGGTGCGCGCCCAGCACCTGGATCTGCGTAAAAAAATCCGAGGGCATCTTGTCGATGCGCAGCCCCAGCAGGTCCTTCAGCTGCGACAGCGCGATCAGCACCGCGATGCCGTTGGTGAAGCCGATGATGATCGGCACCGGCACGTAGCGCACCAGCGCGCCCAGCTTGAACAGGCCCATCAGGAACAGCAGCACGCCGGCCAGCGAGGTGGCGATCAGCAGGTTGGCCAGGCCGTAGCGCTCGACGATGCCGTAGACGATGACGATGAAGGCGCCCGCCGGGCCGCCGATCTGCACGTTGGAGCCGCCGAGCGCGCTGATCAGGACGCCGGCGATGATGGCGGTGAAGATGCCGGCCTCGGGTTTGACGCCCGAGGCGATGGCAAAGGCCATCGCCAGCGGCAGCGCGACGATGCCGACCGTCAGGCCGGCGCCCAGGTCGCGCGCGAACAGCGCGCCGTTGTAGCCCTCGAGGGTGTCAAGCAGGCGGGGCCGGAAGCGATGCAGCTGCATGCGGCGGCATTGTCGCGGATGCGTCGCGACGCGCGCGCACGGCTTGCAGGATGCCGCCGAGCAGCTCGGCGGGTGCGGGCGGGCAGCCGGCAACCTGCACGTCGACCGGCAGCACGTTGGCGACGCGGCCGCAGCTGGCGTAGCTCTCGCCGAAGATGCCGCCGCTGCAGGCGCAGTCGCCCACCGCCACCACCAGCCGCGGCTCGGGCGTGGCTTCGTAGGTGCGCAGCAGCGCCTCGCGCATGTGGCGCGACACCGGCCCGGTGACCAGCAGCAGGTCGGCATGGCGCGGGCTGGCGACGAAGCGGATGCCCAGCCCTTCGATGTTGTAGTAGGGGTTGCCCAGCGCGTGGATCTCCAGTTCGCAGCCGTTGCACGAACCGGCGTCGACCTGGCGGATCGCCAGCGCCCGGCCGAGGATGTCGAGCAGTTCGAGTTGAATGCGCTGCGCCGCTTCGGCACCGGCGGCGGCCGGTGGCGGCGCTTCGGTGACGATGCCGACGCGCGCGATCTGGCGGATGATCTTCAGCATCTACAGGTCGGCTCCGGAATAGCTCAGGTTGAAGGACTTGTTGATCAGCGGGAAGTCCGGGACGATGTTGCCGATCACCGCGTGCTCGAGCACCGGCCAGTTGTGCCACGACGGGTCGTGCGCATGGCAGCGCCGGATGCGTCCGTCGGCGGCGAGTTCGAGCGCGACGAAGACCTCGCCGCGCCAGCCTTCGACCCAGCCGGCGCCGATGGCCTCGCGCGCCGGCAGGCGCAGTTCGGCACGCAGCTCGCCGCCGGGGGCGCCGGCGCACAGCGCGCGGATCAGCCGCAAGGATTCCAGCGCCTCGTCGAAACGCAGGTTCACGCGCGCGGCCACGTCGCCCTGGCGCTGCGTGGCCATCGCCACCTCGAGCCGGTCGTAGGGGGCCCAGGCGTGGTCGCAGCGCAGGTCGGCGCATTGCGCGCTGGCGCGGCCGGCCAGGCCGGTCAAGCCGAGCTGGGCGGCCAGCGCCGGCGCCACCCGGCCGGTGCCGATGAAGCGGTCCTGCAGCCCGGCGTGTTCGTCGTAGACCGCGCGCAGCGCGCGCAGTTCGGTTTCGACGGCGTCGCACTGCCGGCGCAGGCTTTCGAGCGCGGCCGCGCCCGGGTCGGCGGCGACGCCGCCCGGGGCCACGCCGTCCATCATGAAGCGGTGGCCGAAGGCCTGCTTCGAGGCGCGCTGCCAGTCCTCGCGCAAGCGCGAGAACTGCGCCAGGCCGAAGGCCAGCGCCGCGTCGTTGCCCAGCGCGCCGAGGTCGCCCAGGTGGTTGGCGACGCGCTCGCGCTCGAGCATCAGCGCTCGCAGCCAGCACGCGCGTTCGGGGATCAGGCAGCCGGCGGCCGACTCCAGCGCCATGCAATAAGCCCAGGCAAAGGCCACCGTGCTGTCGCCCGACACCCGTCCCGCCAGACGGTGGGCTTCGAGCGCAGGCAGCTGCGTGAAGCGCCGTTCGATGCCCTTGTGCACATAACCCAGGTGTTCTTCCAAGCGCAGCACCTTCTCGCCGACCACCGAGAAGCGGAAATGGCCGGGTTCGATGATGCCGGCGTGCACCGGCCCGACCGCGATCTCGTGCACGCCCTCGCCCTCGACGCGCACGAAGGGGTAGTCGGCGGGCCAGCCGGCCGCTGCCGGGGCGGCCGGCTCGCGCGCATCGTGCCGCAGCGGGTGAAAGCCCGGCGGCCACAGGCCATGGTCGAGCCACGGCCGGGTGTCGCGCGCACCGGTGGCCGCGATGCCCAGCAGGTCGGCGGTGGCGCGCTGCATGCGCGCGGCTGTGGGGAAGAGCGGCGCCAGGTCGGGCCAGAGCGGTGTCGCGCCGTCCAGCGCCAGCTCGACCCACGCCAGCCCGTCGATCGAGGCATAGGCCGCATGGACCGCGAAGCCGCCATCCTCGGCGTCGCGCCGGTCGCTGCCCCACAGCGCCACCAGCCGGCCGCCGCCGTCGGCGACCGCGCGCGCACAGGCGGTCCACCGGTCGGCATCGACGCGCGCATGCTGCATCGGCAGTTCCGACGGCAGCGGCGCGAACGCCAGGTCCAGCCCGCGGATGCGCATCGTTTCAGCCCCCGATCATGCGTGCCGCCTCGCGGAACCAGGCGTCCAGGTACGGCGGGATGTACAGGCCCAGCATCAGCCCCAGCGCCAGGTGCACGAACACCGGGATCAAGGCCGGCGGATGGGCCAGCGGCTTCAGCGTGGTGACGCCGAAGACCATCGGCTGCACGCGGGCGAACACCGAGGCGAAGGCCACGCCCAGCGCCAGCAGCAGCAAGGGCGTGGTCCAGGGCTGCTCGCGCATGGCGGTGGTGATGATCAGGAACTCGCTGGCGAAGACGCCGAAGGGCGGCATGCCCAGGATCGCCAGCGAACCCAGCATCAGGCCCCAGGCGACCGTCGGGTTGACCTTGATCAGGCCGCGGATCTCGTCCATCAGCTGCGTGCCGGCCTTCTGCGTGGCATGGCCGACGGCGAAGAAGATCGCCGACTTGATCAGCGAATGCACCGTCATGTGCAGCAGCCCTGCGAAGTTGGCCACCGGGCCGCCCAGGCCGAAGGCGAAGGTCATCAGCCCCATGTGCTCGATCGACGAATAGGCGAACATGCGCTTGACGTCTTTCTGCCGCGTCAGCAGGAAGGCCGCGGCGACCACCGACACCAGGCCGAAGCCGATCATCATGCGTCCGGCCAGCGGGCTGCCGAGCGCGCCGTCGGTCAGCACCTTGCAGCGCAGGATGGCGTACAGCGCGACGTTGAGCAGCAGCCCCGACAGCACCGCCGACACCGGCGTCGGCCCCTCGGCATGCGCGTCGGGCAGCCAGTTGTGCACCGGCACCAGCCCGACCTTGGTGCCGTAGCCGATGAACAGGAAGGCGAAGGCCAGCGTGATGATGTTCGGGTCGAGCTGGGTCTTCACCGCGTCCAGGTTGGTCCACAGCAGCGCGCCGCCCATGACCGAGCCGTCAGCGCCGATGACCTTCTCGGCCGCCATGTACAGCAGCACGGTGCCGAACAGCGCCTGCGCGATGCCCACGCCGCACAGGATGAAGTACTTCCAGGCCGCCTCCAGGCTGGCGGCGGTGCGGTACACGCTGACCAGCAGCACGGTGGTCAGGGTGGCGGCCTCCATCGCCACCCACAGGATGCCCATGTTGTTGGTCATCAGCGCCAGCAGCATCGTGAAGCTGAACAGCTGGTACATGCTGTGGTACAGGCGCAGCCGCGGTGGCGTCATCTTGCCGTGGTCGCGTTCGACGCGCATGTACGGGCGCGAGAACATGGCCGTGGTCAGGCCGACGAAGGCGGTCAGCGCGACCAGGAAGACGTTCAGCGCGTCGATGTAGAACTCGCGCTCCCAGGCATACAGCGGGCCGCCGTCGATGACCTGCGCCGTCAGTGCGCAGGCGGCGACGAAGGTGCCTAGGCTGAAGCCGACGTTCAGTTCCATCGCCCGGTCGCGGTGGCCGAACAGCGCCAGCACCGCGCCGCCGAGCAGCGGGATGCCGAGTACGAAGAAGAGCGCCTGCACGGCCTAGTTTTCCTTGAGTTTTTCCAGGTGATGGATGTCGAGGCTGTCGAACTGCTCGCGGATCTGGAACATGAACACGCCCAGGATCAGCACGCCGATGAGCACGTCCAGCGCGATGCCGAGCTCGACCACCATCGGCATGCCGTAGGTGGCTGCGGTGGCGGCGAAGAACAAGCCGTTTTCCATCGACAGGAAGCCGATGACCTGTGGCACCGCCTTGGCGCGCGTGATCATCATCAGGAAGGACAGCAGCACGCAGGCCAGCGCGATGCCGAGCGAGCCGCGCGCGATCGACGAGGACAGCTGCGCGATCGGCAGCGCCAGGTTGAAGGCGAAGATCACCAGCAGGATGCCGATGAGCATCGTCGTCGGGATGTTGATCAGCGTCTCCACGTCCCAGCGCACGTTCAGGCGATCGATGACGCGGTGCAGCAGCACCGGGATCAGCAGCACCTTGAGCAGGAAGGTGATCGCCGCCGACAGGTACAGGTGCGGCTGCTGTGTCAGATAGCCGACCGTCGCCGTGGCCACGACCAGCGTGATGCCCTGCAGCGTGAACAGGTGGATCAGCGACAGGATGCGGCGCTGCGAGATCATCGCGAAGGCCAGCAGCAGCAGCAGCGCGCCGAGCAGGTTCACGAACTGGGAGAACAGCGCGTTCATCTCATCCCCCCAGCAGGATGTGCACCAGCAGCCCGATCACCGCCATCAGGAAGGCGGTGGCCAGGAACTCGGGTACGCGGAAGATGCGCATCTTGGCACTCAGCGTCTCCAGCAGCGCCAGCGCAATGCCGCCGGCGGCCAGCTTCAGCACCAGCACCGGCAGCGCCAGCAGCAGCGCCAGCGGCGCGTCCGCCGCGGCGATGCCCCAGGGGAAGAACAGCGCCAGGCCGATGCACGAATAGGCGAACAGCTTCAGGCTCGCGGCCCATTCGAGCAGCGCCAGGTGGCGGCCGGAATATTCGAGGATCAGCGCCTCGTGGATCATCGTCAGTTCGAGGTGCGTCGCCGGGTTGTCCACCGGCACGCGCGCGTTCTCCGCCAGCGAGACCATCGTGAACGCCACGCCGGCGAAGGCCAGTCCCGGGTAGATCGCCAGATCGCGTTGCGACAGCGTCTGCACCATCGTCGTCAGCGAGGTCGACTGCGAGATCAGCGAGGTCGAGAACAGCACCATCAGCAGCGCCGGCTCGGCGAGGAAGCCGATCAGCATCTCGCGCCGCGCGCCGAGCGTGCCGAAGGCGGTGCCGATGTCCATCGCCGCCAGCGAGATGAACACGCGGGCGAGCGCGAACAGCCCGACCAGCGCGATCGCGTCGGCCGCCGGCGCCAGCGGCAGATCGGTCGACAGCGTGGGCACGATCGCGCAGGCCAGGGCCATGCAGCCGAAGGCGATGTACGGCGCGCCCCGGAACAGCGGCGACGCATGCTCCGCCAGCACCGATTCCTTGTGGAACAGCTTGTGCAGCAGCCGGTAGGGCTGCAGCAGGCTGGGCGCGGACTTGTTCTGCAGCCAGGCCCGCCACTGGTTGACCCAGCCGGACAGCAGCGGCGCGAGCAGCAGCGCCGCGACGATCTCCAGCAGCTGCGAGCTCACGCCGTAAAGGCTCATCGCGCCACCACCACCAGCATCACGATCAGCGTGACGAAGCTGAACATCAGGTACACCGCGATGCGCCCTTGCTGCAGCAGCCCCACCAGACGCGCGATACGCGCCACCAGCGCCGCCACCGGCAGGTACAGCCAGAACCAGAAGGGGTCGTCGATGTCGACGCGGTAGCGCGGCCGTTCGTCGAAGGGCGTCGGCAGCTCGCGGCGCATGCGGAAGAAGGGCTCGAAGATCTGCCGGATCGGCTGGCCGAAGCCCTCGGCCGTGTCCTGCATGCGCGCGTTGCCCCAGGGGAAGCCGCAGGCCCAGGCCGGCGCGCGCCGCACCCGGCCGTGGTAGAGCTTGCGCACCAGCAGCCAGGCCAGCGCGAAGCTCGCCGCCACGCCGAGCAGGAAGACCACCGGCCCGTAGCTGGCCCGGTCGACCCCGGCCGGCGCCAGCAGCCAGCCGCTGCGGGCCACCGCCTCGCCGAGCCCGGCCGACACGAGCAGGCGCGTCACCGGGTCGATGAGCTGGATGAACGGCACCGGCAGCAGGCCGAGCACGATGCAGCCGGCCACCAGCCAGGACATGCCGGCACGTTCCCACGGCCCGGCGTCGTGCGCCCGGGCCAGCTTGTCCTCGCGCGGCTGGCCGAGGAAGATGATGCCGAAGAACTTGACCATGGTGTAGCCGGCCAGCGCGGCGACCAGCGCGATCAGCGCGGCGACCACCGGGATCAGCATGTTCAACACCGGGTTGGGCAGACCGGGCGTGAACAGGAAGCTTTGCAGCAGCAGCCATTCCGAGACGAAGCCGCCCAGCGGCGGCAGCCCGGCGCTGGCCAGCACGCCGACCAGCGTGACCCAGGCGACCCAGGGCATGCAGCGCATCAGCCCGCCGAGCCGGCCCAGGTTGCGTTCGCCGGTGGCGTGCAGCACCGAGCCGGTGCCCAGGAAGAGCAGGCTCTTGAACAGCGCATGGCCGGCCACGTGGTACAGCGCCGCGGTCAGCGCCAGCGCCGCCAGCGCATGCATGCGGTAGGCGGCAAAGACCAGCGCCAGGCCGACGGCGGCGACGATCAGGCCGATGTTCTCGATCGACGAATAGGCCAGCAGCCGCTTCATGTCCACCTGCACGGCGGCGAAGACCACGCCGAACAGCGCCGTCGCCAGGCCCAGCGCCAGCAGCGCGGCGCCCCACCACCACAGCGGGTAGGACAGCAGGTCGAAGCTCACGCGCAGCAGCCCGTAGACGGCCGTCTTCAGCATCACCGCGCTCATCAGCGCCGACACCGGCGACGGCGCCGCCGGGTGGGCTTCGGGCAGCCAGACGTGCAGCGGCAGCAGGCCGGCCTTGGCGCCGAAGCCGAACACCGCCAGCGCGAAGGCGATCGAGGCCCAGAACGGGCTCAGCGACTGCGCGCGCATGTTGGCGAAGCTGTAGTCGCCGGTGTTGGCCTGCAGCACGCCGAAGCACATCAGGATGCCGATGGCGCCGACATGCGCCACCAGCAGGTACAGGTAGCCGGCGCGGCGGATCTCCGGAATGCGGTGGTTGGCGGTGACGAGGAAGAACGACGAAAGCGCCATCGTCTCCCACATCACCATGAAGGCGTAGGCGTCGTCGGCCAGCACGACGCCGACCATGCTGGCCAGGAACAGGTGGTATTCCAGGCACAGCAGTCCCGGCGGCGTGCCCTCGCCACGGCGGAAGTAGCCGGCCGCGAACGCCGATACCCCGGCGGCGGTGGCGCCGATGACCATCAGGAAGAAGGCCGACAGGCTGTCCAGACGCAGGTGAAAGGGCAGCGTCGGCAGGCCGATCGGCAGCACCGCCACCTCGGGGCCGCTGACCATCGCGGCCAGCGCCACGCCGAACAGCGCCAGCGCGAGCACGCCGCCGGCCGGGAAGAGCAGCCGCGCGACGAAATTCAGGCGGCGCAGCGCGCACACGCCGACCAGGCCCAGCAGCAGCCAGGCCGCGACCACGACCAGCACCCAGTCGAGATGGAGCCAGTGGTTCACGCCATGCCGCCGCGCATCAGGGGTGTCGCCTGCGAGCCGAAGCGGCGCGGATCAGCCGCGCCGGCCACTCTTGCCTGGTCGCCGCGACGTGGCGGGCTCGTCACCCGGCACCGAGCCGCTGGGCCGATAGGACACGCCGTGCTGCGACAGGTACTCGCGGATCAACTGGCGCACCACCTGCGAAGGCGTCAGGTCCTGCTGTGCGCAGAGTTGCTCGAAGGCCGCCTTCTTCGCGGGGTCGATCAGCAGCGTGAGCCGGGCGGTCTTCAGTTCCATGCGAACGTATGTTAATTTGATGTGCGTACAACGCGCATTCTACGCATCTTCAATGCGTTATAGATGCGGTCTCAATGTGCCGCGTGGCGCAGTGTCTGCACCAGTATGCGCTGCAGGCAACGAGCCGGTCGGGGGCGTCTACCTCCAGAATCCGTTTCTGGGTGAGAGCGGCACGCTGACCGTCTTCAATACCAGCGACATCATCGTCGGCGTGGCCGTCGTGCCCGAGCCGCAGACCTACGCCATGATGCTGGCCGGTT
>CAYUPF010000072.1:17140-18982 GCA_964446545.1 uncultured Rubrivivax sp.
GTCGGCGTGGCCGTCGTGCCCGAGCCGCAGACCTACGCCATGATGCTGGCCGGTTGGCTCTGGTCGCGGGTGCAGCGCGCCGCCGCTCCCCCAAGGTCTGATCGATATTTCGATCCGAAGCGCGAAGCCAGCCGAAATGGGCTGGCCGCTTCTGCCGCTTCTTGTTTTGGGCGGGGTTTCCGCCCCGCGCGCAACGTCGACGATCTAGGGTTCGATGTGCACGGTTGGCGGGTCCCCAACCCTGAAAACAAACTGCACCGTCGTCCAAAGCCAGAGCACAGCCTGGCAGCAGCAGTCATGAACGACGCCGGCGCGACCCGCCGGCGGGGGGGTATCTCAGCCGGTCGCTGCCTGCAGCCCCTGCGCGAAATGCGCCTGCATCAGCGCGCGCGCGTGTGCGCCATCACGCGTACCGATGGCTTCCATCAGTGCGCGATGCTCGGCCAGCGAATCGCTGAGCCGGCCCTGCTTGAACAGCGAGTGGTGGCGGTTGAGCTTCATCACCTTGCGCAGATCGGTGACGATCTGCAGCGCCCAGCGGTTGCCGGCGATCTCCAGCAGCGCCATGTGAAACTGCTCGTTGGCGGCGAAGAAGGCGTCGCGCTGCCGCGCCTGCTTCTCCAGCCGTGCGTGCAGTTGCTGCAGCCGTGCGCGCTGCGCGTCGTCGGCCTGCGCGGCCACGGTGGCGGCGGCGTCGCTTTCCAGCAGCGCCAGCAGGTGGTAGACCTGTGACACGTCGTCGCGCGAGACCTCGGTGACGTAGGCGCCGCGGCGCAGCTTCATCGTCACCAGGCCCTCGACGGCCAGCACCTTCAGCGCCTCGCGCAGCGGCGTGCGGCTGATGCCGAACTGCTGGCTCAGCTTCATCTCGTCGATCCAGCTGCCGGGCTCGAGCGTGCGGTTGTAGATCTGCTGGCGCAGCCGGTCCGCCACCTCCTGGTACAGCGCGCGCGGCGCCAGCGAGCGTGCCGCCGCGTCGGCCAGGGGCGGGGACAGGGCGTTCATGCCGGGCGCGAGAATGATTTTGAGTTCATAATTATGCATAATACAACGCCCGGTGGATGCGCCGGCAAGCCGGCCCGAAGGGCGGCTTGCGTCGGGCCCAGCCTCCTGGAGGGGGCATCGCGCCGCCGATCTGCGCGACACTGGGGAACCGATCGTCGGGGGGCCGTGCCGCTGCACGCCGTGCGCCCGGCGGCGCCGCATCTGGAGAACACACATGGCCGAACCCGTTGCCCGCAAAGCCACTGCCACCGAACTCGACGCCTGGGCCCAGGCGGCTGCGAAGTCGGTGCCCGGTGGCGACCTGCGCTCGCTGAACTGGCTCACGCCCGAGGGCATCGAGCTCAAGCCGCTGTACACCGCGGCCGACCTGGCCGGCCTGCCGCACACCGACACGCTGCCCGGCTTCGCCCCCTTCGTGCGCGGCCCGCAGGCGACGATGTACGCGGTGCGGCCGTGGACGATCCGCCAGTACGCGGGCTTTTCCACCGCCGAGGACAGCAACGCCTTCTATCGCAGGAACCTGGCCGCCGGCGGGCAGGGCGTCAGCGTCGCCTTCGACCTGGCCACGCACCGCGGCTACGACAGCGACCACCCGCGCGTCACCGGCGACGTCGGCAAGGCCGGCGTGGCGATCGATTCGGTCGAGGACATGAAGATCCTGTTCGACGGCATCCCGCTGGACAAGGTGAGCGTGTCCATGACGATGAACGGCGCGGTGCTGCCGGTGCTGGCCGGTTACGTGGTGGCGGCCGAAGAGCAGGGAGTGAAGCAGGACCAGTTGTCCGGGACCATCCAGAACGACATCCTCAAGGAGTTCATGGTCCGCAACACCTACAT
>CAYUPF010000073.1:0-18932 GCA_964446545.1 uncultured Rubrivivax sp.
CCCACCGGCCCGCCGTCGAAGCGGTGGATCACCGCTTCGAGCAGCTTGCGGTCCATCAGGTCCAGGCCCAGCGGGTCGACGTCCAGCATGGCCAGCGCCAACTGCGCCTGCGCCTGCGTGATGCGCCCGTCGCCCTTGACCTCGGCATAGTCGCGCACGCGGCGCAGCAGCCGGTTGGCGATGCGCGGCGTGCCGCGCGAACGGCGCGCGATCTCGAAGGCGCCTTCGCTGTCGGCGGGCACGTTCAGCAGCCCGGCCGAGCGCGTGACGATGCGCGCCAGCTCCTCGGGCGTATAGAACTCCAGCCGCGCGACGATGCCGAAGCGGTCGCGCAGCGGGTTGGTCAGCATGCCGGCGCGCGTGGTCGCGCCCACCAGCGTGAAGGGCTGCAGGTCGAGCTTGATCGAGCGCGCGGCCGGGCCCTCGCCGATCATGATGTCGATGCGGTAGTCCTCCAGCGCCGGGTACAGGATCTCCTCGACCACCGGGCTCAGGCGGTGGATCTCGTCGATGAAGAGCACGTCGTTGCGTTCCAGGTTGCTGAGGATCGCCGCCAGGTCCTTGGGTTTTTCCAGCACCGGCCCCGAGGTGCTGCGCAGGTTGACGCCCAGCTCGTGCGCGATGATGTGGCTCAGCGTCGTCTTGCCCAGTCCCGGCGGGCCGAACAGCAGCACATGGTCCAGCGCCTCGGCGCGCTTCTTGGCCGCGCCGATGAAGATCTCCAGCTGCTCGCGCGCCTTGGCCTGGCCCACGTAGTCCGCCAGGCCCTTGGGCCGCAGCGCGCGTTCGATGGCCTCCTCGTTGGGCGACACGGGCGCGGCGCTGAGCACGCGGCGCGCCGGTTCGAAGCTGTCGGTCTGGATGGCCATGCGGCGATTATCGCGAGCTGCCGAGCCTAAGATCGCGGCCTTTGTAAGGAGGACGTCGATGAACAAGCTCTTGTTTGCGCTGCTGGCTGCGGTTGCTTTCGCGGTCCATGCCCAGACCACCGTCAAGGACGCCTGGGTGCGCGGCACCGTCGCCGGCCAGAAGGCCACCGGCCTGTTCGCGCAGATCAGCTCGGCCGGCGGCGGCAGACTGGTGTCGGCCTCGTCGCCGGTGGCCGGCGCCGTCGAGGTCCACGAGATGGCGATGGACGGCAACGTGATGAGGATGCGCGCAGTGCCGGCCGTCGAACTGCCGGCGGGCAAGACGGTGGACTTCAAGCCCGGCGGTTACCACCTGATGCTGCTGGAGCTGAAGAAGGAGCTGAAAGCCGGCGATGACGTGCCGGTGACGCTGGTCATCGAAGGCGCCGGCGGCCAGCGCGAGAACGTGGAGATCAAGGCGCCGGTGAAGGCGCTGGCCGAGGCTCAGGCGCAGTCGCACAAGCACTGAGGCAGGTCATCGCCGCGGTTGCGCCGGCGCCACCCTGGCCGCGCGTTCATTCGCTGCCTTGCGCGCCATCGCGCCCGATGCGCCGCGCTTCCAGCTCGCGCCGGGTTTTTCCACTTCCTCGGTCAGCAGCTTTTCATCCGGCAGCGCGGTCCGGTATTCAGCTGCCAGCACCTTGTTGGACAGACCCTCCAGCGCGTAGCGGGCTTCGGCGCTGCCTTTGCCGGAGCACAGGATCAGCCCGACGGGCGGGTTCTCGCCAGGCTTCGTCCAGTGCTCGCGGGCGTAGTTCAGGTACATGTGCATCTGGCCCGCGTCGGCGTGGTTGAACTTGCCGACCTTGAGGTCGATGACCAGCAGGCATTTGAGGCGGCGGTGGAAGAACAGCAGGTCGATGCGGAACCAGCTGTCGTCCAGCCGCAGCCGCCGCTGGCGGCCGACGAAGGCGAAGTCGTCGCCCAGTTCCAGCAGGAAGTCGGCCAAGTGCTGGATGAGTGCTTCTTCCAGCTCCGATTCTGAGTACTGGTCCTTGAGGCCCAGGAACTCCAGCACGAAGGGGTCTTTGAGGGCCTGCTGGGGCGTGAGGGCATCGCCGGGCTCGGCCGCTTCAGCCTTCTGCAGCATGGCGGCCTTGTTGCGCGACAGGGCGATGCGCTCGTAGAACTGGCTGCCGATCTGTCGCTGCAGTTGCCGCACGCTCCAGCCGCAGCGCAGGGCTTCGGTTTCGTAGAAGGCGCGGGCATGCTCGCTTCTCACCGAGAGCAGGCTGACGTAGGCGGACCAGGGCAGCGGGAAGGCTTGGGCCAGCGTGGGCAGGTCCGGAGATTGCCCAGAGGTCGTCTGGAGATTCCCCGGGACAGCAGATTGTCCAGACAGCGTCTGGAGAATCCGAGGAGCGGGAGATTTGACAGACAGTGTCTGGAAAATGTGCTGAGCAGGCCACGTCAGGTGGAAGGCTCGCATCTGCCACAAGTTCTGCTTGCTGAAACCACGACCAAACCGGATAGTCAGGTCAGCCGACAGACGTTCGATCAATGCCTCGCCATACCCCGCCCTTGTCCGCCCTGCTCGAACTCCACGATGCGCCGGCCGATCTCCCAGTAGCTGGCTGTCATCAGCGCATTGACGCTGCGCGCGGCGGCGCGGCGTGCTTCCTCCAGCAGGGCAACGATGTGGGCGTGGACGCCGCTGTAGGCGGTTTCGTTGCTTTCAGCGGTTTGGGGAGCGTTGGCCCGAACTTGTTTGCTCACTGCCCGTCCCCGTTCACCCAGGTCGCCGGCTACCGATTCAGCGCCTTCAGCGCCAGCTTGATGCCGTCGCTGACGGCCACGTCCGGTGGCAACGCCTTCAGCGCCGCCGCCGCTTCGCGTTCGCTGTAGCCCAGCGCCAGCAGCGCCTGCACGATGTCGGCCTGCGCGCCGCTGACCGCGGCCGCCGCCGGCAGCCCGAGATCGGGGCCGAGCTTGCCCTTCAGTTCGAGCAGCAGCCGCTCGGCCGTCTTCTTGCCGATGCCCGGCACCTTGACCAGGCGGCCGCTTTCCTGGCGCGACACGGCGCCGGCCAGCTCGGCCACGCTCAGGCCCGACAGGATGGCCAGCGCGGTGCGCGGGCCGACGCCGCTGATCTTGACCAAGTGGCGGAAGGTGCTGCGCTCGTCGTGCGTGAGGAAGCCGAACAGCGCTTGAGCGTCCTCGCGCACCACGAAGTGCGTCAGCAGCGTGGTGCGCTCGCCCAGGCCGGGCAGGTTGTAGAAGGTGCTCATCGGCACGTCGAGCTCGTAGCCGACGCCGTTGACATCGACCAGCACCTGCGGGGGCGACTTCTCCGCGATCACGCCCGTGAGCCGTCCGATCATCGATTGATTATCGCCACGCCGGGCGTCATCAAGCGGCCGCCATGGATCCGGCTCTGCCGGTCCACCAGCGGCGCCCCCTTGAGGGAGCGCCGAAGGCGCTTCGGGGGTGGTCCGTTTATCTGCCGAACAGTCCCATGCGCTGCGCTTCGAGCGCAGCCTCGGCGCGCGAGCTGACGTTGAGCTTGCGGTAGATCTGCTTGACGTAGTCGGCGATGGTGTGGCGCGACAGCGTCAGCTGCACGCCGATCTCGGGCAGCGTGTAGCCCTTGGCCACGCGCAGCAGCACCTCGGTCTCGCGCTCGGTCAGCGACACGTGCGGCACCGCGGCCGACGACGCCGACATCGGCTGCGGCTTGGACTTGGCGGCGAAATAGGCCATCACGCGGCGCGCGATCGACGGCGACAGCGGCGGCTCGCCCTGGCTGATGCGCTGCAGCTGCTCGATGATCAGCTCGCGCGCCTGCTCCTTCAGGATGTAGCCGAAGGCGCCGGCCTGCAGCGCCGGGAACAGGTGCTCGTCGTCGTCGTGGATGGTGACCACCACGCTCTGCGTCTCGGGCTGGTGTTCGCGCAGCGCGCTGACCACGTCGACGCCGGAGCCGTCGGGCAGGCCCAGGTCGACCAGCGCCAGGTCGAACTTGATCGCCGACACCAGGCCCAGCGCATCGTGCACGCGCGCGGCCTCGGCGATCTGGGCGTCGGGGAAGACCTGCATCACCAGGCTGCTCAGCCAGGCGCGGATTTCGGGCAGGTCCTCCAGGAGCAGGATGTTGGTCATGGCGATGCTCCGGGGTCGGGGAATTCATGCTACCAGCGCATCACACCGCTTCGGTGGCGCGGTTCAGCGGAAGCGTGAGGCGTATCACGGTCCCGTAGCCCGGGCCCGATTCCACCAGGCACTGCCCCTGCAGCTGCTTGGCCCGGTGTTTCATGCTGGCCATGCCGTGGCCGCGGTCGAGGCGGCCATCGAGTTCCATCGGGATGCCGTTGCCGTTGTCGCGCACGATGATCTGCAGGTCGCCGTCGGCGACGGCGCAGCCCACGGAGCAGTGGACGGCGCCGCTGTGCTTGATGACGTTGCTCACCGCCTCGCGCAGGATGCGCGTGGTCTGCACGAAGGCGCGTGCCGACAGCGTCTGCGGCAGCTCTTCGGCCGGTGCGTGCCAGTCGGCCTCGATGCCGGCCTGCCCCAGGCGCGACACCACCTCGGCACGCCAGTCGCCGAGCGCGTCGATCAGCTGCACCGGCCTGCCGGTCAGGCCGCGCACCGACAGGCGCATCTCCTCCAGCGCCTCGCGCGCCAGCGTGCTGATGCGCTCGGACTCGCTGGTGTGCACGATGGTCAGCAGCTTGGCGCCGAGGTCGTCGTGCAGGTCGGCGGCGATGCGCTTGCGCTCGCGCTCGGTGACCTTCTCCACGCGCAGCTCGGCCAGCTGCGCGAAGTTGCGCTCGATCTCGGCGGTGGCCTCGCGGATGCGCAGTTCCAGGTGCGCCTTGCTTTCCTCGGCCTCCTGCCGTGCGCGCCCGTGCTGCTGCAGCAGGCGCAGGCTCACCAGCACCAGCAACAGCGGCGTGGCAATCCGTGCCAGCTGGGCCGGCGTCGAGCGGAACCCGAAGGCCTGCGCCGCATACTCGGTGGCCAGCGCCACCGTGGCGATGCCCAGCAGCAGCGCCATCGGCCACAACGAGCGGCTGCGTGCGCGGTACTGCGTACGCAGGTAGAACACCGCGGCGGCCAGCGTCTGCAGCGCCAGCAGCAGGTACCAGGCGCTGGCCATCGCATGCAGGTGCTGCGGGCCGGCCAGCATCAGGCTCGCCGGCATCGCCACGCATTGCAGCGGCAAAACGATGTCGACCCAACGGCGGCGGACCTGTGCGTAGCGCAGCAGGAATTGCACGCTGGCCCAGGCGAGCAAGGGCGCCAACGCACAGAACAGCAGCTCGGCGACGTTGTTGTCGAAGGGCAGGTCGCGCAGCCACAGCCGTGCTTCGACGAGGGCCCAGCCGATCGACAGCGCGCCGAAGTAGGCGAGGTGGCTCTCGCGGCGGTTGATCCAGCCGAGCACGAACATGAAGCCGCCCATCAGCAGCAGCGTCGCGCTCAGCGCCTGCGGCACCGTCACGTTCAGCGCCAGCTGGCGCGCGTATTTGCCGGACAGCAGCGACTTCGGGCCGATCTCCAGCGCCGACAGCGCGCCGGCACGGTGGCGCGAGGCCACCTGCGCCAGGGCATGGCCGACCACCTTCAGGTCCAGCGTATTCAGCCCCGGTGCGATCAGCGCGGCCGGCAGGCTGACCAGCTGCGGATGGTTGCAGTTCTGCGTGATGGGCTCGCTCATCTGCCCGCCGCTGTGCACCAGCTGGCCGTTCAGGATGACCTCGAGGTTGGTGCACACATGCTCGATGTACAGCGCAAGCAGGTCGCCGCGCTCGCGCAGGCCCGGTGCGCTGAAGCTCAGGCGGTACCACACCGGGCCGCTGCTGCCGGGGCGGCTGAGCGACCACTCGTCGGGCAGATCCGCCCGTGGCGCCGCCACGCCGGCCGGGAAGCTGAGGCCGTCGGACACCACCGCCTGAGCGGCATGGATGCTCACGCTCTGCGCCGACGCGCCGCTTGCGGCCAGCCAGAGCAGACCCAGGCACAGCAGCCACTGGGACAGGCCGCGCGACAGGGACCGGGCGGCGGTCGGGGGGCATGGGCGCTGCATCGCAGCAGGCATTGTGCCGGAGGCCCCGGCCTGCGCAACAGGGCGACAATGTGCGCTTGTTCCGCTTCGACGGCCCCAGGGCCGCTGCGCACGCGCCGTGATCCTTCGCCATGCCTTCACGCCCACCGACAACGCCCGCCTGTCCCACCTGTGCGGCGCGCTCGACGAGCACCTGCGCACCATCGAACGCTCGCTGGGCGTGAGCATCTCGCATCGAAACGAGCGCTTCCGCGTCGAGGGCGAGCGTGCCGCGGCGGACGCGGCGCTGGCGCTGCTGCAGCGGTTGTACGACGGTGCGGCGCAGCCGATCGAGGCCGAGGCGCTGCAGCATGCGCTGCGCCAGCCGCAGCCCGCGGCCGCGGCGCCCGACGCCGGCCGCATCGTGCTGCACACGCGCCGCGCCGACCTGGCGGCGCGCACGCCGAACCAGCTGCAGTACCTGCGCCACATGCTGACGCACGACATCAGCTTCGGCATCGGCCCGGCCGGCACCGGCAAGACCTTCCTGGCCGTGGCCTGCGCGGTGGATGCGCTGGAGCGCAACACGGTGCAGCGCATCGTGCTGACGCGCCCGGCGGTCGAGGCCGGCGAGCGCCTGGGCTTCCTGCCCGGCGACATGGCGCAGAAGGTCGACCCCTATCTGCGCCCGCTGTACGACGCGCTCTACGACCTGATGGGCCTGGAGCGCGTGACCCGGGCCTTCGACAAGGGGCTGCTGGAAGTGGCGCCGCTGGCCTTCATGCGCGGGCGCACGCTGAACCATGCCTTCGTCATCCTCGACGAGGCGCAGAACACGACCTCCGAGCAGATGAAGATGTTCCTCACGCGCATCGGCTTCGGCTCGCGCTGCGTGGTCACCGGCGACACCAGCCAGATCGATCTGCCGAAGGGCCGCACCAGCGGCCTGGTCGAGGCGCAGGCGGTGCTGGCCGATGTCGACGGCGTGGCCTTCACGCAGTTCGACGCGTCCGACGTGGTGCGCCACCCGCTGGTGGCGCGCATCGTCCAGGCCTACGACGCGGCGCGCAGCGACGCGGGCTGATGGCGCTGCCGGCCCTGCGCCTGTCGCTGCAGATGCCCGATGCGCGGCACCGTGCGCTGCTGCCGCGCCACCGCGTGGCACGCTGGGTGCGTGCGGCGCTGCTGGCGCCGGGTGAGATCACGGTGCGCATCGTCGACGAGGACGAAGGCCGCAGCCTGAACCGCGACTACCGGGGCAAGGACTACGCCACCAACGTGCTCACCTTCGACTACGCGCGCGAGCCGCTGGTGCTGGCCGACCTGGTGCTGTGCGCAGCGGTGGTCGAACGCGAGGCACTGGCCGCAGATCGGCCGCTGCAGGCCCACTACGCGCACCTGCTGGTGCACGGCACGCTGCACGCACAGGGCTTCGACCACGAAAGCTCGCGGGCCGACGCCGAGGCGATGGAAGCGCGCGAAACGCAGCTGCTGGCGGCGCTGGGCTTCGACGACCCCTACGGCGGCTGAAGCCTCATTTGCGCAGGCTCGTGCCCAGGTAGCGTTTGCGCCTGAAGTAAAGGAACAGCGCAACGCCCACGGCCGCCATCGCGCCGATCGCGGTCCAGATGCCGGTGGCCGAGTGGATCAGCGGCAGCGAATCGAAGTTCATGCCGAAGAAGCCGGTGATCAGGTTCAGCGGCAGGAAGATGGCGGTCAGCACCGTCAGCGTGCGCATGATGTCGTTGGTGCGGTGGCCGAGCGCCGAGAAGTGAATCTGCACGGCCACCTCGGCCGAATGTTCGAGCCGGCGCACGTGGGTCAGCACCCGCTCGATGTGTTCGAGCACGTCGCGCGAGCGCAGGCGCAGCAGTTCGCGTTCGTGGCGCGCGCCAGTGCCGCTTTCGGTCGGCCATTCGTCGAGCGCGTCGATCCACTCCTGCACCGCGCTGCGCTGGTCTTCGCAGGTGTCCTCCAGCATGTGCAGTGTGTTGCGCGCATCGAGCAGCACCTTCCAGTCGCCGAAGCGGCTCTTCGGGTCGAGCAGCTCGTTCTGCAGCGTGCCCAACTGGCGCGTCAGCTGCCGGCGCAGTTCGAGGTAGCCGTCGACCATGTGGTTGGCCATGCGCAGCATCAGGTCCGCCGGGCTGGTCGGCAGCCGGCCCTGGCCGCGCGCGTCGCCGCCGGCCTGCTGCAGCAGCCGCTGTGCGAAGAAGTCGCGCACCGCGCAGTCGGTGGGATGCACGGTCACCAGCACGCGGTCGAAGACGGCAAAGCCGACCGGGCTGGTGTCGATGGACTCCAGCGCCCTGCGCGCCGCGGCCAGCGTGTCGGGCGGGTCGTCGGCGGGGCTGCCCGCGCCCACCGCCAGCCGGCGGAAGACCAGCAGGTCGTACCACGAGGTGGTGTCGAAGTGCGAGGGCAGCTGCTGGCTGAGCAGGTCGCGCACGTGCAGGTCGACCAGCTGTCCGCCGGTCCAGGCCTGCAGGCGGTTCTGGATGTCGGCGACGCCGAGCTCGAACTCGCGGCGCCCGCTGCCGATCCACAGGAAGCCGTTTGCCGGCAAGGCCGCCGGCATCGTGTCGAGCTCGACGAACTGTTCGGCGCTGAGGTGGAAAACGCGCATGCCACACGCGCCGCTTCAGCCGGCGCGCAACAGCCTTGCCGCGTCGAGCGCGAAGTAGCTCAGCACGCCGTCCGCGCCGGCGCGCTTGAAGGCGAGCAGCGATTCCATCATCACCGCGTCGTGCTCCAGCCAGCCGTTGGCGGCGGCAGCCTTGAGCATCGCGTATTCGCCGCTGACCTGGTAGACGAAGGTGGGCACGCGGAACTGATCCTTGACGCGGCGCAGGATGTCCAGGTACGGCATGCCGGGCTTGACCATCACCATGTCGGCGCCTTCGGCCAGGTCGAGCGCGACTTCGCGCAGCGCCTCGTCGCTGTTGCCCGGGTCCATCTGGTAGACCTTCTTGTCGCTCTTGCCCAGATTCCTGGCCGAGCCCACCGCGTCGCGGAAGGGGCCGTAGAAGGCGCTGGCGTACTTGGCGCTGTAGGCCATGATGCGCGTGTGGATGGCGCCGCGCGCTTCGAGTGCGGCGCGGATCGCGCCGATCCTGCCGTCCATCATGTCGCTGGGCGCGACGATGTCCACGCCGGCCTCGGCCTGCACCAGCGCCTGCTCGGTGAGCACGGCCACGGTGGCGTCGTTGACGATGTAGCCGCTGTCGTCGAGCAGCCCGTCCTGGCCGTGACTGGTGTAGGGGTCGAGCGCGACGTCCGTCAGGATGCCCAGCTCCGGGAAGCGCTTTTTCAGCTCGCGCACCGCGCGCGGCACCAGCCCGGCCGGGTTGGTGGCCTCGCGGCCATCGGGTGTCTTCAGCGCGGGCTCGATCACCGGGAACAGCGCCATCACCGGCACGCCCAGCGCCACGCATTCCTCGGCGGTGGCGTACAGCCGGTCGACGCTGCGCCGCTGTACACCGGGCATGCTGGGCACGTCCTGGGTCTGCTGCGTGCCGTCGAGCACGAACACCGGCAGGATCAGGTCCTGGGCGCTGAGCCGGTGCTCGCGCACCAGCGCGCGGGTGAAGGTGTCGCGGCGCAGGCGCCGCGGGCGGCTGGCCGGAAAGGGCGGGGGCGTGAACACGGCGGCTGTCCTGAAACTGCGGTGGCCGAAGGCCGCCAAGGTCGGGGAAAGTGCTCTGTCACAAAGGCTTTCACCTCTGCTAGAGTCGAAAATGAATGATAGCCGCAAGGTGATCATTCCCTGCTTTTCCTCCCTGAGCAGGTGCCTTAGCGTGTTGACAGCGATAAGGCTTGCCGGCCCCGGCCTCGTGCCGGGGCCTTTTTCTTGTGCACCGCGATAATCGCCCGATGGGCAGCGGTTATCTCTGGGTCAAGGCCTTTCACATCGTCTTCGTCGCCAGCTGGTTCGCCGGCCTGTTCTATCTGCCGCGGCTGTTCGTCAACCTGGCGATGGTCGCGCCCGACAGCATTGCCGAGCGCGCCCGGCTGCTGCTGATGGCGCGCAGGCTGTACCGCTTCAGCGGCCTGCTGGCGTTGCCGGCGCTGCTGCTCGGCTTGGTGCTGTGGCTGGGCTACGGCATCGGCCTGGGCGCGGGCAACGGCTGGATGCATGCCAAGCTGGCGCTGGTGCTGGCGGTGCTGGGCTATCACCATGCCTGCGGTCGTTTGCTGCGCCGCTTCGAACAGTCGGCCAACCGGCGCAGCGAGCGCTGGTACCGGGGGTTCAATGAAAGCGCGGTGCTGCTGTTCACGGCCATCGTGGTGCTGGTGGTCGTCAAGCCCTTCTGACCGGTGAACCTATCCCTGCGCCAACGCAGTTCGGCGGCGCCGCTGGCCTGGGTCTATGCGGCGCTGGTGCTGTACGCCAGCTTGTACCCGTTCAGCGGCTGGCGCTGGCCGCCCGGGCCGTCGCTGGGCACACTGCTGGCCTTGCCCTGGCCGCCGTGGCGCGACCCCTTCGATGTCTGGTCCAACGTGCTCGGCTACATGCCACTGGGCGCGCTGCTCTATCTCGCCCAGGTGCGTGGCGGGCGTGCGGTCTGGCGGGCGGCGCTGCTGGCGGTGATTGCGGCTTCGGCGCTGTCCTACCTGACCGAGGTGATACAGCAGTTCCTGCCGCGGCGCGTGCCCTCGCGGGTCGACTGGGCACTGAACAGCGCCGGCGCCGCCGCCGGCGCCGCGCTGGCGGCGCTGCTGCAGGCGCTGGGCTTGCTGCAGCGCTGGCAAGCCACGCGTGAGCGCTGGTTCCTGCGCGACAGCGCCGGCGGCCTGAGCCTGCTGGCCTTGTGGCCGGTGGGGCTGCTGTTCCCGACGCCGGTGCCGCTGGGCGTGGGCCATGTCGCGCGGCAACTGCGCGGCGCCATCGCAGCGCTGCTCGAGGATCTGCCGGGGACGGGGGGCCTGGCCGCCATGCTGGAGGCGCCGTCGGCCCAGGTGCAGCCGCTGCCGCCGCTGTCCGATGGCTTGGTGCAATTGCTGGGTGTGCTGGCACCGTGCCTGGTGGCCTTCAGCGTGACGCGCCGCGGCTGGCGCCGCGCCCTGCTGGTGCTGGGTCTGCCGGTGCTGGGCGTGCTGGCGACCACCTTGTCCACCGCGCTCAGCTTCGGCCCGGCCAACGCGCTGGCCTGGGTGACGCCGCAGACGCTGCCGGCGCTGGTATTGGGCACGCTGCTGGCGGCGCTGTGCGCGCCGCTCGGGCCGCGCGCGGCGGCGGGCCTGGGCCTGGCGGTGCTGGGCGTGCTGGTGCTGCTGGTCAGCCAGGCGCCGGTGGACCCTTACTTCGCCCAGAGCCTGCAGAGTTGGGAGCAGGGCCGGTTCATCCGTTTCAACGGGCTGGCGCTGTGGATCGGCTGGCTGTGGCCCTATGCGGCCATGGTCTGGCTGCTCGGCCGGCTGGGCAGCGGCACCGACCGTTGAATGGGGCCATGGTGCCGGGTCGGCCGCGCACGTTGCCTACAATTCCGTGCTGGTGAGCGCGCCACGAAGGACCCTTTTGAGCTATTACCGCCATCACATCTTCTTCTGCCTGAACCAGCGCGACAACGGCGAAGCCTGCTGCGCGCAGCACGATGCCCAGGCGGGCTTCGACCGCTGCAAGTCGCGCGTCAAGGCGGCGGGCCTGGCCGGACCGGGCGGTGTGCGTGTCAACAAGGCCGGCTGCCTGGACCGCTGCGCGGGCGGTCCGGTGGCCGTGGTCTACCCCGAGGCCGTCTGGTACACCTACGTGGACGCGCAGGACATCGACGAGATCGTCGCATCGCATCTGATCGACGGGCAGGTGGTGCAGCGCCTGCTGTTGGCGCCGGACGTGGGCCGCTGAGCGCCCCCGCATGAACGCGCACACCCAGCGCCAGAGCATCGCCGGCCCCAGCGGGGCGATCGAATGTGCGATCGATGCACCGGCGGCCGCGCCGCGCGGCCTGGCGGTGATCTGCCATCCGCACCCGCAGCATGGCGGCACCATGGACAACAAGGTGGTGCAGACACTGGCGCGGGCCTTCACGCAGCTGGGTTGCAGCGCCGTGCGCTTCAACTTCCGCGGTGTCGGCGCGTCTCAAGGCACCTGGGCCGAAGGCCCGGGCGAGATCGACGACGCGCTGGCCGTGGTCGGCGCCTTCCGGGCCGCAGGCCAGCGGCTGGTGCTGGCCGGCTTTTCCTTCGGCGCCTATGTGGCGTCGAATGCCGCGGCGCGCCTGGCCGCCGATGGCGCCCCCGCCGAGCGGCTGGTGCTGATCGCCCCGGCGGCCAGCCGCTTCGACATGGCCCGGGTGCCGCCCGACACGCTGCTGATCCACGGCGAGAGCGACGACGTGGTGCCGCTCGCAGCGGTGTTCGACTGGGCGCGGCCGCAGTCGCTGCCGGTGACCGTGGTCCCGGGCGCCGGACATTTTTTCCATGGGCAGCTGCCGCTGCTCAAGTCCCTGGTGGTCGGCGCCTGGCCGCACTAGGGAACCTCCACCGTCTTCGACCCTTCAGAGTACCGATGAAAAGATTCCTTGCCTTCTGCGTGGCCGCGGCCACGGCCTTTTGCGCCTATGCCCAGACCCCGCAGCCGCCCGAGATCGCCGCACGCAGCTACATCCTGTTCGACCTGAACAGCCAGCAGGTGCTGGCCGAGCGCGATGCCGACAGGCAGGCCGACCCGGCCTCGCTGACCAAGCTGATGACCGCCTATCTGGTGTTTGCCGCCATCCGCGACAAGAAGCTGAGCCTGGAGCAGACGCTGCCGGTGTCGCAGCGCGCCTGGGCCGAGCGCAAGGGCGGCGGCTCGCTGATGTTCATCGACACGACGATGACGCCGCGCGTGGACGACCTGCTCAAGGGCCTGATCGTGCAAAGCGGCAACGATGCCTCGGTGGTGCTGGCCGAAGCGGTGGGCGGCTCGCTCGACGTCTTCGTCGCATCGATGAACAAGCAGGCCCAGGCCTGGGGCCTGAAGAACACGCAGTTCCGCAACGTCACCGGCCTGACCGAGCCGGGCCACTACGCGTCGGCGCGCGACGTGGCGGTGATGGCCTCGAAGATCATCACCGACTTCCCGGACTTCTACACGCTGTATTCGATCCGCCAGTTCAGCTACAACCGCATCAAGCAGGACAACCGCAACCTGCTGCTCGGCCGCGACCCCACGGTGGACGGCATGAAGACCGGCTACACCGATGCCGCCGGCTACTGCCTGGTGGCCAGCGCGGCGCGCGACATGCCCAACGGCAAGCGCCGCCTGCTCAGCGTGGTGCTGGGCACGGCCTCGCGCGAGGCGCGCGCGGCCGAAAGTCAGAAGCTGCTGAATTGGGGTTTCCAGGCCTGGGACGCGGTGCGGCTGTTCGAGGCCGGCAAGGCGGTGGTGACGGTGCCGGTGTGGAAGGGCAAGCTGCCCGAGGCGCAGCTGGGTGCACCCGGCGCGTTGTTCGTCACCGTGCCCAAGGGCGAGGGCGACAAGCTCAAGACCCAGGTCGAGCGCACCGACCCGCTGCTCGCGCCGCTGACGCAGGGCCAGCGGGTCGGGCAGATCAAGGTGACCACGGCCGGCGGCACGCCGGTGGCGACGGTGCCGCTGGTGGTGATGCAGCCGGTGGAACTGGCGGGCATCGTCAGCCGCACCTGGGACGCGCTGCGCCTGTGGATCAAGTAAGCTGAAGCTCCCTTCAAGGAAGCCCGCCATGTCCAGTCCGCTGCCCGACACGCCTTGCTACCTGAACGGCGAGTACACGCGCGTGTGCGATGCCAAGGTGTCGGTGCTCGACCGCGGCTTCATCTTCGGCGACGGCGTCTACGAGGTGGTGCCGGTGTACGGCCAGCGGCTGTTCCGCTTCGACGAACACATGGCCCGGTTGCAGCGCGGCCTGGGCAAGCTGCGCATTCACAACCCGCACGACCGTGACGGCTGGCTGCAGCGCTGCCGCCACCTGGTGCGCGCGCTGGCGGCACAGACCGGCGACCAGGATCAACTGGTGTACATCCAGGTGACGCGCGGTGTGGCGCTGCGCGACCATGTCATGCCGGTGGACATCGTGCCGACGGTGTACATGATGGTTACGCCGATGAAGCCGCCGACGCCGGAGCAGCGCCGCCACGGCGTGGCCTGTGTGACGGCGCGCGACTTCCGCTGGGAGCGCGGCGACATCAAGAGCATCTCGCTGCTGGGCAACGTGCTGGCGCGCCAGATCTCGGCCGACCACGGCGCGGCAGAGACGATCATGTTCCGCGACGGCTACCTCACCGAAGCCTCGGCCAGCAACGTCTGGGTGGTGCACGAAGGCGCGCTGCTCGGCCCGCCGAAGAGCGAACACGTGCTCGAGGGCATCCGCTTCGACCTGCTGCGCGACCTGTGCGACGAAGTGGGCATCGCCTACAACCTGCGCCCCATCCCCGAGGCCGACGTGCGCAGCGCCGACGAGCTGCTGCTCAGCTCGGCGACGAAGGAGGTGCTGGCGGTGACGCAGCTCGACGGCGAGGCGGTGGGCCATGGCACGCTGCGCGGCAAGGTCGGCCCGGTGTATGCGCGGCTGTACGAGGCCTACCAGCGAGCCAAGGCGCTGCAGTCCATCTGATGTCCATTTGATGCCATGGCAGCCGCAGAAACGCCTTCGCTGATCGAGTACCCGAGCCTGTTCCTGATCAAGGTGATGGGCGTCAACGACCCGGCGCTGGCGCCGGCGATCGTCGACATCGCGCTGCAGTTCGATCCGCACTACGACCGCGCCACGCTGCAGCTGCGCCCCAGCAGCGGCGGCAAGTACCTGGGGCTGACGCTGAGCATCACCGCCACCTCGCGCGAACAGCTCGACGCGCTGTACCTCAGCCTGAGCAGCCATCCGCTGGTCAAGGTGGTGCTGTAGCGCAGGTCGCGGCCGCATGACGAGCAAGCCGCTGCTCATCTTCGGCCTGGGCCAGCTGGCGGAACAGGCGCAGTACTACTTTTCGCAGCACGGCGGACGCAAGGTGGAGGCGTTTGCGGTGGATGCCGAGTACGCCACCTGAGCCAGCTTGCCGGCCTGCCCGTGCTGGCGTTCGACGAGGCGCAGCGCCGTTTTCCGCCGACCACGCACGACCTGTTCGTGGCCGTGGGCTACTCGCAGTTGAACCAAGGGCGCAAGCGTGTCGTCGAGTTGGCCCAGGCGCTGGGTTACACGCTGCCCAGCTTCGCGCACGAGAGCGCGGTGGTGGCGCGCAACGCGAGCATGGGCGCGAACTGCATGGTGCGAGAGCTGGCGGCGGTGTCGCCGTTTGCCCGCTTGGGCGACGGCGTGATGATCGGCATGCAGGCCGGCGTGTCGCACCACGTGCGCATCGACAACCATGCCTGGCTGTCGGCGGGCAGCGTGGTCTGCGGCAGTGCCACCATCGGCGAGCGCTGCTTCATCGGCGCCAACGCCACCGTGGTCGACAAGGTCAGCGTCGGTTCGGGTTGCATCATCGGCGCCGGGGCCTTCATCATGGGCGACTGCGCGGCCGACGGGGTGTATGCGGCCACGCCCACGCAGCGTCGGGTGCGCTCTTGAAGCGGGTGGCGATCGTCCAGTCGAACTATGTGCCGTGGAAGGGCTACTTCGACCTGATCGCCGCGGTCGACGAGTTCGTACTCTATGACGACATGCAGTACACCCGCCGCGACTGGCGCAACCGCAATCGCATCAAGACCCCTACCGGACCGCAATGGCTGACCGTGCCGGTGATGGTGAAGGGACGCTTCGAGCAGCCGATCCGCGATACGCGCATCGATGGCACGGGCTGGGCCGAGCGGCACTGGAAGGCGCTGGAGTGCAGCTACCGCCGTGCGCCGGCCTTCGCGGCCACCGCCGCCTGGCTGGAGCCGTTGTACCGGCGCCCCTGGACGCACCTGTCGGTGCTGAACCGCGCGCTGATCGAGGCCGTGTGCATGCGCCTGAACATCACAACGCACCTGAGCATTCCTGGGACTACGCGGTGATCGACGGGCGCAGCGAGCGCCTGGCTTCGATCTGCGAGCAGGCCGGCGCGCAGACCTATGTGTCGGGCCCGTCGGCGCGCGGTTATCTGGACGAGGCCGTGTTCAGGCAGCGCGGCATCGGTGTCGAATGGTTCGACTACGGGCCGTACCGTGAGTATGCGCAGTTGTGGGGCGCCTTCGAGCACCAGGTGTCGATCCTCGACCTGCTCTTCAACGCTGGCGCCGAGGCGCCCAGCCTCGCCCGGCGCGCATGAAGATCGTTCACCTGTCGAACGACGAGAAATTCCTGCCGCTGACGCGATCGCTGTTCGAAGAGGCCTTTCCGGGGCAGAACCGCTACCTGATCGCGGGGGCCGGCGCGGCGACACGCGCCATGTCGAGCCGGCGCCTGACGTCAGCCGTTACCGCACACTGCGCTTTCGCAACCGCTGGATCGCTCGCGACCTCGCGGCGGCCGACTGCGTGGTGGTGCATCTGATGTCGTCGCGCTTTGCGCCGGCGCTGCGCCACGTGCGCGCCGATTGCCTGGTGGTGTGGATCGCAGGAGGCGGCGACTACATGCCGCTGCTCGAGCCCCGGTTGGGCAGCCTGCTGCTGCCACGCACGGCCGAGTTGCTGCGCACCCTGCAGCGCGTCGAGCGCCGCGGCCGCCTTCGCCGCATATGGGACGGATGTTTGTCGGGCGTGCGCTCGCGCGCGCCCGGCGGTGCTGCCGCGACAGACAAGGCGCCTGCCGTGGTGTCGGTTGCGCATCGCATCGACGTTTTCAGCGCCAACCCCGCCGATGCCGGGCTGCTGCGCGAGGCGTTGCCGTCGCTGCGAGCCGCGCACCACCCCATCCCGTCGTTCACGGTCGAGGACATCTTTGCCGCCGGCACAGGGGCGATGGCCGGGCCCGACGTCTTGCTCGGCAACTCCGCCTCGCCCGCCAACAACCACCTCGAGGCACTGTCGCTGCTGCGTGAGCGACTGCCGCTGGGCGGCCGGCTCGTGGCGCCGCTGAGCTATGGCAAGGCGCCGCGTGGTTATGCCCAGGCGGTGATCGAAGCCGGGCGCGCGGCATTGGGCGATCGTTTCGAGCCGGTCACCGGGTGGCTGCCGATCGCGGCCTACAACGCGCGTATCGCGCGTTGCGGCTGGGTGATCATGAACCAGCGACGCCAGCAGGCCGTCGGCAACATCTGTGCGGCGCTGTACCGGGGCGCCACCGTGTACATGCGGCGCGACAGCCCGCTGTACGGCTTCTTCACCGATCTGGGCGTTGCCTTGTTCGCCATCGAGGCGCTGGAGGCCGACCTGGCCGCGCCCTTGCTGCCGCTGACGGTGGAGCAACGGCAGCGCAACCGCGAAGCCATCGAAGCCCGCTACGGGCGCACGAAGGTCGTCGCCGCGATTCGCGCGCTCGAAGGCTTCAGGCGTTGAGCCACGCGGGCCGCTGCGTACACTGCTGGCGATGCGAGTGTTGAACCTGGGCCGGCGCGACTATGCCGATACCCTGCAGGCGATGCGCGACTTCACGGCGCAGCGCACCCTGGATACCGAAGACGAGCTGTGGCTGGTGGAGCATGCGCCGGTGTACACACAGGGCGTGGCCGGGCGTGCGGAGCATGTGCGCGATGCGAAGGACATTGCGGTGGTGCAGAGCGACCGCGGCGGCCAGATCACCTATCACGGTCCCGGCCAGGTGGTGGCCTACCCGCTGGTGGACCTGCGCCGACTGCACATCTACGTCAAGGAATACGTCTACCGGCTGGAACATGCGGTGCTCAAGCTGCTGGAGGACTTCGGCGTCACCGGTCACCGTGTGCCCGGTGCGCCCGGCGTCTATGTGCGGCTGGACGATCCCTTCGGCCATGCCGCGCTGGCCGGGCCGGCACCGGCCGGCGACCCGTTCCGCGGCCTCGGCAAGATCGCGGCGCTGGGCATCAAGGTGAGCAATCACTGCGCCTATCACGGCGTGGCATTCAATGTCGCCATGGACCTGAGCCCCTTCGAGCGCATCGACCCTTGCGGCTACGCGGGGCTGCGCGCCGTCGATCTGGCTACACTGGGCGTGCACACGGATTGGGCGACGGTGGCGCCGATGCTGGCCCAGCGGCTGAGCGCCCAACTGAGCCCCTGAACCTCCCATGCCCAACCCTTCCACACCCGCCGATGGCGCGGCGTACGACGCCAGCGCCAAGCAGAAGTCGCAGGCCAAGACCTCGCGCATCCCGATCAAGGTGGTGGCCGCGCCGGCGCTGAAGAAACCGGAGTGGATCCGCGTCAAGGCCGGCAGCCCGAGCACGCGCTTCTACGAGATCAAGCAGATCCTGCGCGAGCACAAGCTGCACAGCGTGTGCGAGGAGGCCTCGTGCCCGAACATCGGCGAGTGTTTCGGCAAGGGCACGGCCACCTTCATGATCATGGGCGACAAGTGCACGCGCCGCTGCCCCTTCTGCGACGTGGGCCACGGCCGGCCCGACCCGCTGGACGCCGACGAGCCGCTGAACCTGGCCAAGACCATCGCCGCGCTGAAGCTGCAGTACGTGGTCATCACCAGCGTCGATCGCGACGACCTGCGCGACGGCGGCGCGGCGCATTTCGTCGAGTGCATCCAGCGCGTGCGCGAGCTGTCGCCGGCCACGCGCATCGAGGTGCTGACGCCGGATTTCCGCGGCCGCCTGGACCGTGCGCTGGACATCCTGAAGGCCGCACCGCCGGACGTGATGAACCACAACCTGGAGACGGTGCCGCGCCTGTACAAGCAGGCGCGCCCGGGCTCGGACTACGCCTTCAGCCTGGACCTGCTCAAGCGCTTCAAGGCCGCGGTGCCTGGCGTGCCGACGAAGAGCGGGCTGATGGTCGGCCTGGGCGAGACCGACGAGGAGATCCTGCAGGCGATGCGCGACATGCGTGCGCACGGTATCGACATGCTGACCATCGGCCAGTACCTGGCGCCCAGCGGCCATCACCTGCCGGTGCTGCGCTACGTGCACCCGGACACCTTCCGCATGTTCGAGGCCGAGGCGGCGAAGATGGGCTTCACCCATGCCGCGGTGGGTGCGCTGGTGCGCTCCAGCTACCACGCCGACCAGCAGGC
>CAYUPF010000074.1:0-18808 GCA_964446545.1 uncultured Rubrivivax sp.
GTCTGGGTGGTCAAGGCGCAGATCCATGCCGGCGGCCGCGGCAAGGGCGGCGGCGTCAAGCTGGCGCGCTCGCTCGACGAGGTCAAGCAGCTGTCCGGGCAGATCCTGGGCATGCAGCTGAAGACGCACCAGACCGGGCCCGAGGGCCAGAAGGTGCGCCGGCTGCTGGTCGAAGAAGGCGCCGACATCCAGCACGAGTACTACGTCGCCGCGCTCACCGACCGCGCCACGCAGAGCGTGGCCATGATGGGCAGCAGCGAAGGCGGCATGGATATCGAGGCGGTGGCGCACGACACGCCCGAGAAGATCATCAAGGTCTTCGTCGATCCCCTGATCGGCCTGACCGAGGCCCAGGCACAGCAGCTGGCCGCCGGCATCGGCATCCCGGCCGCCAGCCAGGCGCAGGCGGTGGACGTGCTGAAAAAGCTCTACACCTGCTACATGGACACCGATGCCAGCCTGGCCGAGATCAACCCGTTGATCCTCGAAGGCAACGGCAACATCAAGGCGCTGGACGCGAAGTTCAATTTCGACAGCAACGCGCTGTACCGCCACCCCGAGATCGTCGCCTGCCGCGACCTGGACGAGGAAGACCCGGCCGAGATCGAGGCCAGCAAGTTCGACCTCAGCTACATCAGCCTGGACGGCAACATCGGCTGCCTGGTCAACGGCGCCGGCCTGGCGATGGCGACGATGGACACCATCAAGCTGTTCGGCGGTGAGCCGGCCAACTTTCTCGACGTGGGCGGCGGTGCCACCGCGGAGAAGGTGACCGAGGCCTTCAAGATCATGCTCGCCAACAAGGGCGTCAAGGGCATCCTGGTCAACATCTTCGGCGGCATCATGAAGTGCGACACCATTGCCGAGGGCGTGATCGCGGCCTGCAAGGCCGTCAACCTGTCGGTGCCGCTGGTCGTGCGCATGAAGGGGACCAACGAGGACCTGGGCAAGAAGATGCTGGCCGAGTCGGGCCTGCCGATCATTTCCGCCGACACGATGGCCGAAGCGGCCACGAAGATCGTCGCAGCCGTCAAGTAAGGAATCGCGCCATGTCCATCCTGATCAACAAAGACACGAAAGTCATCACCCAGGGCATCACCGGTAAAACCGGCCAGTTCCACACCCGAGGCTGTCGCGACTACGCCAATGGCAAGA
The DNA here is from genome assembly GCA_964446545.1 of uncultured Rubrivivax sp. GTDB lineage: Bacteria > Pseudomonadota > Gammaproteobacteria > Burkholderiales > Burkholderiaceae_C > Rubrivivax. The sequence goes on from CAYUPF010000074.1 coordinate 1,156, forward strand.
ACTGCTTCGTCGCCGGCGTCAACCCGAAGAGGGCGGGCGAGGACTTCGAAGGCATTCCCATCTATGCCAACGTCAAGGATGCCAAGTCCAGCACCGGCGCCACCGTCAGCGTCATCTACGTGCCGCCGCCGGGCGCGGCCGCCGCCATCTGGGAAGCGGTGGAGGCCGAACTGGACCTGGTGGTGTGCATCACCGAAGGCATCCCGGTCAAGGACATGCTGCTGGTGCGCAACCGCATGAAGGCCAAGGAAGCCGCGGGCGGCAAGAAGACGCTGTTGCTGGGCCCCAACTGCCCGGGCCTGATCACGCCCGAGGAGATCAAGATCGGCATCATGCCCGGCCACATCCACCGCAAGGGCCGCATCGGCGTGGTCAGCCGTTCCGGCACCCTGACCTATGAAGCGGTCGCCCAGCTCACCGAGATCGGCCTGGGCCAGAGTTCGGCCGTGGGCATCGGCGGCGATCCGATCAACGGGCTGAAGCACATCGACGTGATGCGCATGTTCAACGACGATCCCGACACCGACGCGGTCATCATGATCGGCGAGATCGGCGGGCCCGACGAAGCCGAGGCCGCGCGCTGGTGCAAGGCAAACATGAACAAGCCGATCGTCGGCTTCATCGCCGGTGTCACGGCGCCGGCCGGCAAGCGCATGGGCCATGCCGGCGCGCTGATCTCCGGTGGTGCCGACACGGCCGAGGCCAAGCTGGCGGTGATGGAGGAATGCGGCTTCATGGTCACGCGCAATCCCTCCGAGATGGCTCGGCTGCTGAAGCGCGCGATCGGGGCCTGAGCCCTTCGCCGCGGTCGCCGGGGCGGCGCGCCCCGACCGCTGCAGGGTTGCCGTCAGGCGGCCCTTTCGCTGTCGCCGATGCGTAGGCCCCCGCACGGCCCGCCCGCTGCGCCCACCTACACTCGCGCCTCACGCGAAAGCGACAACCGGCCCGACCGGTCCATCCTCCGAGGACGCCTGCCATGGAGCAGTTCGTGACCAGCGAGTTCTGGCTTGCCGTAGGCCAGATCATCATGATCGACATCCTGCTGGGTGGCGACAATGCGGTGGTCATCGCACTGGCCTGCCGCAAGCTGCCGGTCAGGCAGCGCACGCTGGGCATCCTGTGGGGCACGGCCGGCGCGATCGTGCTGCGCGTCCTCCTGATCCTGTTCGCGCTGACGCTGCTGCAGATCCCTTTCCTGAAGATCGTCGGCGCCATGCTGCTGCTGTGGATCGGCATCAAACTGCTGATGCCGGAACACGACGAGGTGCACAGCAACATCGAAGCCAGCGACAAGCTGTGGGCCGCGGTGAAGACGGTGATCGTCGCCGACTTCGTGATGAGCCTGGACAACGTCATCGCCATCGCCGGCGCGGCCGAGGGCGCCAGTGGCGATCACAAGATGCCGCTGGTCATCTTCGGCCTGCTGGTGTCGATCCCGATCATCGTCTGGGGCAGTCAGCTGGTCATCAAGCTGATGGACCGCTTCCCCGTCATCATCACGCTCGGCGGCATGTTGCTGGGCTGGATCGCCGGCCAGATGGTGATCACCGATCCGGCGCTCAAGGACTGGATGGCGACGCACAGCCCCTACCTGCAGTACGTCGCCTCGGCGCTCGGCGCGCTGTTCGTGCTGCTCTTCGGCAAATGGCTGGCGGCGCGCGCCCGCGCCGCGCGCCCGGCGCCGGTGCAGGCCGCCGCGGTGCCGAAGCTGAACCGGCTGCAGCGTGTGCTGCTGGCCGTGGACGGTTCCGAGAACTCGGCGCAGGCGGTGCGCTACGTCATCGGCGTGCGCGAGGACCTGCGCAACCCGCAGGCGCTCGATCTGCACCTGCTCAACGTGCAGCGCCCGGTGTCGGGCGAGATCTCGCGTTTCGTGCCGGACGAGAACCTCAAGGAATACCACCTCGAAGGCAGCGAGGCGGCGCTGGCGCCGGCGCGTGCGCTGCTCGGTGCCGCCGGGCTCGAGTATCAGGAGCACCGCCGTGTCGGCGACCCGGCGCTGACCATTGCCGAGATGGCCAAGGAAATCGGCTGTGATCTGGTGGTCATGGGCACGCGCGGGCTGGGCAGTGTGGCGGCCGGCCTGATCGGTTCGGTGGCACAGGCCACGGTGGCGCAGTGCAGCGTGCCGGTGCTGCTGGTCAAGTGACGACGCTCGGGCCCTATCGGCTGATGCGCCTGCTCGGGCGCGGCTCGATGGGGGCCGTGCATCTGGCCGTCGACAGCCGCACGCGGCAGCCGCTGGCGCTGAAGGTGCTGAGCCTGGGCCAGGGCCTGTCCGCGGCCGAATACGCGATGGCCCGCGAGCGCTTCCTGGCCGAGGCCCAGACCGCGCAGCGGCTGTCGCACCCCGACATCGTCGCCATCCATGGCGCCGGCGAACAGGACGGCCAGGCCTGGCTGGCGATGGAACTGCTGAGCGGCTGCGAACTGGGCCGCTACACGCGCATGCCGCGCCTGCTGCCCGAAGCCGTGGTGCTGGGGCTGGTCGAACGCCTGGCGCGGGCGCTGGCCCATGCCCATGCGCTGGGGGTGGTGCACCGCGACATCAAGCCCGGCAACGTCATGCTCGACCTGCCGGCCGGCCGGCTGAAGCTGATGGACTTCGGCGTGGCCGCACTCGCCGACATGAGCCGCACCCGCACCGGTGTCGTGCTCGGCACGCCCTTGTACATGGCGCCGGAGCAGCTGGCCGGGGCCGCCGCCGACGCGCGCAGCGACATCTACTCGCTGGGTGTGCTGCTGTTCGAGCTGCTCAGCGGGCGGCTGCCTCACGAAAACGCGTCGCTGGGCGAATTGCTGCGCACGGTGGCGCGCGAGCCGGCGCCGGATCTGCGCACGCTGCGGCCGCAGCTGCCGCCGCAACTGGCGGCGCTGGTGGCGCGCGCGCTGCACAAGCAACCGGTGCGGCGCCAGGCCGATGCCCTGGCCCTGGCCGACGAGCTTGCCGCAGTGCAGCAAACGCTCGATCCCGACGCCAAAGCCGCTTCCGGCGCGTGATGGTGCACGTTCGGCGCGGCGGTCGGGCCGGACCTTGCAGGCACAATCGCCGTCTTGCCGATCCGGTGTCTTCCACCCGCGCGAGCCCATGACCCTCGAGTTCTTTGAAGCCCTGGACACCGGCCGTGCGCGCACCAACAACGAAGATTCGGTGAGCATCGACGAGGGCGTCGCGCTGGCCGTGCTGGCCGACGGCATGGGCGGTTACAACGCCGGCGAGGTGGCCAGCAACATGGCCACGTCCTTCATCCGCGCCGAGCTGGGCCGCTGGCTGCGCGAGGCCAGCGCCAGCGCCACCGACACCGAGGTGCGGCGCGCGATGGACATCTGCGTGGACAACGCCAACCGCGCCATCTTCAATGCCGCCAACTCCAACCCGCAGTACGCCGGCATGGGCACCACGCTGGTGGTGGCGGTGTTCCGCGAGCTGCGCTTGCTGGTCGGCCATGTCGGCGATTCGCGCGCCTACCGGCTGCGCGGCGGGCGGCTGCAGCAGATCACGCGCGACCATTCGCTGCTGCAGGAGCAGATCGACGCCGGGCTGATCACGCCGGAGCAGGCGGCGTTTTCGGCCAACAAGAACCTGGTGACGCGCGCCGTCGGTGTCGAGGACACGGTGCTGCTGGAAACCCACCTGCACGAGGTGCAGCCCGGCGACGTGGTGCTGATGTGCTCCGACGGACTGTCGGACATGCTCGACGACACCAGCATCGCTCAAGTGTTGCAGATGCACGAATCGCTGGCGGCCGCGGGAACGGCGCTGATCGAGGCGGCCAACGATGCGGGGGGAAAGGATAATATCTCGCTGATTCTGGTGCGCGCCGCCGGAGGCGCACCGTCGACGATGCGATCGTGGTGGCCGTTCCGCCGCTGACGGCACCGGTGCAGAACAAGAGGACAGGCATGGGCAAGCTGGTCGTATCGCTCGACGGTGTGGTCATCAAGGAAGTCCAGATCACCAAGGACAAGACCACGCTGGGTCGACGACCGTACAACGACATGGTCATCGACAACCTGGCCGTCAGCGGCGAGCATGCCGTGCTGCAGATGGTGGGCAGCGACGTCTTCATCGAAGACCTGAACAGCACCAACGGCACCTACATCAACGGCAAGGCCATCAAGAAGCAGCTGCTGGCCCACAACGACACCGTCGAGATCGGCAAGTACAAGATCAAGTACCTGACCAGCGACGCCGCCGACTACGAGAAGACCATGATCATGCGGCCGGGCACCGCCGCGGCGCAGCCGCCGGCCTTCAGCCCCACGCAGCCGCCGAGTTCCGGCTTTGGCGGGCTCGGCGCAGGTGCCGGCAGCCCGGCGTCGATCAAGGTGCTCAGCGGGGCGGCCTCGGGCCGCGAGGTCACCTTGACCAAGGTCGTCACCACCGTCGGCAAGCCGGGGGTGCAGGTGGCATCGATCACGCGCCGGCCGTCGGGCTATGTCTTCGCCCATGTCGAAGGCAGCTCGCGTCCGGTGGTCAACGGCATGCCGCTGGCCGCCGACTCGGTGCCGCTGCGCAACGGCGACGTGATCGAGCTCGCCGGCACGCAGATGCAGTTCATCCAGCACTAGCCGGCCCGTGTGGCGGAAGTCACACGGTGCAGGACTGTCGCATGGGGGGTGCCCGGGCAGGCCGGCTTCCGACGCAAACATGACTTGCGCGGCATTGCGCCGCAGGTCACCATCGCTGCCGGGCGGCCGCCGGTCGCGGCAATAGGCCTCTCGACTTCATGCAGATCCGTGTTCTGGGTTGTTCAGGATCGATTGCCGCGGGCAAACGCACCACGTCCTTCCTGGTGGACGACGACATGCTCATCGACGCCGGCACCGGCGTCGGCGATCTGACGCTGGACGAGCTGGCCCGCATCGACCGCATCTTTCTCAGCCATTCGCACCTCGACCACGTGCTGTCCGTCGGCCTGCTGGCCGACAGCGTGGTGCGGCGGCGTATGGCGCAGCGCCGCCCGCCGATCGGCGTGCACGCGCTGCCTGCCACCATCGACGCACTGCGCGCGCACGTGTTCAACGGCGTCATCTGGCCGGACTTCTCGCGCCTGCCGGACCTCGCCCACCCGGTGCTCGAGTTCGTGCCCATCGCCGTTGGCCAGGTACTCGACTTCGAGGGCTGCAGCATCGAGGTGCTGCCGGCGCTGCACACCGTGCCGGCCGTTGGCTTTGCGCTGCGCGACAGCCGCGTCGCTGAAGCGGGCAGCTGGGTTTTCAGCGGCGATACCGGCCCCAACCCGGCGCTGTGGGCGCGGCTGGCACGGATGCGCGTGGCCACGTTGATCATCGAGACCGCCTTCGGCGACGAGGAGATCGAACTCGCCCGCGTCAGCCGCCACCTGAGCCCGGCACTGCTGCGCCGCGAGCTGGCGCAGCTGGACCAGCCGGCGGACATCTACATCACCCACATCAAGCCCGGCGAGCTGGACGTGGTGATGGCCGAGATCGCGCGGCTGGATACGCCGCACCGCATCCGGCAGCTGGCTGCGGGGCAGGTGATGCGCGTGGGCTGAGCGCCCGCTCGCATCAATGCCAGGGGTCGGTCAAGGCTGGCCGGCGGCACTGCCGTTGGCCAACATTGCCCTGTGTGTCCCCCACACCTGCAAGCCTTCGACGCCGACAAGGCCACGCTCCGGCGTCGGTGTGGGCGCTACAGCGTCATCGATCGAGCGCCCGACAGCATGGGGCTGCGGCTACAACCACAGCCAGAGCTTGCGCAGCCAAGCGGGCACACGGTCGGGCTTGGGGCAATAGAGTTGGCGGAAAGGGGAATGCATGGGTCAGGCCTCCTGATGCTGATAACTGTATATAAATCCAGCACTGTATGCAAGCACACATCTGATTTGTCAGACACCGGTCCGCGGCACTCCCCGGGGTTTCACGCGCTGCACGTCGTCGTGCGGGTGACGGCGCGTCAGCCTTGCGCCGGGCAGCGGCTGGCAGAATCGCGGGTTGATCAAACAGGGGGCGGACGCGCGGTCCGGAAGAATCGATGGATGAACAAGACGAAGGCGCCAAGGTCGCTTTGTGGGTGGTGCTGGGCATCATCACGCTGCTGCTGTTCGGGCTGATCGGCGGGCTGGTGATCCGCACCATGAACGCCAAACACGCCGCCAAGCCGGCGGCGGTGGCGGCCACGCCCGCGGCCGAGCCGGCCGCATCCGCGGTGGCGCAGTCCGACGTGATGGTCGACGTGCCGCTGTCCGGCGTGGTCCTGGTGCGCGTGTTCTTCGAGCTCGACAAGTCCGAGCTGCAGGCCGATGCCTCCGCCGCGCTGGCCCCTGCGGTCAAGGCGCTGGCCGATGCGCCGGGCAAGAAGCTGGTGATCGCCGGTTTTCACGACCCCAGCGGCGACGCCGCGCACAACGCCGAACTGGCCAAGCAGCGCGCCATCGCGGTGCGCGTCGCGCTCATCGCGCAGGGGGCCGACGGCAGCTTCGTGCTGCTGCGCAAGCCCGAGCAGACGGCGCTGGACGGCCCGCCCGAAGAGGCCCGCCGCGTCGAAGTGCGGCTGGTCGACTGACCGCCGCTCCTTCAGTGCTCGGACGCGACGCCAAACCCAGCCCTTGGCTGGAACTGCTGATCACCATCGTCGTGCCGGCGCTGGTGCTGATGCAGCTCAGCGGCGCCAGCCGCCTGGGGCCGGCGGGCGCCCTGGTGCTGGCGCTGAGCTTCCCGCTGGTCTATGGCGGCTGGGATCTGGTGCGCCGGCGCAAGCTCAACCTGATGGCCAGCATCGGCGTGGTCAGCACGCTGCTCACCGGCGGCATCGGCCTGCTGAAGATGGATGCGCAGTGGCTGGCCGTCAAGGAGGCGGCGGTGCCCGGCGTCATCGGCCTGGCGGTGCTGATCTCGGCGCGCACGCGCTATCCGCTGGTGCGTGTGCTGGTCTTCAATCGCGCCATCTTCGATGTCGACCGGGTGCAGCAGGCGCTGCGCTCGCGCGGCACCGAAGCGGCGTTCGAAAACCGCCTGCAGGCCGGCACCGTGATGCTGGCCGGCACCTTCCTGTTCTCGTCGGTGATGAACTATGTGCTGGCGCGCTGGGTGGTCACCAGCCCGGCCGGCACCGAAGCCTTCAACAACGAACTGGGCCGCATGACCTTGCTCAGCTACCCGGTGATCGCCATCCCGTCGATGCTGATGATGGTGGGCGTGATGTTCTACCTGGCGCGCGGCGCGCGCCGCCTCACCGGGCTGGAGCTGGAGCAGATGCTCAAACATTCGACGCCCAAGAGCTGACCACGATGCCCGACCATCCCGACCGCGTCTGGCCGCTGCAGGGCGCCAGCAACTTCCGCGACCTGGGCGGCTACCCCGGCCACGATGGCCGGCCGGTGCGCTGGCGCCGGCTGTTCCGCTCCGACCACCTGGGCGGCCTGACCGAGGCCGACAAGGCGCAACTGCTCGCGCTGGGCCTGGCCCGCAGCTTCGACTTCCGCGGCGAGGCCGAGCGCGCGGCGCTCGGCTACCAGCTGCCGGGCCTGACGCAGCATTCGCTGGCCATCGAGCCGACGGTGGTGCAGCGCATGCAGGACCTGCTCGATGCCGGCCAGAGCCTGACGCCGGCACGCGCCGCCGAGCTGATGGCCGAGCTGTACCGTGCGCTGGTCAATGACCAGTCGCACCGCTTCGCCGAACTCTTCGAACACCTGCTCACGGCCGATGCGCCGCTGGTGTTCCACTGCACCGCCGGCAAGGACCGCACCGGTTTTGCCGCGGCGCTGGTGCTGCTGGCGCTGGGCGTGCCGCGCGAGCTGGTGCTGCAGGACTACCTGCTGACCAACCGCGTCTTCAAGCATCCGGCGGCTACGCAGCACACGCTGTCGGCCGAGGTGCTGGCCGTGCTGTGGCAGGTGCAGCCCGGCTTTCTGGAAGCCGCGCTGCAGGTGGTGGACAGCGACCACGGCGGCATCGAGCGCTACCTGCAGCAGCGCATGGGCTTGAGTCCGGCGGCGCTGCGCACATTGGCCGAGCGCTACCTGCAGCAAGCGTAGGCCTTCGGCTCGGGTGCCAGATCACGCGCTGGCGCGTGCGCTCCCATTGTTCGTATGAAACCGGCTATGCCGCCGGTGCCGCGTCCGCGGCCTTCGCTTCGGCAAACACCAGACGCCGCGCCAGTGCCGCCGCGCCTTGGCGCAGCTCGGAAGGCATGCCGCGCAGCGCATCCTGCAGCGCCCGCGCCGGAAAGCCGTTCAGCGCCCACAGCACGTCGGCCGCGACGCGGGCGCGCGGCATGTCCTTGTACAGGCTGCCCAGCGTGCCGAGCATGGCGCTGGCCGAGCGCGACAGGTGCAGGTATTCGCCGCGCACCACCAGCCCCAGGTGCTGGGTGTTGGACATCAGCTGGCCCAGCAGGTGGGCGCGCTGCAGCCAGCCGTCGGGGCCTTCCAGCGCCAGCGTCCAGGCGAACCAGCGGCCCAGCGGGCGGATCTGCTTCTTCTGCAGCGTGCGCGCCAGCGCCTCGCGGATCTCGGCGCGGCGCGCCGCGGCCGCCGCCGGGTCGGTGCAGATGGCGATGAGCGCGTCGGTCACCGCGTCGGCGTCGGCCGTGAGCGCGCCGCGCAGGTAGCGCCACACCGGCGCCACCTTGCCGGCCAGCTGCACGGTGTTGCCCCAGTCGATCAGGTGCAGCGTGCCGGCGGCGTCGACCATCACGTTGCCGGGGTGCAGGTCGCCGTGCACTTCCTGGTGGATGAACACCTGGCTCAGCACCGCAAAAGTGAACTTGCGCGCCAGATCGCGCCGGTAGGCCAGCGCATCGCGCGGCTTGAAGTGCGCGGCGGCGCGCGAGATGTTGACCGCGCCGTCGACGTATTGCATCTCGATGATGCGCTCGGTGGCCGCGTACACGCGCGGCACGCGCCACACGCCGCCGTGCTGCGTGCGCTGCGCGAAGCGCGCCTGGATGGCGGCCTCGCGCTCGAACTGCAGCTCGCCGCGAAAGCCCTCGATGAAGCCGTCGATCTGCGCCGTCATCGCCTTCAGGAAGGGTGTCAGCTTGCCGTGCGGCGCCCAGTACTGGCTGGACAGCAGCATCAGCCCGATCGAGGTCTTGCCCATCAGGAACTCGCGGTCCAGGTTGTGGCGTCCGATCTTGATCACCACCGGCACCAGCCGCTCGACGCCGCCTTCGACCACCGGCTTCTTCGCCAGGTAGACCGAGCCGATCGAGCCCGACTTCAGCGGGTGCTCGGCATCGAAGCCGAAGTAGATGTCCTCGGGCGGCTTGCCGAAGCTGTCGATGAGGGCCTGGCGGGCCTCGTCGGCCGACATCGGCGGCACGTCTTCCTGGAAGACCATCAGCTCGCGTGCCATCTCCTCGGGCAGGAAGTCGGCCGTGGCCGCGGCCACCTGGGCCAGCTTGATGAAGAAGGGCCCGAACTCGCGCACCATCCTGGCGACGATCTGCGCCTGGCCGCGGAAATCCCTGGCATCGGTCTGCAGGAAGGGCCGGATGTAGCGCAGCGCGCGGATCTGCCGGCGGATGATCTGCAGGTCGCGGCGCACCACCTGCACGCGCTTGAGCAGCGCGTCGGTGCGCTGCTGGTTGGTATAGAAGATGTCCTTGAGCTCGTTGATCACCTCCACCAAAAGCGGCTCGTAGGTGCGCAGCACCAGCCGGGTGATGTCCAGCCCCAGGTCGGCCAGGCCGCGCAGCTCGGGGTCGGCCATCAGCTCGTGGAAGAAGCCCCAGAACTCGTCGACGATCTTCTGCGGCACCGGGATCGGCGAGCGCGCCACCGCCTCGTTGACGACGTAGCGGATCAGGTTTTCGGTGCTGCCCTCGTTGGGCAGCATGTTGCGCGCGCGCAGGTAGGTGGTGAAGCGGCGCGTCTGCTCGGTCAGCGGGTGCTGGTACAGCGCGGCGAAGATGCGGTCCAGCTCGCGGCTGAACTCGGCCTCGCCGAGGTGCGCGGGTTGCGCCATCAGCCGTGTCAGCGGCATGAAGGCGGCAACCACGCGGGCGGTGGGTTCGGGCAGCCGCACCGCCTGCAGCGCCAGGCCGCCTGCGCCGCGCAGCAGGCGCAGGCCCTGGCTGCGCGCCAGTTGGCGGCGGCTTTCGGCGGCCGCGTCGGCGACGGCTGCTGCGGGCTGCGCCAACGGCGTCGCGACGGCCGGACTGCGCCGCGGTCGGCGGCGCACGCGCGCCGGCGTCGGGTTGCCGGGCAGGGCGGGTGCGGCCGGGCGTGGGGTCCGGCGGCGGCGTGGAGGGAGGGGCTGGGGCAAGGGGGCGATTCGGCGTGGAACCGTGGATTTTGATCCATCGGCGCGGCCGCGCCGGCTTCTCAGCCGGCCATCCTGTCGAAGGCGCCGAAGTCCAGCGCCTCCTTGCGCTTGACCAGCATGTTCCAGCGGTGCGCGGCCGTCAGGTCGCTCAGCGGGAAGGCCCGACTCCAAGGCCCGAGGGCGGACCCTAGATCGACTGCCAGGCCTCGGCCCAGCAGGCGAGCACGCGCTCGTGCCCGCCGAAAGGGGCGGAGGCGGCTTCGGTGGCGGGCATGTCGGCCGCTTCCAGCGCCTGCAGCAGCCCGATGTACGACTGCCATGGCCCGCCCTGCCGACGCAGCGCCTGCACCGCAGCCGGCGCCAGGTGCATGGCGTCGGCGGCCTCGTCGATGCCACATTGCATCAGCAGCGGCAGCATCGTCGCCAGGCCCAGCAGGTACAGCGCGCCGGGGCTCGGCGCCTGGCTGGCACGCGCCAACAATTCGAACAGCCGTGCGCGCGCCAGCGCGGTGGCCTGCAGCGCATGCGCGGCCGGGCGCGGCGGCGACATGCGTACCAGCATCTGCGCCACCCAGCGGTAGAGCGCGTCGCGGCCCAGCAGCAGCACCGCCTGCTCGATGGAATCGAGCTCGCGTCCCGGCAGGGCACCGGCGCTGTTCAGGTACTGCAGCAGACGCAGGCTGAGCGCGGCGTCGGCCTTGATGTCGTCGACCACCGCGGCATGGTCCTCGTCGTGCAACAGCCGGTTCAGCAGGCGCAGCGCACGCTGTGCCTGCGGTGGCAGCGCTTGCGCGCGCGCCGGTTCGTTGCAGGCGCCGATGGTGCAGGCGGCCCACAGGATCGGCGGGCCGAGCACGCTTTCCATCACGTCCACCGCGGGCAGCTCCAGCAGCAGCAGCGGCATGTCGGGCCAGCGCTCGCTGCCGGCGTGCACGGCCTGCTGCCAGGCCTTGGCGTCGGGCGTGGCCGGTGCCGGCAGCGGCATGAAGTCGGGCCGGCCCGCGGCCTGTGGCACGGCGGGTGTGGAGCGCGGGCTCCAGCCGACCCGCACACCGGCGCGGCGCAGGCGCGAGAGCAGCGTACAGGTGGCCTCGGTATCCTCGAACAGCGCATCGGCGCGCAGCAGCAGGTGCATGCCTTGTGCCAGGTCCTTGTCCTGCGCGCCTTGCGCCAGCCAGCTGGCCGGCAGTTCGGCCAGCGCGCCCAGGCCCTGCTGGCAGCACAGGCGCATCGCGCCCAGCAGGTTGGTGGTGTAGGCCGTCGCCGCCGGGCCCTGCAGGCGGCCGAGCATGGCGGCGCCGATCTGAAACTCGAAGCCGGCAAGGCGCCCCTGCGCCGACACCAGCGGGCGGCGTGCACCGGTGCCGAAGGGCAGCGCCGGCGTGGCACTGGCCGAAGGCATCGGCCACGCCACCGCGCGCGGCCGGGCCGGCGGCGGCGCGGGCTTGGGGCGAAAGCGCTGGAGCAGGGATTGCAGCACGGGCACAGACTACGTGGCCCGGCGGCAGTGCACTGTGTGGAACAGCCGCGTTTTCCCGGCCCAGTAGCGGCAGCTCAGACCTTGGCTGGATAGCTGGCGCCCAGGCCGGCGCGCGCATCGGCCTGGATGCCGTAGGGCGGGATCGGATAGCGCAGGCCGTTCTTCGCCAGCGCCTGCATGCCGGCGATGGCCTTGGGCAGGTCGGCCGGCGGCAGCGCCATCAGCAGCTCGTCGTCGGGCACGCCGCCGTAGCGCCGCTCGGCATAACAGGGGATAGCCAGGCTGGCCTGGCCGGTGGCCAGTGCGCGGCCCCAGCTGTCGGCGCAGGAGGATTCGCCGACCACGCTCCAGTCGAAGCGTTCGTAGCCGGCCCACTGCAGGCCGTTGATCAGCAGGATCATCTGCCCCGGTGTGGCATAGACCAGGCAGATGTCCGGCGGGTCGAGCCGGCCGCTGGCCAGCGGCGACACCGCCAGCGCCTTGTAGCGGCCATGCGGGACCACACTCATCGCGCGCTGGTGCGCGGCCGAGTCCTCGACCGTGGCGAACCACACGCCGGCCATCGCCCGGCCGGACAGCCAGTCTTCGTCCTGAGGGTGCAACCCGATGACCGCGCCGCATTGCGCGCCGACCAGATCCTCGCGCGTGATGCCGACGGTGAAGCCCAGGCGTGCCGCCTGCGCGACGATCTGGTCGGTCGTGTGGATGGCGCCCGGGCGGCGCAGCTTGGGAATGGCCTGCATGTCCTCGACGCGCTCGAACAGCTTCATGCCGATGGGCGTGGTCTTCAGGCGTAGCAGGCGGTTCAGTTCGTCGACCAGGGCAGGCCAGTCGGTGGCGGGGGTGGGCATGTCGGACCTCGGAGTGCGCGAAGGGCGCTAGGCTACGCGCCCCAGCGGAGGAACGTCATGAACAAGAAACTCGTCGCCCTGGCCTTGCTGGCCGGGGCCACTGCAGCCAACGCCGAGCTCATCGGCGAGGTCGACACGGTATTCCAGTGGATCGGGCCGGACCACAAGATCATCGTCGAGGCCTACGACGACCCCAAGGTCGTCGGCGTCACCTGTTATGTATCACGCGCCAAGACCGGCGGCATCAAGGGCGGGCTGGGGCTGGCCGAGGACAAGGCCGAGGCGTCGATCGCCTGCGTGCAGGTAGCGCCGATCCGCATCGCCAACCCGCTGCCCAAGCAGGAGGACATGTTCACCGAGCGCATCTCGCTGGTCTTCAAGAAGCTGCGCGTGGTGCGCATGGTCGACGTCAGGCGCAACGCGCTGGTGTACCTGACCTATTCGGACCGGGTGATCGAGGGCTCGCCGCAGAACAGCGTCGGCGTGGTGGCCGTGGACGCGGCGACGAAGATCCCGCTGCGCTGAAGACGGCGGCGCAATGCGCCGCTTCTCGACACATTGCCGAAACGGCGCGCTGGCATGCTGTGCTGGCACGGGTCGTGCGTTTTGCCCGTGAGCCGCTATCAACCGGATGGCCGCCGCCGCCGTTGAAGACGGACCGAAGCGCCGCACCTGTGGAACATGAGCCTGCCCTACGACATGGATCCATTCACCGCCCGCCGCCTGAGTTGCGGCATCCTGATCCTGAATGCGCAGCGCGAGCTGCTGCTGTGCCACGTCACCGGCCAGGACCACTGGGACCTGCCCAAGGGCGGCATGCACGACGATGAAAGCCCGCTGCAGGCGGCGCTGCGCGAGACGCGCGAGGAAACCGGCCTGCAATTCGAGGCCGCGGCGCTGCTGGAGCTGGGCCGCTTCGACTACCGGCCGAAGAAGGATCTGCATCTGTTCGCGACGCTGATGCCGCGCTTCGACGTGGCGTCGCTGCGCTGCGACAGCCACTTCGCGCAGTGGGGAACCGACCGGCGCCTGCCGGAAATGGATGGCTACGAGTGGTTCGGCTTCGAGCGCATCGGCGAGCTGTGCACCGGCAAGATGACGGCTGTCCTGCGCGGCCGCATCGACCTGCATCGAGTGCTGGAGCGCCTGGCCGCACCCGCCGAGGTGGTGCTGGCGGCGTAGCAGGCCAGCGCGTGCGCGACATGCGCCAGGGTGCGGACGGCTGGATCTACCGGCTCGGCGACGAGGGCCGCATCCTGCGCCTGCAGCGGGACGGCTGAAGGCGCCGCGTCTGGCACCATCGGGCCATGAGCCTGAACGATGCCGCCGCGAACCCAGCGGCGATGGAGCGTTTCATCGCCGCGTGCGAGATCGCGCTGCGCGACGCACGCTTCGAGCGGCTGCTGCTGTCCGGCTACCGCGGGCCGTTGCCCGATCTGAAGCGCGTGACGGCGCGTGCGATCGAGCTGCGCGGCCAGCCGCAGCTGAGCTTCGTCTACAGCCACGAGCGTCGCGATGTGACCAAGAACCTGGCGCCGGCCGAGGGATTGCACGAACTGCGCACCCTGCTCGGGCCGCGGGGCTTCGGCAATGCGCACCTGCACACGCCGGACGAGGAACTGCAGCTGGCGTTGAGCCGCAAAGGTCGCTGGAGCCTGCGCGTGGGCCGGCGCGGCACGCCGCCCGCCGCCGCGCCGGCGGCGCACAACCGCGAGAAGCAGCGAGCGCTGACGCTGGACCGGCCGTTCCTGGGCCAGTTGGGCGTCACCGATGCGCAGCAGCGGCTGGTGCCGGCGATGGCGCGCAAGTGGAAGCAGATCAACCGCTTCCTGGAGGTCATCGGCGCGGCGCTGGTGGCATCGAAGCTGGCCACGCAGCCGCGCATCGAGGTGCTGGACTTCGGCTCGGGCAAGGGCTACCTGACCTTCGCGCTGCACGACCATCTGCAGCACGGGCTGGGCCGTGACGCGCAGATCACTGGCGTCGAGCTGCGCGCCGACATGGTCGAGCTGTGCAACGGCATCGTCGCGCACCTCGGCCTGCAGGGCCTGCGCTTCGAGCAGGGCGACGTGGGCAGCTACGCGCCGCGTCCTGTGGACGTGATGATCGCCTTGCACGCCTGCGACACGGCCACCGATCACGCCATTCACATGGGCATTCGCGGCGGCGCTTCGCTGATCTGCTGTGCGCCTTGCTGCCACAAGCAGCTGCGCCCGCAATTGCTCAGCCCGCACCCGTTGCGGCCGATCCTGCAGCACGGCGTGCATCTGGGCCAGCAGGCCGAGATGCTGACCGACGGCCTGCGCGCGCTGCTGCTCGACGCCTGCGGCTACGACACGCAGGTCTTCGAATTCGTGTCGCTGGAACATACCGCCAAGAACAAGATGATCCTGGCGGTGAAGCGCGCGCAGCCGGCGGCGAAGGACAAGCTGCTGGAGCAGGTGCGTGAGGTAAAAGCGTTCTACGGCATCCGCGACCAGTGCCTGGAGTCGCTGCTGAAGGCCGACGCGCTGATCTAGCCTTTGCCGTCCTGCACCAAGGCATCGCGCCGCGCCAGCCCCGGAAACCAGCGACACCACAGCGCCGCCACCAGCAGCGTGCCGGCGCCGCCCAGCAGCACCGAGCCGACCGGCCCCAACAGCGCCGCGGTGGCGCCGGACTCGAACTCGCCCAGCTGGTTGGATGCACCGATGAACACCGAGGCCACCGCGCTGACGCGCCCGCGCATCGCGTCGGGCGTTTCCAGCTGGATCATCGTCTGGCGCACGACCACGCTCACCATGTCGGCCGCGCCGGTGGCGCACAGCGCCAGCATCGACAGCGCGAACGAGGTGGACAGAGCGAAGACCACGGTCGCCAGGCCGAATACGGCGATGGCGGCGAACAGCTTGGCACCGGCATGGCGTGCGATCGGCCAGCGCGTCAACAGCACCGACATCGCCAGCGCGCCCAGCGCCGGCGCGCCGCGCAGCAGCCCCAGGCCCCAGGGCCCGACATGCAGGATGTCCTTGGCGAAGATCGGCAGCAGCGCCACCGCGCCGCCCAGCAGCACGGCAAACAGGTCCAGCGAGATCGCGCCCAGCACCACCTTGTTCTGCTGCACGTAGCGCACGCCGGCGAGCAGCGTGTGCAGGCTCAGCGGCTCGCCCGGCGGCGGGTCGGCATGGCGGATGCGCAGGCACAGCACCGAGGCCAGCGCAAACAGCGCGGCGCACAGGCCGTAGACCACCGGCGCGCCGGCGACGTAGACGAAGCCGCCCAGCGCCGGCCCGGCGATGATGGCGCCCTGCAGTCCGGCCGACGAGAAGGCCATGGCGCGCGGCAGCAGCATGGGCGGCACCAGCAGCGGCACCAGCGCTTGCTGCGCCGGCATCTGGAAGGCGCGCACGGCGCCCAGCACCACCGACAGCGCCAGCAGCAGCGTGCGCTGCGACAGGCCGTCGAAAGGTGCGGCGGTCAGCGCCAATGCCACCCCGGCCTGCAGCGCCACGCACAGCGCGACGATGCGTGCGCGGTGGTGTCGGTCGACCACGTGGCCGGCCACCAGCACCAGCGCCAGCGCCGGCAGGAACTGCAGCAACCCCACCAGGCCCAGGTCCCAGGCCGAGCCGGTCAGGTCGTACATCTGCCAGCCGATGGCCACCATCAGCATCTGGCTGGCGGCCACGCCGGCCAGGCGCGCCCACCACAGGCGCATGAAGTCGCGGCAGGCCAGCAGTTCGCGGGTGGACATGGGGGCGATCATCGCCTGCCCGATCATCTGCGCGGAGAATGATGAAACGCAATAGGAATGGTTCGCGTTGCATCTAGAATCGCCGCTTCCAGACACCCCGGGAGACCGAAACATGGCCCACCCCAAACACCCGCTGCGGCTGCTCGTGGCCGCCTTGCTGGCCGGCGCTTCGCTGGCCGCCACCGCCCAGGACAAGGTGCTGAACCTGTACTCGGCGCGCCACTACCAGACCGACGAGGCGCTGTACGCCAACTTCACCAAGGCCACCGGCATCAAGATCAACCGCATCGATGCCGACGACGCCGGCGTGGTGACGCGGCTGAAGGCCGAGGGCGCGGCCAGCCCGGCCGACGTGGTGCTGCTGGTGGACGCGGCGCGGCTGACCAAGGCCGAATCCGAGGGCCTGTTCCAGCCGGTGAATTCGGCGCTGCTGCAGCAGCGCATCCCGGCACACCTGCGCGACGCCAGCGACGGCGGCGGCCCGCAGTGGTTCGGCTTCTCGACACGCGCGCGCATCATCGTCTACAACAAGGCGGCGGTGCAGCGCGCCGACGTCGACACCTACCAGGAACTGGGCGACCCGAAGAACAAGGGCAAGGTGTGCACGCGCTCCGGCTCGCACCCCTACAACCTGACGCTGTTCGGCGCGATGCTGCAGCACCTGGGGCCGCAGGCCACCGAGGCCTGGCTGAAAGGCGTGGTCGACAACATGGCGCGCCCGCCGAAGGGCGGCGACACCGACCAGATCAAGGCGGCGGCCTCGGGCGAATGTGCGATCGCGCTGACCAACAGCTACTATCTGGCGCGGCTGATGCGATCCACCAAGCCCGAGGACGTTGAGGTGGTGTCGAAGGTCGGCTTCGTCTTCCCCAACCAGGACAGCTGGGGCACGCACGTCAACATCGCCGGCGGCGCGGTGGCCAAGCACGCCAAGAACCAGGCCGAGGCGGTGCGCTTCCTCGAGTACCTGGCCAGCGACGAGGCCCAGGTCTACTTCGCCAACGGCAACAACGAATGGCCGGCGGTGGCGACGGTGAATGTCAAGGACAACCCGGCGCTGGAGGCGATGGGTACCTTCAAGATCGACAACCTGCCGATCGCGCTGGCTGGCGCCAACCAGACGCAGGTGCAGCAGATGCTGGACCGGGTGGGCTACAAGTAAGCCGCAGCCGCTTCGGTCGAGGGCCGCGCCGGGGTTTCACGGCGCGGCCTTTTTCATGCGGTACATGCCCCAGCCTTCCATCGACAGCACCGCCTCGCGCTGCTGGTTGAAGAGCTCCCAGCGCGACTGCACCAGGCCCACGCCGGGGCGGCTGTTCATCGGCCGCGACGCCAGCACGGTCAAGCGCATGC
>CAYUPF010000075.1:0-3947 GCA_964446545.1 uncultured Rubrivivax sp.
TGCACCTTGATGCCGCCGATCGAGACCTCGGGGCTCTTGCGGATCAGGTTGAACAGGCCGACGCGGATGTTGCGCGCGAAGCGTTCGTTGATCACCTCCATCGTCGGCATGCGGCCACGGACGATGCGTTCCTGGTTGGCCAGGTCGTAGGCGCGCGTGCCGCCTTCGGACGACCCATCCTCCTGCTCCAGCGCCTGGCTCTCGCCGGTGATGCCCTGCAGCAGTGCGTCGACCTCGTTCTGCGTGAGGATCTGCTGATTCATGCGTCGCTGCCGCGGATCACTGGATGATGAAGTTGGAGAAGTGCACCGCACGCACCGGCCGGGCTTCGGCGTCCGCGCCGCGCCGCGCCGTCGATCCGGGCTGCAGCGGCTCCAGCCCGAGCGCGCGTTCGGTCTCGCGCAGCACCTCGTCGGCCAGCTTCTCCTTGCCGGCGCGGTCCAGCAGGTCCGATGAACGCTTGTGCGCCAGCACCATCAGGATGTTGTTGCGGATGGCCGGCATGAACGCCTTGATGCGCTCGCCGCCCTTGGCGTCGGCCAGTTCCAGCGAGATGCCGACCTGCGCGTAGCGCTCGGCCTCGCGGTCGGCCAGGTTGACGGTGAAGCTGTCCAGCGCCGCGAACACCGGCACCACCTTCGGGTCGCGCTTCGCCGACGACTTGGCGCCGGCTTCCTCGCCGGCGCCGTCCGCCTCATCCGCTTCCTGCGCCGCGTGCGCCTTGGCCTTGAGCCAGAGCACCAGGCCGCCGCCGCCCGCCGCCAGCAACAGCAGCGCCAGCGCGAGCACCAGGATCAGCTTCTTCTTGCCTGACTTGACGGGCGCTGCGCCGTCGACGGTCGCGGCAGTGGACATGGAACCTCCGGGGTTGCAGAACCTGGCGCGGCCCTCGGGCCGCGCGTCAGCTCACCTGCGGACGATTATGGAAACCGCCCCCTGCGGAGGAAGGCGCGAAAAGCAGCCTAAACCCGGCCGTCTCGCGCCCGGGCGGGGGCGCCGCGGCGCCTGCCGGCCGTGGCGCCGCTCAAGCGCGCGGCGCCCCCGGCATCCAGTTGCCGTGGAAGCCCAGCGGGATGGCGTGCGGTATCTGCACCGCCGCCACCGGCGCGCCGCCGAAATCCTGTGTGTCCAGGATCAGGAACTCGCTGCGGCCCTGCGCGGCGTCGACCACGTAGCCCATCAGCCAGCCGTCGCCCTCGGCGGCATCCGCGTGGCGCGGCTCGAACACGAATTCGCTGGCCAGGCGGCCCGGCCCGAAATCGTGCACCCGGCGCGTGCCGGCGTGCAGGTCGTGATGGATCAGCACCTGGTCGGGCACGAACTCGCCGCTGCCGTCGTCCTGGAGCTGCACCGTGTACGCGTGGCGGTAGGGCTTGCCGATGAAGCGCTCGTCCGGCCGCGGGAACTCCTGCGGTTGCGCGTCCACCACCTGCCGCGACACCCGGCGCGCCGCGGTGTCGAGGGTCCAGCGCTCGAACTTCGCGCCGCCGGCGGACGGCCCGACGCGGCTGTCGCTGAACATCGTCGGGTGCGCCACCACGTCCAGCGTGATGCGGCCGTCGCCGGTCTCGAAGGCATTGCAGGGATGGAACACGTAGCAGGGCTCGACCTCGCACCAGACGATGTCGCTGCCCGGCGCCGTCTTGCCCAGCACGCCCACGCGCGCCGGGTGCGCCGGGTTCCACGCATAGGGGAAGCCGTAGCCGGCCAGGTAGCGTGGCATCGAGAAGGTCACCGGCAGGTCCAGCACGATAACGTAGTGCTCGGTGATCATGCAGTCGTGCACGCTCGGGCCGTGCTGCACGGCGATCGGCTCCTCGCGCTGCACGCGACCGTCCGGCCCCACCACCACGTGGCGCAGCGTGTTCGGGTCGAGCGCGCCGTAGCAGATGGCATGCATCGCGCCGGTGGCGGTGTCCAGATGCGGGTGCGCCGAGAACGATCCCTTCAGGCTGCCGCCGAAGGGGTCGTGCGCCACCGTGTCCAGCAGCGCATCCAGCTGCACCGGATAGCCGCCGGCTTCCACCAGCGCCCAGGGCTTGCCGGCGAAGGACAGCACGTTGGTGTTGACGGTGTCGCTGCCGTTGCGCGGCCCCGGCTTCGGCGCCTCGCCCAGCGCCTGGCTGACCTGCGTCGAGCGCACCCAGCGGTTGCGGTACCACAGCGCCTGGCCGCCTTGCAGCCGCACGCCGTGCACCATGCCGTCGCCGATGAACCAGTGGTGGTTGGCCGGGTTGACCTTGACGACCGGGTTCGGCCCGATGCGCGCGTAGCAGCCGTCCAGCCCGGGCGGGATGCGGCCGTGCACCACCGGCCGCTCCAGCGTGTATTCGTGTTCCAGCGGCCGGTTCGGCCCGCTCAGGTAGGGGTTCGGCCGGGCCGGCGCGGACATGCGCTCGCGGTTGAAGCGGTGCAGCGCGGCGGCGCCCTGCGTGAGGGTCTTGCGGATCGTGTTTTCCAGCGTGCTGGCCATGAGGAGTTCCTCCGGTCGGTGAAGGGTGAACGGTTGGGGGATGGGCAATGTGAACCATGTTCACATTGAGTCATGATGCCGCTCGAAGTGAACGCTGTCAACATACAATCTTGGGATGAGCACCAGACCCGCCGCACCGCCCGCCAGACCCCCTGCGCCAAGACAGGCCTACCACCACGGCGACCTGCGCAGCGCGCTGCTCGAGGCCGGGCTGCGGCTGCTGCGCTCACGCACCGCCGACGACCTGGGCCTGCGCGAGCTGGCGCGCGAGGTCGGCGTCAGTGCGGCGGCGATCTACCGGCACTTCCCGGACAAGAACGCGCTGATGGCAGCGCTGGCGCACGAGGGCCTGGAGCGGCTGGCGCAGGCGCAGCGCCAAGCCACGCGCGCGGCCGGCGGCGGCCCGGCCGGTTTCCTGGGCAGCGGCATGGCCTACGTGCGCTTCGCGGTCGACAACCCGGCGCTGTTCCGGCTGGTGTTCAGCGCCGCCCACGACGGCGACCCGCTGGAGGCCCGGCTCGACAGCGTGCCGGCCGCGATGCGCGATCTGCGCCAGGACATCGAGGCGCTGGTTCCCGCCGGCACGCCGAAGGCCGAGCGCAAGGCCGCCGCGCTGCGCGCCTGGGCGCTGGTGCACGGCATCGCGGCGCTGGTGCTGGACAAGCAGATCGCCGCCGATTGGCGGCTGATCGAAAGGGTGCTGGCGCGCGTCGGACTGGACTGATGCCGGTTGCGGTCAACCGCAGGGGGTTCGTCGGCCGGCGGCGCAGCGGCTGTTCGGCGTCATGCCGAAGTCGTTCACCGCAGCTGCGGTGAAGAAGTTTGCATCCAGCCGCTTCGCCCCGATCCCGTCACTCGATCCTCGACATCGGACGCCGGTTCGCTTGAAGTGAATCAGGCGTACAGATCGAGCACGCCGGTGGCGCGCGGCAACCGCGCGGCGGGCGCGGGCAGTGCGTCGTCTAGCGCACGCGGCGCGTTCGCCGGGGCGTGACGGCCGTCATGGGCCGAGGCTTCGCCACGAGAATCGCGCGGCTGCTCGAAGACGCCGCCGCCGGTCAGCGTCAGGCCCTGTTCGCGCAGCGCCGTGGCCAGCGCCGGCACGGCGTCCTGCAGTGCCTGGCGCGTGTGCGCTTGCGCGGCGCTGAAGTCCACCTGCGCCTGGTGGCCGTCGATGCTGATGCGCACCTCGATCGGCCCCATCTCCGCGGGGTTGAGTTTCAGTTGCGCGTGTTCGATGCCGTTGCGCACCAGCACGCTGAGCTGCGAGCCCAGGGCTGGCGCGAATTCCTTCGAGCCCAGCTCGGCGCGCACCTCGGCCTGCAGCGCCGTGCCGGCCTCCGGCGGTCGTGGCAGCGGGCCGCCCACGCTGCCCGGCAGGGACGATAGGGGCAGGGCGTTGTCGGTGACGGGCCGCATCGGCGCGATGGGGCCCTCGCGCTGCGCGGCCAGTGCCTGCAGCCAGCCGCCGGCG
>CAYUPF010000075.1:4047-18716 GCA_964446545.1 uncultured Rubrivivax sp.
GGGCGTGCTGTCGGCGGCGTGACCTTGGGCTCGGCCGCCTCCGCCACCGGCGCGATGGGGCCCTCGCGCTGCGCGGCCAGTGCCTGCAGCCAGCCGCCGGCGTCCACCCGCGGGCCGCTGCCTTCGGTGGTGGCGGGCAGCGGGCCGCGCGGGCCCGGTGCCTCGGTCTTGCGGGCCGATGTGGCCTGCGGCATTGCAGGGGCGGCGGCGGAAACGGGTAGCGTGATGTCCGTGCGTGCGATGGTCTCGACGGGCGTGGGCGTCGTCGCTGTCGGTGTCGTGACCGCGGCGGCGATCACCGCGGCAGCCTCCGGGCGTGCTGTCGGCGGCGTGACCTTGGGCTCGGCCGCCTCCGCCACCGGCGCGAGCGTGGGCGCGGGCGGCGGCAGCGGCAGGCTAGCCACCCAGCAGAGCAGCTCTGGCGGCGGGGCATCGTCCTCGGCGGGAGGCTGCGGCACGCCGTCGTCGGCAGATATTGGCGACGCCAGCAGCCGTTCGTCCGGTTTCGGGGCAGCACCGACGACGCGTGTGTCGGTCGGGGTCTCGATCAGGCACTCGGCCGCATCGACCTTGTGCGGGCTTGCGTCGCGCGGGGCGGTGCCGGGCCGCGCCTCGCCGGGCGGCGACGGCATCGCGGGGTCGGCCAGCGTGCGCAGCAGTTCCAACTCACCAGCATCGCCGGGCTTCGCCTCGCGCAGCTGCGTGGTGGCCTGGTCCAGCGCCTGGGCGAAGGCGGGTCCGGTATCGCCATCGGGCGGCACACTGCCGGGCAGGGCCATCGCGGCCAGCGGGCCGGCGGCAACGGGAGTGGCGAGGTTCAGCATGCGTGGGGGTCGATCTCGGTGAGGGTCAATACGGCAGCAGCTGGTCGCGCTGGGTGTTGTTCCAGCGCATGCGCTGCGCCTGCTCGTCGGTCTGTTTCTGCTCGCGCTGCCGACCCAATTGCGCCAGCTCGGCGATGCGCCGCTCCAGCAGCTTGCGCACCGAGGCCAGCTGCCGTTCGCATTCCAGCAGCCGCTGGCGCGCCTGCGCCCGGTGGCGCTCGGCCAACTCGGCCTGGCGCCTCTGCATCGCCACCGCCTGATCCAGGCGCTGCATGAAGCTGCGGTAGCACATCAGGATGTCCATCGTGCCGCCCTGGTGGAACTGCGCCGACCAGCGCAGCTCGTACTCGCCGCGGTAGGCCAGCAGCTGTTCGCACTGCTCGCGCGCGCGGCGCGCGCCTTCGTCGGCGCGCTGCAGTGCCGACTGCGCCTGGTCGCAATGCTGCTGTTCGCGCTGCATCAGCATCTGCAGCGATTCCACCCTCTGCGTCGTCATGGGGTTCTCATGGCGCCTGGGGCGCCGGCCCCCACGGCCTCGCCGAGGCCGCTTCGCGGCCCGTGGGGCGCGAACCTGCTTGGGACGGCCCCACGCCGGATCATGCTTCGATCACCTCGCACAGCCGCGCGAAGCTGTCGTCCAGCGCCGCGGGTTCGTGCATGTCCTGCTGCAGCAGCGCACTCAAGGGCACGTGCAGGCGCACCGCTTCGTCGAGCTCGGCGTCGTGTCCGGCCACGTAGGCGCCCAGCTGGATCAGGTCGCGCGCCTTGTTGTAGCGCGCCAGCAGCTGGCGCGCGCGCCGTGCCGCCGCCACCTGCTCGCGCTTGGCCACGCTGCCCATCACGCGCGAGATCGAGCGTTCCACGTCGATGGCCGGGAAGTGCCCGGCCTCGGCCAGCTCGCGCGACAGCACCACGTGGCCGTCGAGGATGCCGCGCGCGGCATCGGCGATCGGGTCCTGCGGATCGTCGCCCTCGCTGAGCACGGTGTAGAAGGCCGTGATCGAGCCCTGGCCGCCGAGGCCGTTGCCGCTGCGTTCCACCAGCTGCGGCAGCTTGGCAAAGCAGCTCGGCGGGTAGCCCTTGGTGGCCGGCGGTTCGCCGATGGCCAGTGCGATCTCGCGCTGCGCCATCGCATAGCGCGTCAGGCTGTCCATCAGCAGCAGCACGTGGCGGCCGCGGTCGCGGAAGTGTTCGGCGATGGCGGTGGCGTAGTTGGCGCCCTGCATGCGCACCAGCGGCGCGGCATCGGCCGGCGCCGCCACCACCACGCTGCGTGCGCGGCCCTCTTCCTCGAGGATGTCCTCGATGAACTCCTTGACCTCGCGGCCGCGCTCGCCGATCAGCCCGACGACGATGACGTCGGCCGCGGTGTAGCGCGCCATCATGCCCAGCAGCACGCTCTTGCCCACCCCCGTGCCGGCGAACAGGCCCAGGCGCTGGCCGCGTCCGACGGTGAGCAGCGCGTTGATGGCGCGCACGCCGGTGTCCAGCGGGGTGCGCACCGGGTCGCGGTCCATGGCGTTGATGGCGCGGCGCACCATCGGCTCGGTGCGCACGTCCTGCAGCGGCCCCATGCGGTCCAGCGGCCGGCCGTGCGCGTCGACGACGCGGCCGAGCAGGCCTTCGCCCATCGGCAGGTGCAGGCCGCGGTCCTCGCTGCGCCGCCACGGGTGGTTCTCCACGCCGAAGGCCGGCGCGGCATGCGGCGCCGGCAGCGGCTGCACCAGCGCGCCGCTGGTCAGGCCCTGCAGTTCGCCGGTGGGCATGAGGAAGGCGCGGTCGCCGTTGAAACCGACCACCTCGGCCGCCACCGCCGGTTGGCCGTCGGCACGCACCTCGCAGATCGAGCCCACCGGCACACGCACGCCGGCGGCTTCGAGCACCAGGCCGGTGACGCGCACCAGCGTGCCACTGCTGGGCAGCGGCTGCGGCAGCGCGGCATAGTCCTGCAGATCCGCGAGGTAGCGCGTCCACTGCGCCGTGCGCTGCTCGGCGGAACTCGGCTGATGGGGGCTCAAGGCGAGCGCTCCGCGTTGTCGTCATCCCAGGGCAGCTCACTGCCCAGCACCGCGGCAGCCTGGCGCCAGCGCGTGGCGATGCGCGCGTCGACCTGGCCCAGGTCGGATTCGATCAGGCAGCCGCCGCGTTCGATGCCCGGTTGCGCCAGCAGCCGCGCGCCGCGCGCTTCCAGGGCCTCGGCCGCGCCGGCGGCAACCAGCGCATGGTCCTGCGGATGCACCAGCACGCGGATGTGGCGCGCGCTCTGCAGCACCGCGTTGACCGCCTGCGCCGCGGCCTCGGCCACGTGTTCGGGCTGGGTCTCGATCTCGGCGCGCACCACGCGCCGCGCCAGCATCACCGCGGCCTGGGCCACGGCCTGCGCCATCTGCTGTTCCAGCGCGTCGATCTGCGTGCCGAAGCTGTGCAGCAGCGGGCCCAGCTGCGACGCCATCTGCGCGGCGAAGGACTGCTTGAAGCTGTCCAGCGCCACCAGGCCGTCGCGGTAGCCGTCCTGGTAGCCAGCCTGGCGCGCCGCGGCCACCTGTGCCTGCACGGCAGGCGTCTCGGCCGGCGCCATGTTCGCTGCGCCGTCGGCGGCCGGCGCGGCCGGGTCGAGCTCGGCGTTCAGCGTGTGCGGACTCCAGGCGGCGAAAGCGCCGAGTTCCTCGCGCGGGATGAAGCGCGAATAGGGCGTGGCCGCGCGCGCCGTGCCCTGGCCCTGCGGCGGCGGCACGTTGCGGAAGCCGCTCTTAGAGGAATTCGTCGTCACCGCCGCCCCCGATCATGATCACGCCTTCGTCGGACAGCCGCCGCACCACCTTCAGCAGTTCCTTCTGCTCGGCCTCGACCTCGGCCACGCGCACCGGGCCGCGCGATTCCATGTCCTCGCGCAGCGCCTCGGCGGCGCGGGTGGACATGTTCTTGAAGATCTTCTCGCGCAGCTCCGGCGTGGCGCCCTTCAGCGCGATCACCAGCGACTCGGACTGCACCTCCTTCAGCAGCGACTGGATGCCGCGGTCGTCCAGCCGCTCCAGGTCGTCGAAGGTGAACATGTTGTCCAGGATCTTTTGCGCCAGCTCGTTGTCGTTGGCGCGGATGTAGTCCAGCACCGAGGTCTCGAGCGTCGCGCCCAGCATGTTCAGGATCTCGGCCGCCGGCTTGACGCCGCCCAGGTTGGACTTCTTGACGCGGTCGCTGCCGGCGAGCACCTGGTTCAGCACCTCGTTCAGGTCGCGCATCGCCGACGGCTGGATGCCGTCGAGCGTGGCCACGCGCACCAGCACCTCGTTGCGCTGGCGCTCGCTGAAGACCTTCAGCACCTCGGCCGCATGGTCGCTTTCCAGGTGCACCAGGATGGCGGCGACGATCTGCGGATGCTCGTGGCGCATCAGCTCGGCCACCGCCGACGGCTCCATGTACTTGAGGCTTTCGATGCCGCTGACGTCGGCGCCCTGCAGGATGCGGTCGAGCAGCAGGTTGGCCTTGTCCTCGCCGAGCGCGCGCTTGAGCACCGAGCGCACGTACTCGTCGGTGTCCTCGACCAGCATGCTCTTGTCGCCGGCGACCTCGCGGAACTTGTCCAGCACCTGGTTGAGCCGGTCGTTGGTGACGCTCTTCATGCGCGCGATGGTCTCGCCCATGCGCTGC
This sequence comes from uncultured Rubrivivax sp., assembly GCA_964446545.1. Lineage (GTDB taxonomy): Bacteria > Pseudomonadota > Gammaproteobacteria > Burkholderiales > Burkholderiaceae_C > Rubrivivax. The sequence goes on from CAYUPF010000075.1 coordinate 8,520, forward strand.
ACTTCCTTGGGCGCCAGGTGCTTGAAGACCTCGCTGGCGTGTTCCTCGCCCAGCGACATCAGCAGGATGGCGGCGTTTTCGATGCCTTGGTCGTCCATGTCGAATGCGCCTGGGCCGCCGCTTCAGGGCGCCTTGGGGGCGGTGGCGGGGCTGCCGACCCAGTCTTTGACGATCTGCGCCACCGCCGCCGGGTTCTGCTGCGCGAAGGCACGCGCGCTTTCCAGCTTCTGGTGGGTCTGCGGCGGCGGGTTCAAGGCCGCCATCGGCATCGGCGGCGGCAGCGCGGCGGGGGCGATGGGGTTGTCGGCGACGACGTCGAGCTGGCCGCCCAGCGGCGCGGGCGGCGGTGTCAGCGCCACCTTCAGCGCCGGGCGGATGAGCTTGAACACCACGACCAGCGCCACCAGCGCCAGCGCCAGCGGTGCCGCGGCGGCGCGCAGCAGGTCCAGCACCCAGGGCTGCTGGTGGATCGGCACCGGCTCCACCTTCGGCGGCGGCTCGACGCGGAAGGGCGCGTTGATGACGCGCACCGAGTCGCCGCGATCGGCGTTGAAGCCCAGGCTCTGCTGCACCAGCGCGGTGATCTTTTCCAGCTCCTCGGCCGACAGCGGCGTGCTCGTGCTCTTGCCCTTGGCGTCGGTGCTGACGCGGTGGTTGACCACCACCGCGGCGTTCAGGCGCTTCAGCGTGCCGGTGGCATTGCGCGTCACGCGCACCGTCTTGTCGACCTCGTACTGCGTGACGGCGTCGCGCTTGAGGCTGCCGCCGCCGTAGCCGCCCTGCGCCGGCTGCAGCGGCGCCGCGCCGCCGGCCAGCGGCGCGGTCGCCGGCACCGGCGGCTGGTTGCTGGCCGCACCGGGCACGCCGCTGGGCACGTTGGCGCCGGGTGCGCTGGACTCGTTGCGCTGCACCAGCTTGACCGTGGCCGGCGCGTCCCCCTGGTTGGGCTTGAATTCCTCGCTGGTCGATTCGGTCTGCGTGAAGTCCACGTCGGCGGTGACGTTGGCACGCAGGTTGTCGCGGCCGAGCACCGGCTCCAGGATGTCGATGACACGCTTCAGGTAGCCGGACTCGATCTGCTGCACGTACTGCAGCTGCTGCGCGTCCAGGCCCTTGCCGCTGTCGTCGCCCGCCGACAGCAGCGCGCCGCTGCCGTCGAGCACGCTCACCGCCTTGGGCGACAGCTCGGGCACGCTGCTCGACACCAGGTGCACGATGCCGGCGATCTGCGCGCGTTCCAGCGTGCGCCCCGGGTGCAAGGTCAGCAGCACCGAGGCGCTGGGCTTTTGCTGTTCGCGAAAGAAGCCGTTCTGGTTGGGCAGCGCCAGGTGCACACGCGCCGCCTGCACCGCCGCCAGCGAGCCGATCGAACGCTCCAGTTCGCCCTGCAGCCCGCGCTGGAAGTTCAGCCGCTCCTGGAACTGCGTCTGGCCGAAGGACGACTTGTCCATCAGCTCGAAGCCACCGACCGCGCCCTTGGGCAGCCCGGCCGAGGCCAGGCGCAGGCGCACGTCGTGCACTTGCGAGGCCGGCACCAGGATGGCGCTGCCGCCGTCGGCATGCCTGTAGGGGATGTTCATCTGCGACAACTGCGCCAGCACCGCGCCGCCGTCCTTGTCGGACAGGCCGGCAAAGAGCACGCGGTAGTCGCCTTCGGCCTGGCGCAGCGTCAGTGCCACCGCGACGGCCAGCAGCAGCGCCACGCCGATACCCAGGCTCAGCAGCGAGCGTGCTGGCAGCCCGGCCAGTCGCGCCGCGAAACCGGGTGCGGCGACATTCAGGGGAACCAGGGTCTGGGGCGGGTGCGGCGCGATGGCATTGTCCATGAAGGGAATCCGGGTGATGTCTGGTCCGCTTGGCGACGCGCTGCGGGGACGGGCTGTAGGCGGCGATTGTTCGGCAGCCCCCCGGCGCGCTATAGCGCAAGAAGCCGAGTAAAGCGGCATCAGTTACATGCCATCGCGATACACCCCGTTCCCTAGACTGGCGCCACGACAAGGACCGCGCATGGACCTGAAACTCAAGCCCTTCGATTTCGCGCAGGCGGTGGCGCGCGCGGGCCTGCGCCCCGACGGTCTGCCGCTGGCGCGCGGCACCGAGGCCGCCGCCGGCACGAGCTTCCAGTCGGCGATGGTCGACGCGCTGAAGTCGGTGAGCCGCACGCAGACCGAAGCGCAGACGCTGCAGCGCGAGCTGCAGCTCGACAACCCCAGCGTCAGCCTAGAACAGACGATGGTGGCGATGCAGAAGTCGCAGCTCGGCTTCCAGGCCACGCTGCAGGTGCGCAACCGGCTGGTGCAGGCCTACAGCGAGATCATGAACATGCAGGTGTAGTGCCCGCCGCGCGATGGTGCTGCCTCGGCAATACGCCTACGCCCGGGTGCGACATCGCGGCGCGAAGTTGCTTGTCGAGGGTTGCCCCGATAAAATGCGCGCCATGTGCCCCATCGCCTTCTCAGCTTCGCGCGCCGCGCCTCGCCGGCTGACCGCCAAGGTCAGCGGCGCGGTGCATCGCCGCGCAACGTCGGCCGCAATGGGAACTCGCAGCCCTTCGCCGGCCGCACATTCTTGAGCCCGGCGATCACTTCCTCCCTACTGCGCAAACCTCAGATCGCCGGGCCGGCCAAAGCTCCATAGCCCGCGCGTTTGCCTGTGTCTGCTTCATGCGGAGCAGGCGCCACATCTGAAGGATTGCCCCATGGAAGTATTGGCGCTCGAGCGCACGCTCACCGAGCTGGACCACGTCCGCATCACCAACCTGGTCCACCGCTACAAGGGCGGCAAGCCCACGACTTCTGTCGCATTGCCCATCGAACGGGTTCTGGACGAAGCCGACATCGTGCATTGGCGCCAGGTGCCATCCGACGTGGTGACGATGCATTCGCTCGTCCTGCTGAAGGACGCGCGCAGCGGTGCATGCAATGAGCTGAGGCTGTGCTATCCGGCCGAAGCCGACGCCAGCGCAGGCTGCGTCTCGGTGCTGTCGCCGGTGGGCTGGAGTCTGCTCGGCCAGAAGGTCGGTGCCATCGTGCGCTGGCCGACACCGTCGGGGGCCGAAGGCGAGGGCGAGATTCTGGACATCCTGTTCCAGCCCGAGGCCAGCGGCGACCCCGCGATGTAGCGATCACCCGCGGCGCACGGCGCCACAACACGCGCCTTCACTGGCGATCGATGTTCCGCGCATCCCATCCGGTGCGCACTTGGCTTGGGGGCTGGGCTGCCCGCGTGGCGCCCGCGTTTCGGTTCATGAGGAGCATTTCAGATGACCCTGTTCAAGTCCATCCTGGCGGCCACCGATTTTTCGGCTCCGGCCAACAACGCCGTGCAGCGCGCTGCGCTGCTGGCCCAGCGGCACGGCGCGCGGCTGGGCATCGTGCACGTCGTCAACCCGACCCGGTTCGCTCGCGTGCGTGCTTGGCTCGCACCCGCGATCGATTTGGACCTGCAGGCGGCCCAGCGCCGCGAACGGATGCGCGTGCTGGCTGCGCAGTTGCGGCGTGTGCATGGCGTCACGGCGGAACTCGAGGTGCGCAGCGGCAACACCTTCGAAGAGCTGTACCGCGCATCGAACCGTGCGGACTTGCTGGTGGTCGGCCAGCGCCGCAGGCATCCATTGGTTGAGCTGGTGCTCGGCAGGACCGCGCGGCAACTGGCCGAAGCCTGCCGGCGGCCGTTGCTCGTGGTCAAGCAAGCGGCCGACGGCGCCTATCAACGCATCCTGGTACCGACCGATTTTTCACCCGCCTCGGATGCGGCCGCCGTCGTCGCCGCGGCGCTGGCTCCCGAGATCGATCTGCAGATCTTTCACGTCGTCGATGCGTCCGGGGAGACGGTGATGCGCGACGCCGAAGTGTGTGAATCCGTCATCCGCGACTGCCGCGCCAGGGAGGAAGCGGGGCTGGTCGCGCGCATGCGCCGCAGCATGGCACGGCTCGGGCTGGACAGCCGGCGCATGAGCTTCGCGCTCGGCCGGGGCTCGCCCGTGGCGGCCACGCTGCGCCAGGCGCAGGCCTCGAGTGCGGACCTGGTGGTGGCGACGAAACAGCGGCGCTCGCGCGTCGGCGCCGCCGTGCTGGGCAGCATCGGCAGCTTGCTGCGTCGGGCGTGCTGCGACATGCTGGTTGTTCCCGGCCGGGTGCGCGACCCGCGGCCACCCGCCTTGGCACTGCCGATGGCACGCGCCGCCAGCGTGCACCCTGTGCGATCCGCGGGCGCAGCCACTGCATGGCGTGGGCCTTCGTGGACACCTCCACAGCGGCCGGCGGCAATGTTCCAGGCAGCTCGCCAGGGCGCGTCGCACTTTGCCGGCGAATGAGCGTCGCGGCAGTGCCTGCGCCACCCGATCGATGACCCGGTGCCCGCGTGGCGGGCACCCGCAACAGGAGGAACACATGACCCACTTCAACAACCCATGGGCTGAGCTGATGCTCGAGCAGATGTGGCTTTGCCAGCAGGCCGCCGACGTGGCGTCCAAATGCATGGATGCGCAACTTCTGGTCGATTCCCAGGCGCTGAGCGACTATTGCCTGAGGCCGAGCGAGCCGCGTCTGAACCCGCTGGAGTTTCACGGCAAGCGCCGGCCGGGGGCGCCGGCCGCCGAAGCGGCGCCGCCTTCGGCTGCGTGTCGGGGAAGATACCGGCTCCTTGCTTGAACCCGTTGGGTGCCGCTGAACTTGTGCTCGGGGGCCGGCGCACCCCGTGCCGCCACGCTCAGCAGCGCGGATAGCCCGGCACCGCCGCACTTGGCGCGCAGACCTTCGGTCGACCCAGCGGCGTCAGGCCCACGCGCAGCGTCGCGCCTTCGCTGCCCTGCAGCAGCGCGCGGCCGCTGCTCGGCACGGGGCCGACGACGTGCGCGTCGACCCGCATTTCGCGGCCTTCGACCAGCGTCACGCCCGGATGATCGATCGCGCGCACCGTTTTCAGCTGGCAGCTCTGCGCGACGCGGCAGTCACAGCCGCTGAGCGTGGTCAGCGCATAGCACCACTGCGCGCCCGGCTGCACATCCAGATGCAGTGCCTGGCCGCGCTGCGCGGCCAGCAGCCGCAGCTCGGCCAGGTCCGCCGACAGCTGCTCGGCGGTGGCCTTCAGCCGATGCCGCGCCACGATGCTGCCGAACGAAGGCAGCGCCAGCGTCAGCAGCACGGCGACGATGGCCAGCGCCACCATCAGCTCGAGCAAGGTCAGGCCCCGTGCGCGGCGGCGCATCAGCGGTTCCAGCAGCGCGCCGAGGGCGCGTATTCGGTCAAGCCGTCGCGCACCTGCAAGTGCAGCACCGCGCAGGTGCTGTCGCTGGCCGCCGCGCTACCGGCGCGCGCCCGGGCTCGGGCTTCGTAGCGGTCGCCGCCGCCCGAGAGTTCGATGTCGTACAGCCCCTGGCCGCTGACGTGCGCGGCCGCGCCTTTTAGCACGTTCAGCTGGGTGGCGTACAGGCCGTGGTGGGCGTGGTGGCTTTCCTGCGCGATCTGCACGCGCATCAACGCCGCCACGGCATCGGCGCGGCGGCCGCGCTGCAGCTGCGACTGGTACGACGGCCAGGCCACGGCCACCATCAGGCCGGCCAGCGCCAGCACCACGCACAGTTCCACGAGCGTGAAGCCCCGCGCAGGCGCCACCCGCAGCGCATGAACCGGTGCATCCGGCGACCGCCGCGGATCCGGCTGCGCCGCCCAAGCTGTGCCGCCAAGCAGACGCCGTGGAACCGGCTTTGCCGGGCCACTGGCGTCGCCGACAGCGGGGACGCTGTTGGCGCTCGTAGGCGAGAAACAGTCCGCAGGGACTGTTCCTCGTCCGACTCGCCCCCCTTGAGGGGGAGCGCCGCAGGCGCTGCGGGGGTGGTTCACTTCAGCGCCAGCAGGCGGCGCCGCTGCTGCGTCTGGTCGATGAAGCGCTGCAGCACGCGCCGCGCCTGCCCGCTCAGATCGATGAACTCGCAGCCCAGGCGCTGGCCGCTGCCGCCGCCGTGCATGGCGCTGACATGCTGCAGGCGCAGCGCGGCGTCGAAGGCGGTGTCGCTGTCGAGCTCGATGCGCACTTCGGCCAGATGTGTGCCGGGCTGCAGCGCCGGGATGTCGTCGGGCAGCAGCAGCGCACAGCCGCCGGCGCTGAGGTCGACGATGCGCAGGCCGATGCGCATGTCGGGCATCGACGGGTGGCGCAGCAGCGCCTTGGGGGCGCGCCGGTCGAAGGTGCGCACACGGTAGCTGGCGCGGCGCTGGAAGCGGTACAGCACGGCCGGCAGCCGCGCGCGCAGCGCGCAGGACGTGACGGCGCGCACCAGCACCAGCTCGCAGACCTCGAACTGCAGCTTGACGTTGTCCAGGTAGGCCACCGCCAGCGCCTCGTCGTCCTGCGCCAGGCGCTGCATGTGCAGGTTGCCGGCGTCGGCGCTGAAGCTGATCTGCCGTTGCGCCGCGTCCACCGACCACAGCTGGCTGTCGACGGCGGCGCTGCGCGGTGCGCTCAGCGTCACCGGCACGCTGCCGTCGCGCAACTGCTGCAGCAGGCGCAGCAGTTCGCTGCAGTCGTCGACGCGGAACTGGGCCCAGTCGTCGAGGCCGCCATCGGGGCCGAGCGCGGCCGGCTGCGTGTCCTGGAACATCGGCGCGGCCCCTCAGTGCAAGGTCGGTGTCTTGCCCTGCATCAGGCGGTGCAGATCGGGCAGCCAGGGTTCGGCCAGGTGCCGCACCTCGGCGTCGTTGACCAGGATGCGCTGCATGATGCGCGACTTGGCGCGGGCCTCGTCCTGCCCCAGCGGCAGCTCGCGCGCCGCCTGCTTGAGCTGGCTGATCAGCAGCACGCAGGCGCCTTCGAGCTTGACCACCTGGTCCCAGTCGCCGGCGCGCGCCGCATCCAGCATGTCGGCACTGGCCTTCTCGATCGCCTCGTAGTAGCTCAGGACGGATGTGCTCATCGTGTTTTCTTGTCGGGGTTGCATCATGGGCATCGGCTCAGGCGGCTTCGGGCGTGTCGGCGGCAATCGAGGCCCAGGCCTCGCGCAGCGGCCGCACCAGGCGGCGGCATTCGTCGATGCCGGCGGCGTCGTTGTCCAGGTTGGCGCGCACCAGGCGCAGGCTGACGTAGGCATAGAGCTCGCGCAGGTCGGCGGCCAGCTTGCCGCCGCCGTTCAGGTCGAGGTTGGCGCGCAGGCCCTCGTCGATGATTCGCGCGGCGCGGCCGATGGCGCGGCACTTGGTGTCGATGGCACCGTCGCGCAGCGCGCCCTGCGCCTGGGCCAGCGCCTCGTCGAAGCCGTCGAAGAGCATCAGCACCAGCTGGTGCGGCGTGGCGGTGCTGACGCCGGTGACCACGCCCACCTGGCGGTAGACGCCGGCGCCGGCATGGGGCGAAAGGACGGGAGCGGTCGCGAACATGGGTGTCGGTCGGGGTTGCGGGCTGCCTTGAATATCGGCCCGCCCCCAGGCGACTTGAGTGCGCTGCGTAGCGCCTGAAACCCGGGAATGACGCGGCATTGCCGCGCGAATCGCCGCCGCGCGAGCGGCTGCGGCATGGCGCCGCGGCGCGTCAGCTGTTGTTGCTGTTCGTCATCGCAGCGATCTGCTGCGTGACGTAGCTCGACAGGCTGGTCAGCGAGGCCATCTGCCGGTCCAGCGCGGTGTACTGCGCGCGCAGGCGCTTTTCGACCAGCGTGATGCGGTCTTCGAGCCGTTCCTGGCGTTCTTCGTTCAGGTCGATGCGCTTGCGCAGCCCTTCGCTGCGCGTGCTGATGCTGCCTTCGATGCTCAGCACCTGGTCGGCCATGGCGCGCAGTTGCACCGCGATGCCGCTGTTGCCGGGCGCGAGCAGGTCGCTGTGGGCGAACAGTTGCTTCATCTCGCCCAGGTTGGCCAGGCCATTGGCGAGCTTGGTCTCGTCGAGCTTGATGGTGCCGTCGCGCTGCACGTCGAAGCCGACGTCGGCCAGCCGCGCGAACATCGCCGAGCTGCCGCCGCTGCTGCCCAGCAGGTTGCGCATCTGCGTGCGGATGGCCACGGCCGCGCCGTCGCCCTGCAGCACGCCGGCGGTCTTGCTGGCCGCGTCGTACTTGGTCTGTTCGGCGACCAGCTTGTTCAGCTCGTTGTAGGCGCTGACGAAGCTGTCCATCGCCTTGCGGATCGATTCGGTGTCCGGTTTCGCCTCGGCCAGCACCGGCGCCGTCGTCACCCTGCCCAGCGTCAGCGTCATGCCGTCGAGCACGTTCGACAGCGTGTTGCTTTCCGACGAGATCGCCAGGCCGTTCAGCGTGGCCGCCGCGTTGGCCGCGGCCAGCGCCTGCGCCATCGTCAGGATACCGGCCGAAGGGTCGAAGGCCAGTGCCGACAGCCCGAGGCCGTCGCTGTGGTTGCCGTCGCTGTCGGTGACGCCGATGCGAAAGCCGTTCATCTCGCCGGTGGCGGCCGAGCGCAGCACCAGTCGCGCGCCGCTGGCGTCGGTCAGCACCGAGGCGACAACGCCGGCGTTCGAGGCATTGATCTTGTCGCGCAGCTGCGCCAGCGATTCGGCCGGCGGCCCGACCGTGATGTCCACCGCTGCCGCGCCGGCCTTGGGCGTGAAGCTGCTGCCGTCCGCGCTCCAGCTGCCCAGCTCGATGTGCAGCGTGCCTTCGCCGACCAGCGATTCGGCCGAGGCGTAGATGCCGGTGGCATTGGACTGCGCCGAGGCCAGGCGTTGCACCTCGATGGCGTAGCTGCCGGGCAGGGTGCTGCTGCTGGTGGTGACCGTCACCGCCGTGGCGTCGCTGCTGCTGCCGGTGGTTGCGCCCCAGGTGCTGGCACGCGTCAGCGCCGAGGCCGCATCGCGCAGCGCGGCCATGCCGGACTGCAGCTTGCCGTAGGTCGACAGCTTGGTCTGCAGCGAGCTCGCTTCCTTCTGCAGCTGGGTCACCGGCGCACGCTCCAGCGCGACCAGCTGGGTGATCACGCTTTCGACGTCCATTCCAGTGCCGATACCGATGGAGGAGATGGTGGCCATGGGTTTTTCCTAGATCGCTTTCGGGATTTCGGCAGGCGGCGCGCGAACTTTAGGCGCCGGCAGCAACCACACCCGCCCGGGTGTAACACCGGGGCGGGCGCTTCGGGCCCGAAGCGTGCGAAAGGTCCGTCAGTTGCGCAGCAGCTGCAGCACCTGCTGCGGCAGCTGGTTGGCCTGCGCCACCATCGCCGTGCCGGCCTGCTGCAGGATCTGCGCGCGCGACATGTTCGAGGTCTCGGCCGCGAAGTCGGCATCCATGATGCGGCCGCGTGCGGCAGCCTGATTCTCGGCTGCCACCTGCAGCGTGGTGATGACGGCCTCGAAACGGTTCTGCGTGGCGCCGTACAGAGCACGCTCGGTGTTGATCGTGTCCAGCGCGGTGTCGATAGCGTCCATCGCGGTGCCTGCGTTGGCGGCAGTGGTCAGGTCGCCGCCGGTGACAGCGGTGATGTCAGCGTTGCCTGACATGTCGGTCGTTGTCACAGTCACAGAGTCGCCACTGTTGGCGCCCACCTGGAACACCTGGGCGCCAGCGTCGCCGGCCAGGATCGCCAGGCCATTGAAGCGGCTGGAACTGACGGTGCGGGTGACCTCCTCGGCCAGTGCCTGGTATTCTGCATCGAGGTTTGCACGGTCGCCTGCGTCGTTGGTGGCGTTGGCCGCTTGCACGGCGAGTTCGCGCATACGCTGCATCATGTCGCTGAGCTTGCCGAGCGCGCCCTCGGCTGTCTGCGCCAGCGAGATGGCGTCATTGGCATTGCGGATCGCGACGTTCATGCCGCGCACCTGCGCGTTCATACGTTCGGCGATAGCCAGGCCGGCAGCGTCGTCCTTGGCACTGTTGACGCGCAACCCCGAGGACAGGCGCTCCATCGAGGTGGCCAGCGAACTTTGCGAGGTGTTGAGGTTGCGCTGGGCGTTCAGCGACGCGACGTTGGTATTGATCGTTTGCGGCATGACGGAACACTCCTAGTGGAACCCGATGCATGGCGGCAACGGGGCCGGGTGCTGCGGGCCTGACGATATGCGGCCTGCGTGCTGTGCATTGTGGGCAACAGGTGTCTTCCATTCGCGCCGAAAAGACTGGCATTGGCATGCCAATCCGTGTCGCAGCCGCCAACGAAAAAAAAGCCGCTCCGATGGGCGGCTTCGTGCGGCATGTCGAGGCGCTCTGAGGTGCCCATCGAATTTCGTCTTCCAGCGGGCCGCTCCTATGCCGCCATGGAT
>CAYUPF010000076.1:0-3737 GCA_964446545.1 uncultured Rubrivivax sp.
ATGGCGCTGCGCACGCCGACCAAGGACGCCGAGGAGATCAAGGTCGAGTACGGCGTCGCCAAACAGCTGCTGGCCGACCCGAACCAGGAGATCGAAGTGCCGGGGCTGGGCGACCGCGCGCCGCGCAAGCTCAGCCGCCAGGCGCTGGCCGGCGTGATCGAGCCGCGCGTGGAAGAGATCTTTTCGCTGGTGCACCAGGTCATCCGCCAGAGCGGCTACGAGGAGCTGCTGTCCAGCGGCATCGTGCTCAGCGGCGGCAGCGCGGTGATGCCGGGCATGGTGGAGTTGGGCGAGGACATCTTTCTCAAGCCGGTGCGCAAGGGGCTGCCGCTGTATGGCGGGCCCTTGTCGGACATGGTGGCGAATCCGCGCTCGGCGACGGTGATGGGCCTGCTGGAGGAGGCGCGCTCGGCGCGCGCGCGGGGCCTGAAGGCGGCGGCGCAGGCGGGGTCGGTCAAGACCATCGTCGGCCGCGCCAAGGACTGGTTCTTGGGCAATTTCTAAGAAAGGAACCCGATGCATGCATGACGAGGTTCCAGGTACGTGGGTGGTGGGGTACTTTTTCCTGAGTGGCAACTGCAATCTGACTAGGAGGCGCACATGGCTATCGAAATGATCGAAGAGTTTGACTTGGGCACGCAGATCAAGGTGATCGGTGTTGGCGGCGGCGGCGGCAACGCCGTCGAACACATGATCGCGCAGGGCGTGCAGGGGGTGCAGTTCGTCTGCGCCAACACCGACGCGCAGGCGCTGAACCGCAGCCGCGCCGGCGATCTGGTGCAGCTGGGCGCCAGCGGCCTGGGTGCGGGCAGCAAGCCCGACGTGGGCCGCAGCGCCGCCGAGGAGGCGGTGGACCGCATCCGCGATTCGATCAGCGGCGCGCACATGCTGTTCATCACCGCCGGCATGGGCGGCGGCACCGGCACCGGCGCGGCGCCGGTGATCGCGCGCGTGGCCAAGGAGATGGGCATCCTGACCGTCGGCGTGGTCACCAAGCCCTTCGAGTTCGAGGGCAAGCGTCGCTGCACGCAGGCCGACCACGGCGTGGCCGAGTTGGAGGCCAACGTCGACAGCCTGATCGTGGTGCTGAACGAGAAGCTGCTCGAGGTGCTGGGCGACGACGTCACGCAGGAGCAGGCCTTCGCGCATGCCAACGACGTGCTGCGCAACGCCGTCGGCGGCATCAGCGACATCATCCACGTGCCGGGCCTGGTGAACGTCGACTTCGAGGACGTGAAGACGGTGATGAGCGAGCCGGGCAAGGCGATGATGGGCACGGCGCAGGCTGGCGGCCCGGACCGCGCCAACAAGGCGGCCGAGCTGGCGGTGGCCTGCCCGCTGCTCGAAGGCATCGATCTGAGCGGCGCGCGCGGCGTGCTGGTGCTGATCGCCGCCAGCAAGAGCAGCTTCAAGCTGTCGGAGAGCAAGAACGCGATGAACACCATCCGCCGCTACGCCGCCGACGACGCGCACGTGATCTTCGGCACCGCCTACGACGAAGGCCTGGGCGACCAGCTGCGCGTCACCGTCATCGCCACCGGGCTGTCGTCGCTGGCGCGCCGCGCGCAGCCGCCACTGAGCGTGGTGCAGCAGCCGGCCGCGAACCTGCGCACCGGCACCGACAACCTGCCGATCCTGAACCAGCCGCTGCAGCCCGGCACGCCGGCCGCGCAGCCGCAGGACTACAGCGGCCTGAGCACGCCCAGCGTGTGGCGCACCGCGCGCTCGCAGAGCGCCGCGGCCAAGGTCGAGGCGCTGTCGAGCAACGGCATGGACGAGATCGAGATCCCGGCGTTCCTGCGCAAGCAGGCGGATTGAGGCGAAAGGTCACGCAGCGCGTGACCTCTTCCGCCGCCGAGTCCGATGTCAAACCCGCCAGCGCTGCCCGGCGATCGTTACGTCGACCGCGCCAAGATCGAGGCCTACCTGCTGCACCCGGTCGCGAGCCGGGGCAAGGCGGCATTCTTCGAGGCCTATGGTTTCACTCGGCTGCGCTGGGAGCAGCTGCGTGACGCGCTGCTCGAACACGCGGCCGTGGGCCGGTTGGACGAGGCGGTTGTGTCACCCTGGGGGACCCGCTACATTGTGCGCGGGGCCTTGCTTACGCCCGACGGGCGCCAGCCGCCGCCGCAGTTGTGCAGCGTCTGGCAGATGGACCATGGCGACCAAGGTGCCCGCTTGATCACCGCCTATCCCGACTGAACTTCAACCGCTTCACGGAGACGATGATGTTCCCCGAACACTCGCAAGTCGTGCTGGCCGTTCCGCTGCCGGACCTGGGCTTGGAGCCGGGCGATGTGGGGGTGGTGGTGCACGTGCATGCGGCTAGCGCGGCCTACGAAGTGGAATTCATGAGCCTGGACGGCCGCACGATCGGCGTGCGGACACTGCAGGCCGCGCAGCTGCGGCCCGTGTCCGCCAGCGCCGTGCCGCACGAGCGCGTGCGCGCGGCTGCTTGACGCTCTTGTCCTACACACGGTGCCGGCTTCGCCGGCGTGCGCGGCGCAATACTCGTGGACTCGCTGCCCGTGAGCCTGCCGCATGCCCGTTCCCGCTTCTACACCGGCTCCCGACATCACCGGGCCGCTGTTCGTCGTCTTCAACCTCGGCTCGGGCGCCGGCGATTCCGAAGGCGAGCGCCTGGCGATCGAACAGGCCTGTGCCACGGCCGGGCGCGAGCTGCATCTGCTGCGCATCGACGACCCGCGGCGGCTGGCCACCATCGCGCGCGATGCGGTGCAGCGTGCCCGTGCCGCGCAGGGCGTGGTCGTCGCCGCCGGCGGCGACGGCACGCTGAACGCCGTGGCGCAGGCGGTGCTGGGCAGCGGCTGTGCCTTCGGCGTGCTGCCGCAGGGCACCTTCAACTACTTCGGCCGCACGCACGGCATTCCGCAGGACACCACGATGGCGATGCAGCTGCTGCTGCACGCGCCGGTGCAGCCGGTGCAGGTGGGGCTGGTCAACGACCGTGTGTTCCTGGTCAATGCCAGCGTCGGCCTGTATCCGCGCCTGCTGGAAGAGCGCGAAGGCTGGAAGAGCCGCTTCGGCCGCAGCCGGTGGGTGGCCTTCGGCGCCGGCGTGGCGACGCTGCTGCGCGGCTACCGCAGCCTGCGCCTGCAGATCGAGGTGCAGGGCCAGACACGGCGCGTGCGCACGCCCACGCTGTTCGTCGGCAACAACGCCCTGCAGCTGGAACAGCTGGGCTTTGCGCAGGCGCAGGACGTGGCGCAGGGCGCGCTGGCCGCCATCGCGCTGCGGCCGGTGAGCCGCGCCACCATGCTGTGGCTGATGCTGCGCGGTGCCTTCGGCCAGCTGGGCCAGGCCGACCAGGTGCTGAGCATCGCCTGCACGCGGCTGCAGGCCGGGCTCGGCTGGCCGCAGACCGCGCGCTACATCAAGGTGGCGACCGATGGCGAGGTGCTGCGGCTGCCGCTGCCGCTGCAGTTCCGCGTCGCGCCCGAGCCGCTGTGGCTGATCCGCCCGCCGGCATGACGACGCTGCTGCAGCTGTCCGACCCGCATTTCGGCACCGAGCGGCCGGCGGTGGCCGAGGCGCTGCGCGCGATGGTGCAAGCGCAGCGGCCGCAGCTGCTGCTGCTGTGCGGCGACATCACGCAGCGCGCCACCGCGGCGCAGTTCGCCGCCGCGCGGGCCTTCGTCGAATCGCTGGCCGTGCCGGTGTGCCTGGCCATCCCCGGCAACCACGACATCCCGCTGTTCGACCTGGCCAGCCGGCTG
>CAYUPF010000076.1:3837-18464 GCA_964446545.1 uncultured Rubrivivax sp.
GGCGCTGGGCCGCGGCCGGCGCCGACCTGGTGCTCGGCGGCCACATCCACCTGCCCTATGTGCTGGCGCTGCCCGAAGGATTGGCGTCGCGCCCGCTGTGGGCGGTGCAGGCGGGCACCGCGCTGAGCCGCCGCGTGCGCGCCGGTGTCGGCAACTCGGTCAACCTGATTCATCTGCAGGGCGCGGCCGGCGCCGACGCGCGCCAGGGTCGCATCGAGCGCTGGGACCACCAGCCAGCGACACAGCGCTTCGAATGCGTGGCCGTGCATGCGCTGGAGCCTGGCGGTGGCGCTTGACACGTTGCTGGCCGCTGCCGACTGGGCCGGCCGGCACGCGCTGCCGCTGTTCCTGATCCTGCTGGGTGCGCTGCTGCTCACGGTCGGCGTGGTGGGCTGGCTGTGGCAGACGCATGTGTGGCCGCGCGCGCGGGATGGGCTGCCGCAGCCGGCGCTGCTGCTGCTGGGCGTGGGCACCGGTTTCGCCGTGCTGGTGGCAGCGGCCAAGCTTTTTGCCGACATCGCCGAACGGCTGGGCGACGGCGCGCGCATGTCGCTGCTGGACGAGGCGCTGAGCCTGTCGATCCGCCAGCACGTGGACATCGGCACGCTGCAGGTCTTTGCCGTGCTGACCCACCTGGGCGATGCGGCGCTGCTGACCGTGCTGGCGCTGGCGGTGGCGGCGCTGCTGTGGCGGCGCGGTCGCGGCGCGCTGGCGCTGGCCTGGCTGTTGGCACTGGGCGGCAATGCGTTGCTGATCCCGCTGCTCAAGCGCATCTTCGAACGCGTGCGCCCGGTGCACGACCACGGCCTGGTCAGCGAGATGGGTTTCAGCTTCCCCAGCGGCCACGCCGCCGGCGCCACCGTGGCCTACGGCATGCTGGCCTATGTGGCGCTGCGCGTGCTGCCCGACCGCTGGCACGTGCCGGCGGTGCTGGCGGCCACTGCGCTGGTTTTCACCATCGGCAGCAGCCGCGTGTTCCTGCAGGTGCACTTCGCCAGCGATGTGCTCGCCGGCTTCGCCTGGGGTTTGGCCTGGCTGGCGGTGTGCATGCTCAGCGTGGAGCTGAGCCGGCGCTATCGCCTGCGGCGCTAACGCAAGGCCGCTGCCTCGGCCGCGCAGTCGCCGCCCGGCTTCAGGCCCTTGGCCTGCGCCTGGGCGATCTCGTCGCGCGCCAGCGCCACCTGGGCCGCGAAGGTGGGGTCGGTCTGCAGCCGCGCCACCGTGGCCGCGCCGATCAGCCGGCCGGCGTCGACGTCGACGTCGCTCTGCCAGTGCACGCCGCAGATCACGCGGCTGAAGCCGAAGGCAAAACCACGTTGAAGTATCGCGTCCATGCGCTGCGGCGCGGCCTGCACCAGCACCAGCGTCCAGGCCCAGCCCAGCGACGCATGGCCGGAAGGGTAGGAGCCGTCCTTGGACAGCGTCGCCTCCTCGGCCGGCGTGCAGGTGCTTTGCTGCTCGGCGACGAAGGGCCGCTGGCGCTGGTACTTGTCCTTGGCCGCATAGGTGGCCAGGCCGGCGTCGAGCAGCGTGCGCCGCAGCAGCATGTTGAGATTGGGCGTGTCCTCCTGCGAGATCGGCACCTGCAGCGCACATTCGAAGGTACTGGCCGCGGCCGGGAACTTCAGGTTCGCGTCCTTGGTTGCCAGCGCCCAGCGCGGCGTGTCGCGCAGCACGTGCGCTTGTAGGTGTCGAGGTCGGCGGCCTGCACGGCACGCCGCGATAATCCTCGTATGCCCGACGACCTGCGAGCCCTGAGCGAAGCCGCGCGTCACACGCCGTTGCTGGCCGAGACCGAGGTGCTGGTGCTGGGCGGCGGCCCGGCCGGCATCGCCGCCGCGGCCAGCGCGGCCGCGGCCGGGCGTGAGGTGTTGCTGGTCGAGCGCTACGGCTTCCTCGGCGGCATGGGCACCGCAGCCGGCGTCACCAACTTCTGCGGCCTGCATGCCAAAGTGCATGGCGAGCTGCAGCGCGTGGTGCACGGCGTGGCCGACGAACTGCTGCAGCGCATCGACGCGCTCGGCGGTCTCAACGAGCCGCATGCGATCTTCGGCCGCACGCTGGCGCAGGCCTACGACGGCGCGGCCTACAAATGCGCCGCCGACGAACTGCTGCTCGGGCGCCGCGTCAAGCTGCTGTTCCATGCGCTGGCCGCCGGCGTGGCGATGCACGACGCCGGGCGCATCGATGCGCTGCTGGTGGAAACACGCTCGGGCCGGCGCGCCATCCGCGCCCGGCTGTTCATCGACGCCTCGGGCGACGGCGACTTGAGCGACTGGGCCGGCGCGCCCTGGGACCAGGGCGATGCGCAGGGTGAGCTGCTGTATCCGACGCTGATGTTCCGCGTCGCCGGCGTCGACGATGTGCGTGCCGGCGAGGCCTGGCGCGAGGTCGGGCCGCGCATGGCCGAGGCGCAGCGCGCCGGCCGCCACCGCTTCGCGCGCCAGGGCGCGATCCTGCGGCCGATGAAACATGCGGGCGAATGGCGCGTCAACGTCACGCAAATCCGCAACGCGGCCGGCCGTGCGATGGACGGCACCGATGCACTGCAGCTGTCCGCCGGCGAGGTCGAGGGCCGCCGCCAGGTGCGCGACTTCTTCGCCTTCCTGCGCGCCGAAATGCCCGGCTTCGAGAACGCCTACCTGTTGGAGATCGCGCCGCAAGTGGGCATCCGCGAGACACGCCGCGTGCGCGGCCAGGCCGTGTTGCGCGGCGAGGACGTGCTCGGCTGCGCGAGCTTCGACGACACGATCGGCGTCAACGCCTGGCCGCTGGAGCAGCACGTGGCCGGCGACGTCAAGTGGAGCTGGCCTGCCGAACACTCGCGCGGCTTCAACCAGCTGCCGTGGCGCATGCTGTTGCCGCAGCGCGTGAACAACCTGCTGGTGGCCGGCCGCTGCGCGTCGATGGACTCGGTGGCGCAGTCGGCCGCGCGTGTCAGCGGCGGCTGCTTCGTCATGGGCGAGGCCGCCGGGTTGGGCGCGGCGCTGGCGTTGCGTGCGGGCTGTGCCGTCGCCGACATCGACGTGGCGGCGCTGCAGGCCGCGGCGGAACAACAAGGCGCCTACCTTGGGCGCGATATCGACTGACAGGTCTTTCGCGCGATGATCGAAGAAGTAGCGTGCGAACTGTTGGCGGCAAACGGCGCATGGCGGTTGTCCGTGCGTGCGCGCATTGGCGCGAGCCAAGGACGCCGGGTGGCCGTCGGCGCTCATGCCTTGGACCAGCGGCCCAAGGCGCTCGCCAGCACAAACAGTCCCCCGGACTGTTTGTGTCCGGGCTCTCTCCCCCGCCCGGGCTCCTCCTTTGCTTCCCGCCGACGGCCACCCGACGTCCTTGGCCACAACCGTGAGTGGACTGCGGCGGGCGAACACCCACGACGGTGGTTGATCAGGAAGGTGGGGCGCTCTGCGGAGCGAAGTAAAAAAGGAGGAGGCGGCGGCCGCAGGCCGCTGCCGGGGGACATGAGCGCAGCAGAGCGCCCCACCGTCCTGATCCCGCACCCATGTTAGCCCGCGGCGAGTCACAAGCGGCTCCCACCTCATGCATTGACCGCAACTCGAAACATGACCCTTCGTCGATTGCCCGAACACTGTGAATCGCTGGCGCAGGTGCGCGAGCAGATCGACCGCCTGGACCGCGACATCGTGACCCTGCTCGCCGAACGCGGCCGCTACGTGCTGGCCGCCGCGCCCTTCAAGCGCAGTGCCGACGAGGTGCGTGCGCCGCAGCGTGTCGAGCAGGTGGTCGCCAGGGTGCGCCAGCTGGCCCATGAACACGGTGCGATGCCCGAGGTGGTGGAGCGCATCTACCGCGAGCTGATCGAGGCCTACACCGACGCCGAACACCAGCGTTGGCAGCAGCGATGATCGCGGTCGAACGTTTCGAGCGCGCGGCCACCGAGGCCGATGAACAGGCGGCCATCGAGGCCATCGACCGCGACGGCGGCGTCTGGCTGGGCTGCGACGTGGTCGTGCCGCCGCTGTACCGGCGCGAAGCCAAGGCGGCGCTGGATCCGCTGCTGAGCGTCTACCTCGACGGCCGGCGGCTGCGCATCGTGCCGCACGGCGACCTGGGCCGCGCGCTGGCCGCGCGCCTGGCGCCGCTGGCGGACTTCGAAACGCATCGAGGCCGGCTCGAGATCGGCTTCGACGGCACACCTGCCGAGCCGCACCCGGCCATCGCGCTGCTGCGCCGGCTGCTCGCGGCTTTCGACCTGCGCTGTCCCGAGTTCGGCTTCTACGGCACGCTGGCCTTCGACTACTACCGGTTGACGCACGGCGATGCCATTCCCGACGATGGTCGCCGCCGCCTGGTGCTGGTGCTGCCGGCGCGTGTGCTGCTCAGCGGCGAGGGCGGCGCGCGCTGGGTCGAGTTCCGCTTCCCCGGCCTGGTGCCGCAGCCGGGCGAGCCGGCGGCGATAGCCGCTGCACGCATCGAACGCTTGGAGGACGACCTGCCGCCCGGCGGCCATGCCGAGGCGGTGGCGCGCGGCGTGGCGTTGATGCGCCGCGGCGAGCTGTGCTCGCTGGTGCTGTCGCAGACCTTCCGCCGCAAGGTGCAGGTGGATGCGGCCGCCGCCTTTGCGCGGCTGCGCCGCGACAACCCCTACCCGGCGATGTTCTTTGCCCAAATGGGCGGCGGCGAGCGCGTGTTCGGCGCCTCGCCCGATGTGCAGGTGCGCGCCGATGCCCAGTGGGTCGAGACCGCGCCGGTGTGCGGCACCTTCCGCCGCGGCACCGACCCGGTGGACGACCACGAGCAGGCCAAGGCGCTGCTCAATTCGCTGGTCGACGAGGCCTCGCTGGCGCTGTGCGCCGATTCCGACCGCAACGACAAGGCGCGCGTCTGCGAGCCGGGCTCGGTGGAATTGCTGCAGCGCCGCCGCGTGCACCTGTTCAGCACCATCGTGCATACCATCGACCACACGCGCGGGCGGCGCCGTGCCGAGGTCGACGGCTTCGACATCGTGCTCGCCCATGCCACGCCGGCTACGGTGACCGGCATGCCCAAGCCCGACGCGCGTGCCGCCATCGAAGCGCTGGAAGCCGGCTGGCGCGGCTGGTATGCCGGCGCGGCGGTGCGCTTCGGCAGCGACGGCAGCTGCGAGGCGCTGACGATGCTGCGCTTTGCGCGCCTGGTCGGCGACTGGGCCGAGGTGCGCACCGGCGGCAGCCTGCTCGCCGATTCCGACCCGCCGCGTGAAGAGGAAGAAACGCGGCTCAAGGCCGAGTCGATGTTCCGCGTGCTGGCCGGGCAGTCGCCGCGTGCGCCGCTGGCCGCACCGCCGCCGGCGACACCGCGGCGCGTGCGCTTCGTCGACGGTGGCGATGCGCTGGCGGCGCTGGCGCGCGAAAGCCTGGTTCGGGCCGGCTGCAGCTTTGCCGACGACGCAGCGATCACCGTGCTCGGCGATGCCCCGCTGCCGCGCTGGCACGAGCAGGCCATTGCCACCGCCGGCCCGACGCTGGCGTTGAACCATGCGGCGCTGGCGCTGCTGGAACGCGACGGCGCACCGCTCGAAGCACTGGAGCTGCCGCAGTTCGGCCGCGCACTGGCCGGCACGGCCGTGCCCGGCGGCCTGCTGGATGCGCTGGGCGCCTTCAATGCCGGCATCCACACGACGCACCGGCTGCCGGCTGCCGCGCTGCCGGCCGGCTGGACGCTGGCGGCCAGCGGCGCGGACGGCCGGGTCCTCGCCGCCGTGCAGCCGGTGCGTCGCATCGTCGCGCTGGCCTTCCGCCCCGATGCGCTGCGCTCGCTGCAGCACGACGCCGGCCGCAAGGCGCTGCTGGCGGCGCTGCAATGGTTGGCCGAGGGCGCTGCATAGAATAGCCGTTTGCCCCTTCGCTTTCAGGAGACAAGAGCATGTTGATCCGTAGAACCCTGCTGGCCGCGGCGCTGTGCCTGGGCGTGGCGCCGGTGCTGGCGCAAGGCGCCTGGCCGAGCAAGCCGATCCGCATCGTCGTGCCCTATGGCCCGGGCTCGTCGCCCGACGTGCTGGTGCGGCTGTTCAGCGACAAGCTGGGCAAGAGCCTGGGCCAGACCGTGATCGTGGAGAACAAGCCGGGCGCCGGCGGCAACACCGGCACCGACTACGTGGCCAAGGCCGCGCCGGACGGCTACACCTTCTTGGTCAGCACCAACGGGCCGCTGGTCTACAGCACGGTGTTCAACCCCAAGCTGCCCTACGACCCCTTCAAGGACCTGGCGCCGGTGACGCTGGCCGGCGTGCAGCCCAATGTCTGCGCCGTGTCCAACGACATGAAGGTCGACGACGTCAAGGGCTGGGTCGAGGCGATGAAGAAGGACCCGGGCAAGTACAACTACTCGTCCACCGGCATCGGTTCGATGTCGCACCTGTCGGTGGAGATCGTCAAGCTGAAGAGCGATTCCTACGCGGTGCACCTGCCCTATGCGTCGTCGCCGCTGGCCATCCTGGCCATCATGCAGGGTGACGTGCAGTTCGCCTGCGTGCCGCCTGTTGCGGTGATGCCGCAGGCCAAGGCCGGCAAGCTCAAGGCCATCGCCGTGACCAGCGCCAAGCGCAGCAAGCTGGCGCCCGAACTGCCGACGATGGCCGAATCGGGCTTCCCGGACATCCAGGCACTGGCCTGGATGGCGATCATGGCGCCGGCGAAGACGCCGCCGGAGATCATCAACCGCATGAGCAAGGAAATCTCCGCCATCCTGGCCGAGCCCGAGACGCAGCAGAAGCTGGCCGTGGCCTACATGGAAAGCGTGGGCTCGACACCGGAAGAGCTGGCCAAGTGGATGGTCGAGGAGCGCAACCGCTGGGCGCCTGTGATCAAGCACGTCGGCTTGACGGTGAACTGAGCGCGCGCGCACCGGCATCGATGCCGTGACCGATGCCCTATCGGGTTGCCCGACACCGAGGATGGGCCGTCGAAGCTGGCGCCAGCAGGTCACTCAAGTGCGCGGAGCTGCTCGCGCCTTCGATGCGAAGCTCGCCCGCCGACACCGGCAGCCGGAACCGCCTGGGTCCCGCGCTGCCGGGGTTGACGTAGAGGACGCTGCCGCGCGTTTGAACCGACGGATGGTGTGAGTGCCCCGCGATGACGACATGCACGCCGGCAACGGCCAGATCGATGTCGAGTCGGGCCAGATCATGGATGACGTAGAGGCGGACGCCACCGAGCTCGAGCATTGCGGTTTCGGCGATGCCTTCCGCCCAGGCGCCGTGATCGTTGTTGCCGCGTACCGCGGTGACCGGCGCGATCTGCGCCAACTCGGCGAGGATGTCTGCGCGGCCGATATCGCCTGCGTGGACGATATGGCCGCATCCTTGCAGAAAGACCTTGGCCTGCGCACGCAGCAGGCCGTGCGTGTCCGAGATGAGGCCTACACGCAGCACGATCGAACGCACATGTTCTTCATGCGGAATTCACTGCACCTTCGCGGGGGCAGACCCAGCATTCGGCCAGCTTGCCGTCGCGCACGCGGTGCCTGAGCATGCGCTCAGGCCGTCGGGGATGCCACGTGGCGTTCGAACTGCTCGACAGCGACGATGACACCGAAGTGCTCACCCGCCAGCACATCTCGAATCGCAGGGTCCGATGGTCCCTGGCCACGCTTGCCGCGACGTGGCGTGCGCGTTGCGGTTCTGCGAGCGATTTTGCCCTGTCGGAGCACACGCTCAGGTCGCTCCCAACTCGGCCAGCAGCCGCACGGCCAGCGCCTCGGCCGTCTCGATGCCGTCGACGCCGGCCGACATGATGCCGCCGGCATAACCGGCGCCTTCGCCGGCCGGGTACAGGCCGACGATGTTGACGCTCTGCCGGTCGGCCCCGCGCGGGATGCGCAGCGGCGACGAGGTGCGCGTCTCCACGCCGGTGAGCAGCGCGTCGTCCATCGCGAAGCCGGGGATCTGGCGCTCGAAGGCGGGCAGTGCTTCGCGGATGGCGTCGAGCACGTAGCCGGGCAGGCTTTCGTTCCCCGGGTGCGCCAGGTCGGTCGGCAGCACGCCGGGCTTGTACGACGGTTCGACGCTGCCGAAGGCGCTGGAGCGCTGGCGCTTCAGGAAGTCGCCGACGCGCTGCCCCGGCGCCACGTAGCCGCCGCCGCCCAGTTCGAAGGCGCGCGATTCCCAGAAGCGCTGGAAGGCCACGCCGTCCAGCGGATTCACCGTGCTGCCGTTGCGCTGGCCGTCCTGACGGTAGTCCTGCGGGGTGATGCCGGCGACGATGCCGGCGTTGGCATTGCGCTCGTTGCGCGAATACTGGCTCATGCCGTTGGTGACGACGCGCCCCTCTTCGGAGGTGGCGGCCACGACCGTGCCGCCCGGGCACATGCAGAAGCTGTAGACGCCGCGGCCGTTCTTCGCGTGGTGCACCAGCTTGTAGTCGGCCGCGCCCAGGATCGGATGGCCCGCACTGGGCCCGAAGCGCGCACGGTCGATCAGGCCTTGAGGATGTTCGATGCGAAAGCCCACCGAGAAGGGCTTGGCGACCATCGCCACGCCGCGCCGCTGCAGCATCGCGAAGCTGTCGCGCGCGCTGTGGCCCAGCGCCAGCACCGCATGCTCGGCTTGCAGCGGCTCGCCGCCGGCCAGCACCAGGCCGCACAGGCGACCGTTCTCGATCTGCAGGTCCACCACCTGCTGGCCGAAGCGCACCTCGCCGCCCAGCGCCTCGATCTCGGCGCGCATCTTCTCCACCATGCCCACCAGGCGGAAGGTGCCGATGTGCGGCTTGGCGACGTAGAGGATCTCCTCGGGTGCGCCGGCCTTGACGAACTCGCTCAGCACCTTTCGTGTCAAGTGGCGCGGGTCGCTGATCTGGCTCCACAGCTTGCCGTCGCTGAAGGTGCCGGCGCCCCCTTCGCCGAACTGCACGTTCGACTGCGGGTCGAGCACGCCGCGGCGCCACAGGCCCCAGGTGTCCTGCGTGCGCTCGCGCACCGCCTTGCCGCGCTCCAGCACGATCGGCCGCAGCCCCATCTGCGCAAGGATCAGCGCGGCGAAGATGCCGCAAGGGCCGAAGCCGATGACCACCGGCCGCGGCTTGTCCGATGCGGCAAAGTCCGCCGGCGCATGGCCGACGAAGCGGTAGCTCGTGTTGGGCGCGATGCGCACCTGGCGGTCGGCGGCCAGCCTCGCCAGCACGCTGTCTTCGTCCACGCCCTCGGCGAGCAGGCAGTCGACCGTGTAGCTCAGCACCACCGCCGACTTCTTGCGCGCGTCCCAGGCGCGGCGGAAGACGCTCAGCGCGCGCAGCTGTTCATCGGCCAGGCCCAGGCGCGCGAGCACGGCGGCGCGTAGCGCGCCCTCGGCATGCTCGAGCGGCAGACGCAGTTCGGTGATGCGCAGCATGGGCGGCGCCCGGCCCGCCGGTCAAAGCCGGCGGGCGTTCGGCCCGTCCCAGTCCGCGCAGGCGGACTTGGAGCCGCGGGCCTCACCCACCCTTCTTGGCGCGCTTGCCCGGGTTCTTCTTGCTGCGCGTGTGCGTGCCGCGTTCCAGGCTGACCTTCTGGCCGCGCTGGGTGGTGACGGTCACGCCGGTGGGCGCCGCCGGGCGGGGGGTGGCCTTGCGGTCGGCTTCGGTGACGATCTTGTTGCCCATGCGTTACTCCAATAGCTTTTGTGCAAAGGCGCGATTAGGCCACAGCGGCGCGGCGGCCCGGCGATTCGCCCACAACGTACCCGTTGCGGCGAGGCTCATGTCGCGCAGCGACGTGAAGGCGGCGCAAGCCGCCGTGCCGTAGCCATAATTGGCCCATGCTTGCGCAACGCACCCTGAAGTCGATCACCCATGCCGTCGGCCTGGGCGTGCACAGCGGCCAGAAGGTCGAGCTGACGCTCAAGCCGGCGCCGCCGGACAGCGGCATCGTCTTCCGCCGTGTCGACCTGCCGGTGCCGGTGGACATCCCGGTGTCGGTGACGGCGGTCAGCGACACGCGCATGGCCACCACCATCTCGCCCGGCGGCCAGCCGGGCCAGCCGACGGTGCAGACCATCGAGCACCTGCTGTCGGCCTGCGCCGGGCTGGGCCTGGACAACCTGGCCATCGACATCAGCGGCGAGGAAGTGCCGGTGCTCGACGGCTCGGCCGCCAGCTTCGTCTACCTGCTGCAAAGCGCCGGCATCGTCACGCAGGACGCGCCCAAGCGCTTCCTGCGCGTCAAGAAGCCGGTGGAGATCCGCGAAGGCGAAGGCGCCACGCTGAAGTGGGCGCGGCTGGAGCCTTACTTCGGCTACAAGCTCAGCTTCGAGATCGAGTTCAACCACCCGGCGGTGGACGAAACCGGCCAGCAGGTGGTTTTCGACTTCAGCGAAGGCCAGTACAAGCGCGACATCGCTCGCGCACGCACCTTCGGCTTCACCAAGGACGTGGAGATGATGCGCGCGCGCGGCCTGGGCCTGGGCGGCAGCATGGACAACGTCATCGTCGTCGACGACAGCCGCGTGCTCAATGCCGAGGGGCTGCGCTACGGCGACGAGTTCGCCAAGCACAAGATCCTCGACGCCATCGGCGACCTGCACGTGCTGGGCCAGCCGCTGCTGGCCGCCTACAGCGCCTACCGCAGCGGCCATGCGCTGAACAACCAGCTGCTGCGCAAGCTGCTGGCCGATAGCGAGGCCTACGAGACCGTGAGCTTCGACGACGAGACCCAGGCGCCGAAGCGCTTCGCCGAGCTGGTGCCGGCGTGGTGATCTTCCGGCTGGTGTTCGGCGGCCTGCTGCTGGCGGCGCTGCTGTGTTTTGCGATGTACATCGGCACGCAGCAGCGCCTCTGGCTGCGGCGCGGCATGGTGGTGCTGAAATGGACCGTGCTCGCCGGGCTGGGCTTCTTCGGCGTGATCGCGCTGGAGCGGCTGACGCCGCTGCTGTAGGCCAGTCCTCTACCTGATGCCGCCCAGGTGCTGCTGCGCGGCGCGGCCGAGTTTGATATCGAAGGTGACCAACGGCGCCTTCAGCTCGGCGGCCAGCCACAGATAAGCGGCATCGTAGGCGCTCAGGCCATAGCGGCCGGCCAGCACCACCTGAGCGGCGATGTCGGCACGGTGCAGCCGGATGTCTTGCTGGGCGTAGTCGGCAAGCGCCATGGCTATGGAATCAGCCGGCCAGTGCTGGCGTTGTTTCCTTGCGGCCACGCTGGCGATCTCATGGTCCAGCAGCGTCGGTGCGTGCAGCGACTTGCCGACCAGGTGGCGCAGCGCCTCGTCGCGCATCGGCTCCTCGAACAGCAAGGCACCGAGCACGCTGCAGTCCACCACCAGCGGCGGGCGCACCCGATAGCTGGCCGGCGGCTCGGCCAGGATCAACGCCGGGGCTGCCTGCTGCTTGCTCGCGGCAGGACGGGCGCGCGTCAACGCGAGTCCCGGTCGCGGCGCACGATGTCCACCGCCAGCGGCCCGGTGGTGATGGGCCGCGGAAAGCGCGCGCGGTGCGCGGCGGCGATTTCCTCGATGGTCTTGCGCGCGCCGCCAGCGCCGCCCGGCATGTCGCGCGGCGCTTCGGTGGCAGAGGCCGGATCGTCCTTCACCGCTTGCTCGATGATGACCATCAACTCGCGCTGCAGCGACCGATGGTTGCGCCGAGCGCGCTCGCGCAGCCTGTCGGCCAGCGTGTCGGGCACTTGCTTGATGGAAAGATCGACCGCCATCGTTTGCTCCGTCTCGACGCCATGGAGCCATTCTGGAACCATTCGGGACCGGGATCAAGCCGATCTAGAACAAGCGTTCGGCGAAGAACTGGAGTGCGCGCCCATGCGCCAGCGCGGCGCTGGCCGCGTGGTACGAGCCGCGCGCCCAGCAGTTGAAGCCGTGGTCGGCCGTGTCGTAGACGAAGACTTCCGCCGGCTTGCCGGCCATCGCCGCGCGCACCTTGTCCACCGCCGTCAGCGGGATGTTGGCGTCGAGCGCGCCGTAGTGGAACTGCATCGGGCAGCTGATGCGTGGCGCCAGATCCAGCGCATCCTGGATGCCGCCGCCGTAGTAGGCCACCGCGGCATCGACGCCGGCCGTGGCGGCGGCCACGTAGGCCAGGCGTCCGCCCATGCAGTAGCCGAAGGCGCCGACGCCGCGACCCTTCACCTCGGGGCGTGCGCGCAGATCCTTCACCGCATCAGCCAGGTCGCGCTGCAGCGCAGGGCGGTCGGCGGCCATCGCCAGCGCACGGCCGCGCTGCACATCATCGGGCGTGTAGCCGATGTCCAGCCGCCGCTGCTGCTGCCAGAACACGTCGGGCGCCAGCACGACGAAGCCGTCCAGCGCGTACTGCTCGGCCACCGTGCGGATGTGCTCGTTGACGCCGAAGATCTCCTGCAACAGCAGCAGCCCCGGGCCGCTGCCGGCCGGCGGCAGCGCCAGCCAGGCGTCGAAGCTGCTGGCGTTGCCGCTGATCGTGGTCCAGGACGTGGTGACGGGTACGCTCATCGGGGTCTCCTCGTGGGTCAATAAGTCCTGCCGCGACGGTACTGCGCATGCGCGCGCGGTGCCAAGGTCGTGGCCTTGGCCATCGCCGCCAGCGACGCGCCCGCATGGGCATGGGTGATGGCCAGGCCCAGCGCGTCGGCGGCGTCCTTGCCGGGCAGGCCAGGCAGCTTCAGCAGGCGCATCACCATCTCCTGCACCTGGTGCTTTTTGGCATGGCCGTGGCCGACGATGGCCTTCTTCAGCTGCAGCGCGGTGTATTCGGAAACAGGCAGCCCGCCGGCCACCAGCGAGGCCAGCGCCGCGCCGCGCGCCTGGCCCAGCAGCAGCGTGCTCTGCGGGTTGACGTTGACGAAGACGATCTCCACCGACGCACACACCGGCGCGTAGGTGTCGACGACCTCGCGCACGCCGTCGAAGATGATCTTCAGCCGCGCCGGCAGGTCGCTCAGTGCGGCCTCGGTGGTGCGGATGGTGCCGCTGGCCACGTAGGCCATCTCGCGGCCGTCGACCTCGACCACGCCGAAGCCGGTGGTCTGCAGCCCGGGGTCGATGCCGAGGATGCGGCCCTTCATGGCGCCAGGCTCGAGTACCAGCGTACCGAATGGAAGAACACCGGCGCCGCGAAGCACAGCGGCGCCACGCGGTCGAGCAGGCCCACCGCGCCGGTGACCGAGCTGTGATTGCCCCACGCGCGCACGCCGGCGTCCTTCTTCAGTGCGCGCATGACGAAGTCGCCGAGCGTGCCGCAGGCACCGGCCACCAGCCCCATGACCGCCGTCTCCCACACGCGCAGCGGCGTGATCCAGACCAGCAGCGCGCCCACCAGCGCCGCCGCCAGCACGCCGGCGCCCCAGGCGCGGTACGAGAAGGAGCGGTCGATGTGCCGCGCCACCGGACGGCGGCGCAACTGGCGGCTGGCCAGTTCCTGCACGATGTGCGCGCTGGCGGTGGTGGCGACCAGGAAGAACAGCAGGAAGGCGCCGCGCCCGGCATAGCCGTGCAGCTCCAGCAGCAGTAGCGCCGGCGCATGGCTCAGGCCGAAGACGCAGACCATGATGCCCCACTGGATCTTGGCGTTGCGCTCCAGAAAGCGCTGCGGGTCGCCGGCCAGCGCGCCGAGCACCGGGATGGCCAGGAAAACGTACACCGGGATGAACACGCTGAACAGGTCGAAGCTGCGCAGCCCCACCAGCACGTACTGCAGCGGCAGCACGATGAAGAAGGCCAGGATCAGGCTGCGGTGGTCGCTGCGCCGCGTGTGCGCCAGCGTGATGAACTCGCGCAGCGCCAGGAAGGAGATCACGCCGAAGAGCAGCGTCGCACCCAGCGCGCCGGACATCCACGACAGCCAGAAGACGACGGTGCCGATCCACAGTGCGCGCAGGTCGCGCAGTCTGTGCGCATGCAGTTCCTGCTGCCGCGTGTCCTGCGGCCGCAGCGTGCGCACCACGGCGGTGGCCGTGGCCAGCCCGAGCAGACCGAACAGCGTCAGGAACAGCAGCGCGATCTGCTGCTCCACGCCCAGCGAGCGCAGCGCGGCCATCATCGGGATGCGCGCCTCATGCCGTCGGCGGCCGCAGCGCCACCACCGCCTCGCGTGCGCGTTCCAGGAATTCGCGCTTGTCTTCGCCGGGCTGCAGCTGCATCGGCGCGCCGAAGGTGGCGGTGCACAGGATCGGCACCGGCACCACCTCGCCCTTGGGCATGACGCGCTGCACGTTGTCGATCCACACCGGGATCAGCTGCACGCCCGGGAACATCTCGGCCAGGTGGTACAGCCCGCTCTTGAAGGGCATCGGCGCGCCCTTGTTGCTGCGCGTGCCTTCGGGGAAGATGACCAGAGAGTCGCCCTGCTCCAGCGCTTCGGCCAGCGGCTCCAGCGGATCCTGGTCATCAGTTCGCTGCCGGCTCACGTAGACCGCATGGAACACCTCGCGCGTCAGCCAGTGCTTGAACCGGCTCGCGGTCCAGTAGTCGCGCGCGGCGATTGGCCGCGTGCGCACGCGCAGGTCGTCGGGCAGCGCGGCCCAGATCAGCACCCAGTCAAGGTGGCTCTGATGGTTGGCGAAGTAGATGCGCTGCAGCGCCTCGGGCGGGCAACCGTTCCAGTGCCCCTGCGCACCGGTCACCAGGCGAGCCACAAACGACACCAGCACGCCCATGGCCTTGACCGCGATCGACATGCGGCGATGGTAACGGAGGCCTCTGCGTTGCAGGTGGCAGTGCGCTTG
>CAYUPF010000077.1:0-2592 GCA_964446545.1 uncultured Rubrivivax sp.
CACCTCGTTGGAATCGCGGGCCTGGCTCCAGGCTCATACCTCGTTGGAAAAGACTCTGCGCAGGCTGTCGGCCGTGGGCCGTGGCACACTACACGATGGTATGCAGCAGCAGCGCCTGCAGCGCGAAGCGCCGGTTCCGGCCGATATCGGCCTCGCCGCCCAGCTGGCGGGCCAGCCGCGCGATCAGGGCCTCGTTGCCGGCCAGCGCGTCGTAGACGGCGATGCCGGCCACGGCGGCCATCTGCTGCACCAGCGCGCTGGGCAGGCCTTCGCATTCCACCGCGTCGTACAGGCGGCCGAGCACACGCGCGGTGTGCGCCACCTCCTGCGTGCTGCTGTGTTCGGACAGGCTCATACCGATGTGGGCCACGTGCGCGCCCAGCTCGCTGGCCGCCTGGCGGAACAGCAGCGCCTGCGCCTGCGTGTCGTCGGCACACAACAGGCCCAGGTTCTTGCCGCGCAGCAGCGGCTGCACGCGGCCGGCCGCTGCCGAACGCTGCAGCGTGCGCGCCTGGTCGAACAGGGCTTTCTCGTCGACGGGCGAGAACGAGGCCAGGGCGGGATCGTGCGACGAAGGACGGACGAAAGCCATGGGCGGCCGGGACTGCAAGTGCGGTTGCATGAGAAGTGCACGAAGCCTACCCAAGCGCCTCGCGCCGGCATTGACGGCTGTCAAGCGCTGCTGCGCTGCTGCGCTGCACGGCAAAGACACCGTGCTGTCACCGACCGTTCACACAACGTTACCGAGCGGGCCGCGCTGTTGACAGGGCATTGGCAGGCGCTGCCTAGCATCGTCTTCGACCCCCCCGAAAACGCAGACCCCGCAGGAGAAGCACATGCTGAGCACCGCCACGACGACCGAGACCACCGCCTTCGTGCGGCCGGCCGTAGCGTCTTCGTCCCCGAGCTGGGACGAAGACGCGAACCGGCGTGCCAGCCAGTCCATCGCCGAATCGCTGGCGCTGCTGAACGAAGCCTTAGCGCCGCAGCGGCGCATCGTGCATGCCGGCGACCTGATCTACCAGAGCGGCGAGCGCTTCGGCAACCTGTACGTGCTGAACTCGGGTTTCTTCAAGGTCGTCAACCTGGCGCCGGACGGGCGCGAACTGGTGGTGGGTTTGAAGTTCCGCGGCGACTGGCTCGGCTTCGACGGCATCGCCGGCGGCCGCTACAACTGCGACGCGGTGGCCATGGACACTGGCGAGGTCTGGGTGCTGCGCTACGAGCACTTGTTGACCGTGTGCGCGCGCCGGCCCGAGCTGCTGAAGCTGCTGCACGAGGCAATGAGCCGCGAAATCTCGCGCGACCGTGATTCGCTGATGTCGGTGTGCACGCTCAGCGCCGACGCACGTGTCGCCGACTTCCTGCGCTATTGGGCCGAATCGCTGGCGCGTCGCGGCATGCGTACCGACCAGATCACGCTGCGCATGACCCGTGCCGAGATCGGCAACTACCTGGGCATGACGCTGGAGACCGTCAGCCGCGCGCTGTCGCGTCTGGCGCGCTGCCAGCTGATCCACTTCGCCGAGAAGGGCCGGCGCGACATCTGCATCCCGCAGGTGGAGGCGTTGGCCGAGTTCGTGCAGCGCAGCCTGGCGCCAGCCGACGGGGTGCTGCAGTAGTCGCTCAGTGGCGCGCGGCCATCAGCCGCGCCATCGCCGCGGCCAGTTCGCCGCGCGAGTAGGGCTTGCGCAGCAGCTCCCAACCGAGCGGCGAGTCGCGGTCGGCGTCCAGCAACTCGGCCGAAAAACCCGACATCAGCAGTACAGCCAACTTGGGCAGCCGCTGCTGCGCCAGCGCCGCCAGTTGGGTGCCGCGCATGCCGGCGCCGAGCGCGATGTCGCTGAGCAGCAGGTCGAAATCCGCGTCCGGTTCCAGTGACAGCAGCGCCTGCTCGCCGCTGGCAGCCTGCGTCACGCGGCAGCCCAGCGTGTCGAGGAAATTGCGCACCACCTCGCGCACCTCGGCATCGTCCTCGACCAGCAGCACCTTCAGGCCCGGCGGCAGCGCCAAGTCGGGTTCGAGCGCGTCCACGGCTTCGCTGGCCGTGTCCCAAGGCCGCGGCAGGTACAGCGTCAGCGTGGTGCCGGCGCCGGGCGCGCTGTCCAGCGCCAGCGCGCCGCGCGACTGGCGCACGAAACCGTAGACCGTGCTCAAGCCCAGCCCGGTGCCTCGGCCGACCTCCTTGGTGGTGAAGAAGGGTTCGAAGGCACGCTGCTTCACCGCCTCGGACATGCCGCTGCCGGTGTCGGCGATGGCGATGGCGACGAAGCCGTCCTCGGGCGCGCTCGGGTCGTCGAGGTTGCTGCGCACCTCGGCCGGCAGCGTGCTGCAGGGCTGGGCCGAAAAGCGCAGCCGGCCGCCTTCGCGCATGGCGTCGCGCGCATTGATGGCGATGTTCAGCAACGCCGACTCCAGTTGCCCCGGGTCGGCCAGCACCGGCGGGCAGCCCGGCGCCACGTCGACCTCGATGTGGATGCGCTGGTCCAGCGTGCGGCGCAGCATGTCGGCCAGCGACTGCAGCAACTGGCCGGCGTCGAGCGCGCTGGGCTGCAGCACCTGGCGCCGCGAGAAGGCGAGCAGCTTGCCGGT
>CAYUPF010000077.1:2692-16881 GCA_964446545.1 uncultured Rubrivivax sp.
CCGCGGTCGGACAGCGGCACCGCCAGCATCGCCTGCATGCCGGCTGCGCGGCCGTTGGGGGGCATGGCGAATCCGGCGGGGTCGGCGCCGTCGGGCAGCACCACCGCGCGGCCCTGGCGCAGCACGTGGCCGGGCAGGGTGTCGGACCGGTTGGGCACGGCCATGCCGATGGCGTCGCCAGGCAGCAGACCGACGCCGCTGACCAGAGCAAACTCCAGGCCGTTGCCGTCGAGCAGGAAGAGCATCGCGGCATCGGCCTGCAGTGCCTGCGCGGCAACGGCCGGGCCCTGGTCCAGCACCACCTGCGGCTCGCGTTCGTCCACTGCCAGGCGGCCCAGCTGGGCCAGGTGCTCGCTGTAGCGCGCGTGGCGCAGCGCCTGCTGCACGCGCGGATAGGCGGCAATGTCGCGGATGGCGGCCACCACGTAGGGCTTGCCCTGGTCGTGCAGCGGGCTCAGCGCGATCTCGACCACGACCTCGCTGCCGTCCTTGCGTAGCGCCACCAGCTCCATCTGCAGCCCCATCGGCCGCGACCGCGGCGCCCGCGCGTAGTCACGCCGGTAGTCCGCATGGCGGCCGCGGATGGCTTGCGGCACCAGCGTGTCCACCTCCAGGCCGGTGAGCTCGCCCTCGGTATAGCCGAGCAGCCGCGCTGCCGCCGGGTTGGCGCGCACGATGCGGCCATCGGCGTCGACCACCAGCAGCGCGTCCGGGTAGGCGAAGAACAGCGACCGCAGCAGCGAAGCGTCGTCGGCGCTTGTCATTCCGTGGTCACCGCGGGCACCAGGATGTAGCCGGCGCCGCGCACCGACTTGATGATCTGCGGCTCCACCGCATCAGCTTCGAGCTTCTTGCGCAGCCGTCCCACCTGCACGTCGATGGTGCGATCGAAGGGTGTGGCTTCGCGGCCGCGCGTGGCTTCGAGCAGGAAGTCGCGCGACAGCACCCGCCCCGGGTGCTGGGCGAAGGTGCACAACAGGTCGAACTCGCCGCTGGTCAACACCACGTCCCGGCCCTGCGCATCGCTGAGCCGGCGCGCGGCCAGGTCCAGCAGCCAGCCGGCAAAGCGCAGCCTCTGGCGCGCGGCCGGCGGCGCGGTGGCAGGCGAGGGCGGCGGTGTCAGGCGGCGCAGCACGGCCTTGATACGCGCCAGCAACTCGCGCAGGTCGAAGGGTTTGGTAACGTAGTCGTCGGCGCCGACCTCCAGACCGACCACCTTGTCCACCGCGTCACCGCGGCCGCTGACGATGACCAGGCCGCAGTGCCAGTGCGCACGCAGCTGGCGCGCGATGCTGAAGCCG
Organism: uncultured Rubrivivax sp.; assembly: GCA_964446545.1. Lineage (GTDB taxonomy): Bacteria > Pseudomonadota > Gammaproteobacteria > Burkholderiales > Burkholderiaceae_C > Rubrivivax. The sequence continues at coordinate 3,994 of CAYUPF010000077.1, forward strand.
TCCTCGCCGGGCAGGCCCAGATCCAGCAGCACCAGCGCGGGCGCGTCCTCGCGCATGATGTCTATCAGCGCCGCGCCGCTGTGCAGCTGCGTGACCCGGAAGCCCTGGGCCTGCAGGTAGCCGGCGAGCAGGCGCGTGATGTCGGCTTCGTCGTCGAGAACGGCAATATGGGTCGGTGCACTCACTCGTGGGGTGTCAGAATCGGCAGGCCGCGCAGCGTAGCAGCTTTGCGCGCGCGCCCGGCCAGCCCCTGGAGAACGCCTTGTACGAGCACATCCTGGTTCCCATCGACGGCGGCGCCACCGCCCGCCGCGGCCTGGACGAGGCCATCGCCCTGGCCGCGCGACTGGGCTCGACACTGCAGTTGCTGCACGTCGTCGATGCCCGCTTGCTGATTCCCGAGGTGTCGATGTTCGCGCCGCCGGTGCAACTGCTGGACGACTGGCGCGCCGCCGGCGAGAAGCTGCTGGCCGAGGCCGTGGAGCACGCGCGCGCCGGCGGCGTGCCCGCCGAGGGCGCGGTGTTGTGCGACCCGGGCCTGCGCGTGTGCGACCTGATCCTGAACGCGGCGCGCGGCGCCGGCATCGGCCTGATCGTGATGGGCACGCACGGCCGGCGCGGGCTGCGCCGGCTGACGCTGGGCAGCGACGCCGAGCTGGTGCTGCGCGAAAGCCCGGTGCCGGTGCTGCTGGTGCGGGCTCGGGAGGGCGACGCGCCGGCATGAAGTGACCCACGCCCTACACGCTTTGCGTGCCCATTCAAGGGGGCGCCGCTGGCGGACCGGCGCAGCCGGATCGGCGGTGGTCGCCCAGAATGGAAAGCCGCGCCTCGGGCGATTCAGTGTGCTTCGCCCAGCCCCAGTGGCGCCGGCAGCGCGTTGACGATGCGGCTGAACAGCGCGCGGTAGTCGTCTTCCGGCTCGTGGCCGGTGAGCGGGTCGCGGTTGGCGGCGAAAGCCGCATCCAGTTCGGCCCAGTCCTGCGCGTCGAGCACGCGCTCGGCCAGCGGCAGCACCTGCTTTTCCTCCAGCGCCATGTGCTGGAAGTAGAAGTCGGCGTACTGCTGCGCCGCCTGCTCGAAGGCCTCGCGGCGCGGCTCGCCCATCATCTCGAAGGCCAGCAGCGCATGCTCCAGGTCGCGGATGGCGCGTTCGCCGCGCTCGTGGTCCTGGTCGAGCCGCTCGAGCACGGCGTTGGCCTCGGCGCTGCGCGTGCGCAGCTTGGGGAACAGCAGCGCCGATTCCTTCATGTGGTGGCGCTGTTCGGGGAACTCGTCCATATAGAACAGCATGGCACGCAACACCGCAAAGTCCGGCAGCGTGCCTTGACGACGGTGTTGCGACAGCAACAGCAGGATCGAGCGCAGCATCGCCGCCAGGGCGGCATGTTCATCGTGGATGATGCGCAGCGCGGCGTGTGACATTCGGGCTCCTCGAAGGCGATGCGCACAGCGTCGCACCGCCGGCCGCACCCGGCCTTGCCGCAGATCAATCTTCAGGCGTTCGGCTTGGCCGCAGTGGGTTTCTTCGCATGGCCCAGGAAGACCAGCGCACTGTCGAAGGCCGCTGCCGAGAAGGCCAGCGCTGCGGCGAAATCCTTGTCCGACAGTTGCCGCGCCGCGCTGTTGCTGCGGTAGATGTTGGCGAACTCGCGCTCGCGCCCGGCCTGCACCAGCAGCTTGCCGATGCCCAGCGCCTCCAGCGACTTCCACACCCGCGGGTTGTACGAGCGCGTCAACTGCAGGATGAAGGTGACCGGGTCGTTGCGACCCAGGATGGTGGCCATGCGCAGGATCAGGTCGAAGGGCAGGCCGACCTTGCCGCTTTCGACCAGCGCGATGAAGCTGGGGTCCTTCAACTCCAGTGCGGCACCCAGGTCGTCCAAGGTCAGACCGGCGGCTTCGCGCGCATCGCGCACCAGCGCCGCAGCCTTGGCCACCGCCGCCTTCGGCCCGGGCCGCTGCACCGAGGCGGCGGCCAGCGCCAGCGACATGTCGGCGGCGGTGCCGACGCCGCCGAGCAGCGTGCCGGTCCAGGAATGCAGCTGACGCGCCAGCGATCGCACCGCCGCACCGCCAGCTTGCTGCAGCGACGGCGGCACGGCCTCGGCCGGCGCCGCCGGCTTGGTGCGCACGGTGCGCCGGGGTGCGGCCTTCTTGCTGGCGGCTTTGGCCATGGACGTCTCCTGCTCGGGTGCTGTCACGAAGACATGCAGCATACCCGGCAGGCGCGCCCCGCCAGACATCTTGAATCGGCCGTCTTTGGTGCAATATGCCCACGGTGTCCAGGGCGGCCTTGGCTACCCTACGAGCGATGAATCAACTCGATAGAATGGCTCATGCCCGAGGAAAAACCGACACCTCCTGTGCCTGCCCCGGTGGCCCCGCGCCCCGACAACGGGCAGGGCGCGGTCGTGGCGGAACGCAAGGCGCAACGCACGAAGCCGCCGCGCATGTACCAGGTGCTGATGCTGAACGACGACTACACACCCATGGAATTTGTCGTGATGGTTCTGCAACAGTACTTCCAGCGTGACCTGGAAACCGCCACACTGATCATGTTGAAGATCCATCACGAAGGCAAGGCGGTGTGCGGCGTCTACCCGAAGGACGTCGCCGCGACGAAGGTGGAATTGGTGGTGGCTGCCGCGCGTCGCGTCGGCCACCCTTTGCAGTGCACTATGGAGGCCGCATGATTGCGCAAGAACTGGAAGTCAGCCTGCACATGGCCTTCGTCGAGGCGCGCCAGCAGCGGCATGAGTTCATCACCGTCGAGCACCTGTTGATGGCGCTGCTCGACAACCCGTCGGCCGCCGAGGTGCTGCGCGCCTGCGCCGCCAACATCGACGACCTGCGCAAGAGCCTGGTCACCTTCGTCAAGGAGAACACGCCCACCGTCTCCGGCACCGAAGAGGTGGACACGCAGCCGACGCTGGGCTTCCAGCGCGTCATCCAGCGCGCCATCATGCACGTGCAGAGCACCGGCAGCGGCAAGAAGGAAGTCACCGGCGCCAACGTGCTGGTGGCGATCTTCGGCGAGAAGGACTCGCACGCGGTGTACTACCTGCACCAGCAGGGCGTGACGAGGCTGGACGTGGTCAACTTCATCGCCCACGGCATCAAGAAGAGCGACCCGCCGGAGCCCAGCAAGTCCAACGAGAGCGGCGGCGCCGAATCGGAGAAGGAAGAGGGCGGCGACGCCAAGGGCTCGCCGCTGGACCAGTTCACGCAGAACCTGAACCAGCTCGCCCGCGACGGCAAGATCGATCCGCTGATCGGCCGCGAGCACGAGGTCGAACGTGTCATCCAGGTGCTGTGCCGCCGGCGCAAGAACAACCCGCTGCTGGTGGGCGAGGCCGGCGTCGGCAAGACCGCCATCGCCGAGGGCCTGGCATGGCGCATCACGCAGAACGACGTGCCCGAGGTGCTGGCCGCGTCCACCGTCTATTCGCTGGACATGGGCGCGCTGCTGGCCGGCACCAAGTACCGCGGCGACTTCGAGCAGCGCCTGAAGGGCGTGCTCAAGCAGCTGAAGGACCAGCCGCACGCGATCCTGTTCATCGACGAGATCCACACGCTGATCGGCGCCGGCGCGGCCAGCGGCGGCACGCTGGACGCGAGCAACCTGCTCAAGCCCGCGCTGTCCACCGGTGCGATGAAGTGCATCGGCGCGACCACCTTCACCGAATACCGCGGCATCTTCGAGAAGGACGCGGCGCTGTCGCGGCGCTTCCAGAAGGTGGACGTGATCGAACCGTCGGTCGAGCAGACCATCGAGATCCTCAAGGGCCTGAAGTCGCGCTTCGAGGACCACCACCAGGTCAAGTACGCGGTCGGCGCGCTGCAGGCCGCGGCCGAGCTGTCGGCCAAGTACATCAACGACCGCCATCTGCCCGACAAGGCCATCGACGTCATCGACGAGGCCGGTGCCGCGCAGCGCATCCTGCCGAAGAACAAGCAGAAGAAAACCATCACCCGGCTCGAGGTCGAGGAGATCGTCGCCAAGATTGCGCGCATCCCGCCGGCCAGCGTGTCCAGCGACGACCGCAGCAAGCTGAAGACGCTGGATCGCGACCTGAAGAGCGTGGTCTTCGGCCAGGATCCGGCGATCGACGCCCTGGCCGCGGCCATCAAGATGGCGCGCTCGGGCCTGGGCAAGCCGGACAAGCCGATCGGCAGCTTCCTGTTCAGCGGCCCCACCGGCGTGGGCAAGACCGAGGTCGCCAAGCAGTTGGCCTACATCCTGGGCATCGACCTGATCCGCTTCGACATGTCGGAATACATGGAGCGCCATGCGGTCAGCCGCCTGATCGGCGCGCCGCCGGGCTACGTCGGTTTCGACCAGGGCGGGCTGCTGACCGAAGCCATCAGCAAGAAGCCGCATGCGGTGCTGCTGCTCGACGAGATCGAGAAGGCCCATCCGGACGTCTTCAACGTGCTGCTGCAAGTCATGGACCACGGCACGCTCACCGACAACAACGGGCGCAAGGCCGACTTCCGCAGCGTCATGATCGTCATGACCACCAATGCCGGTGCCGAGACGATGAACAAGGCGACGATCGGCTTCACGACGCAGCGCGAGACCGGCGACGAGATGGCCGACATCAAGCGGCTGTTCACACCGGAGTTCCGCAACCGGCTGGACGCGATCGTCAACTTCCGCGCGCTGGACGAGGAAATCATCCTGCGCGTGGTCGACAAGTTCCTGCTGCAGCTGGAGAGCCAACTGGCCGAGAAGAAAGTCGAGGTCACCTTCACCGACGCGCTGCGCAAGCACCTGTCGAAGAAGGGCTTCGACCCGCTGATGGGCGCGCGGCCGATGCAGCGCCTGATCCAGGACACGATCCGCCGTGCGCTGGCCGACGAACTGCTGTTCGGTCGTCTGGTCGACGGTGGCCGCCTGACGGTGGACATCGACGACAAGGGCGAGATCCTGCTCGACATCCAGCCGCCGAAGAAGAGCGACAAGGCGCGGCCGGAGATCACCGCAGTCTGATCGGCCGGCCCCTGCAGCGGCTTCGCCGCGCCAGCCGGCAATCATGCCGGCTGGCCCTCGCAGGCGAAGACCAGCCCGCAGGGACTGGTCTTCGTCGCTGCTCGGCCCTCTCAAGGGGGCGAGTCTGACGGGGAACAGTCCCTGCGGACTGTTCCTCGCCTACGGGCGCCAGAAGCGTCCTCGCTGCTGGCAACAGCTGCGGCCCGGCGGAGCCGGTTCCGCGGTGTTTGCTCGTTGGGCCGCCGGTCACTGCGCTGCCGCGGGGTCTTGCAGGAAGTAGTTGGCAAGCAACTCGTAGAGCGCCGGCATCTCTGCGCACAAATCGTGCGACGCAACGAAGAATGCCTCGGACGCCACGGCAAAGAACTCCTCCGGGCTTTCCGCGCCATAGGGGTCCAGCACGGTACCGCGCTGCGCGTCCACAGCCCGGCAGAAATCCGTGTACTCGCGCGTCAGCACCTGCCGCCAGTGCGCGCGATCGGCGGCCGTGGCCAGCGGCGGGATGCCGTCTGCTTGGCCATCGCCCATGTCCAGCACGTGGGCGAACTCATGCACCACCACGTTGTAGCCCCAAGCCGAACTTTCACCTGATTCGCTGACGTCGCGCCACGACAGCATCACCGGACCGCCCTCCATGGCCTCGCCGGCGAGCACGTCTTCGTACTCGTGCACCACGCCGTCGTCGTCGACGAACTCGCGCCGCACCTGCACCTCGTCCGGGTGCACGACGATGCCGACGAAGCCGTCGTAAGGCCGCAAGCCCAGGCGCAGCACCGGCAAGCAGGCCTGCGCGGCAATGGCCACGGCCATGTCGTCGCTGATCTGCAACCCGTGGGCGCCGCTGAACTCCTTGCTGTCCAGGAACAGGCTGCTCAGCCGGCGCAGTTCGGCCAGGTCGGCGGCATCGCGCCGCGCCAGGAAGGGGTAGCGCGCCAGCGTCAGCTGCCACAGGTCTTCAGGGATGGCGCGGCGCTCGATGGCGCGCTGCTCGCTGCGCCGGCGCAGCCGCTGCCACCAGCCGCGCATCAGGCCCGTGTGGCAGCGTCCGGGGACAGGCGCACGAGGCCGTCGCGGCGCAGGCGCAGCACCTCGGCGCGCGGCGCGCCGGCGTCGAGGTCCCAGTCGCTGAGCACCTGGCGCTCGAAACCGGGCGCCAGCGTCGATGCACCGGGCCGGTGGGTATGGCCGTGCACCATCGTGTGGGCGCCGGCGGCTTGCAAGCACGCCACCGAGGCCGCGAAGTGCAGGTCGGGCCAGCCGCCGGGCGGCGGTGTCTGGCTGCGGCCGGCTTCGCTGGCATGGCGCCCTTCGACGCCCATGCGCACGCGCTCGGCCAGCGGCCGCGCCAGGAAGGCGGCCTGTGCGTCGCGGTTGCGCGTGAAGGCACGAAACTTCTGGAAGGCCACGTCGTCCAGGCACAGGCCGTCGCCATGGGTCAGCAGCAGCGTGTGGTCCTGCCAGGCGCGCAGCAGCGTCGGGTCGGCGAGCGCATGCACGCCCAGGCCCTGCAGCATCTCCGGCGCCAGCAGGAAGTCGCGGTTGCCGATCATCACCGCGACATGGCGCTGTCGGGCAGCGTCGCGCAGCACCTGCGCGCAGCGCGCCTCGAAGGGCATCTGCACGGCATCGGAGCCGGGCCAGAACTCGAACAGGTCGCCGAGGATCAGCACCGCATCGGCGACCGTGCCGCGCATGTACGCCGCCCAGGCCTCGAAGGTGCGCGGCAGCGCCTCGCTCAAGTGCAGGTCGGAGATGAAGTCGACGGCCTGCCATTGCTGCGGCACCCGCCATTCGGTGGCCGGCGGCAGCGCATCGAAGACCTCGGCCATCCCGGCCCTCAGCCGACTTCCACGGCGCGCACGATCGTCACCGCGTCCAGCGGCACGTCGGCATGGCCGGCGCGGTTGCCGGTGCGCACCTTCTCGATCGCGTCCACCACCTCGGTGCCCGCGACCACGCGGCCGAAGACCGCATAGCCCCAGCCCTGCGCCGATTCGGCCGTGAAATCGAGGAAGCCGTTGTCGACGGTGTTGATGAAGAACTGCGAGGTCGCGCTGTGCGGCGCCGAGGTGCGCGCCATGGCCAGCGTGTAGCGCTTGTTCTTCAGGCCGTTGTTGGCTTCGTTCTGGATGGCGGCCGCGGTGGCCTTCTGGCGCATATCGGCATCGAAGCCGCCGCCTTGCAGCATGAAGCCCTTGATGACGCGGTGGAACACCGTGCCGTCGTAGTGGCCCTTGCGCACGTAGCCCAGGAAGTTTTGCACGCTGACGGGGGCGTGTTCGTCGTCCAGCTCGATCTGCATCGTGCCGGCACTGGTTTCCATCTCAATCGTCTTGCTCATTTCAACTCTCCACGCTTGCCTTGCGAATCAGCACCGGCGTCACCGGCACGTTCTGGTAGGGGCCCTTGTTGCCGGTGGGCACGGCCCAGATCTTGTCGACCACGTCCATGCCCGACACGACCTTGCCGAACACCGCGTAGCCGCTGCCGTCGGGCGTATTGGCCGAATCGAGGAAGGCGTTGTCCTTGAGGTTGATGAAGAACTGCGCGGTCGCCGAATCGGGCACGCTGGTGCGCGCCATGGCCACGCTGCCGCGCACGTTGGTCAGGCCGTTCTTGCTTTCTAGCGCGATCGGCGCGCGCGTGGGCTTCTGCTTCAGGTCGGGGTCGAAGCCGCCGCCCTGGATCATGAAGTTGGGGATGACGCGGTGGAAGATCGTGCCGTCGTAGTGACCGGCCTTGACGTACTCCAGGAAGTTGGCCACGGACTTGGGCGCCTTGGCGGCGTCGAGCTCGATGACGATCTCGCCCAGGCTGGTGTCCAGCCGCACCTTCTGCGCCCAGGCCGCGCCGTAAGCGGCCAGCGTCAGCAACAGCCCCGACAGCGCGCTCAGCAGCCAGCGCAAATGCATCTTCGACATCGTTGCTCTCGTGTTTGGCGGGACCGCGAGTCTAGCCCGGGTGCGCCTGGATCTCGCGGGCCAGCTTCAGCTTGCGCTGCAGGCCGGCATCGTCGCCCTTGCTGCCGGCCTGCGCCGCCGTCCATGCCTGCACGGCCAGCGCCAGATGGACGTCGCCCAGGTTCTCGCGCGCGGCGCGGTGCTTGGGGTCGTTGCGCAGTGCCGTCTGCAGCGCCGTCAAGGCGTTCTGCAGCTGGCCTTCGGCCGCGTAGAGCACGGCCAGGTTGTTGTAGGGGTCGCTCAGTTCCGGGAAGTCCTGGGTCAGCGCGGTGAACACCTCGATGGCCTGCGCATTGCGCTTCAGGTCACTGAGCATCACGCCCTTCAGGAAGCGGATCCGCGCGGCGCGCGGCTGCGCGGCAATGGCCTCGTCGGCCTTGCGCAGCGCCTGCTGCACATCGCCGGCGCGGTACAGCTTGTCGATGTCCTGCAGTTCGTCGGCACGCAGCGGCAGCGCGGCCAGGCAAGCGGCCGCGAACAGCAGCGCGGTCCACGGGGAACGGGTCGACATCGTCAGGGCAGGGGTGGGGGCAGGGCGGTACAAGCGCGTCGCGAAGGCAGGCCGCCTGAAAAACGCCGCCGCTATACTGAACCGAACCAGAACGATTCTAGCCACGTGCTTGCGTGGCGATCCTTGCGCTCAGCCGTGCCCCATGTCGGACCCGATCCGCGGAGCCTTGTTTCATCACCATGACCCTGCGCATCCACAACTCGCTGAGCCGCCGCACCGAAGTTTTCGAGCCCATCGTGCCGGGCCAGGTGGGCATGTACGTTTGCGGCATGACCATCTACGACCTGTGCCACATGGGCCATGCGCGCATGATGATGGCCTTCGACGTGGTCTACCGCTGGCTGCTCGAGCTGGGCTACCGCGTCAGCTACGTGCGCAACATCACCGACATCGAGGACAAGATCATCAAGCGCGCGCTGGAGCGCGGCATCGGCATCCGCCAGCTCACCGACGAGATGATCGAGGCCATGCGCCGCGACATCGGCGCGCTGGGCATCCTGCCGCCGACGCACGAACCGCGCGCCACCGAATACGTCGGCCAGATGCTCGACCTGATCGGCACGCTGGAACACAAGGGCCTGGCCTACCGCGCCGGCAACGGCGACGTGAACTATGCCGTGCGCAAGTTCCCCGGCTACGGCAAGCTGTCGGGCAAGTCGCTGGACGAACTGCGCGCCGGCGAGCGCGTGGCCGTGCTCGAAGGCAAGCTCGACCCGCTGGACTTCGTGCTGTGGAAGGCGGCCAAGGCCGACGAGCCCGAGGACGCCAAGTGGCCCGGCAGCTACGGCGCCGGCCGGCCCGGCTGGCACATCGAGTGCTCGGCGATGAGCTGTGCCGTGCTCGGCCAGCACTTCGACATCCACGGCGGCGGCATGGACCTGCAGTTCCCGCACCACGAGAACGAGATCGCGCAGAGCGAAGGCGCCACCGGCAAGCCCTTCGTCAACGTCTGGCTGCACAACGGCTTCCTCAACGTCGACAACGAGAAGATGTCGAAGTCGCTGGGCAACTTCTTCACCATCCGCGACGTGCTCAAGCGCTACGACGGCGAGACGTTGCGCTTCTTCATGCTGCGCACGCACTACCGCAGCCCCTTCAACTTCAGCGACGGCAACCTCGACGACGCGCGCAACGCGCTGCGCCGCCTGTACACCGCGCTCGACGCTATGGAGTTCGCCGAAGGGCCTGTCGACTGGACGCAGCCGCAGGCGGCCACCTTCCGCGCGGCGATGAACGACGACTTCAACACGCCGCCGGCGGTGGCGGTGCTCTTCGAGCTGGCGAGCGAGCTGAACCGCACGCGCTCGACAAGGACCGCAGCGCTGCTCAAGGGCCTGGGCCGCACGCTGGGCGTGCTGCAGCAAAGCCCGCGCAGCTACCTGCAAGGCGGTGACACGCTCGACGCATCGCACATCGAGGCCTTGATCGCCGATCGCGCGGCGGCCAAGAAGGCGCGCGACTTTGTCGCGGCCGACCGCATCCGCGCCGAACTGGCCGCGCAGGGCGTGGTGCTGAAGGACAGCGCGTCCGGCACCACCTGGGTCAAGGCCTGAGGGCGCACGGACATGCCCAAGGCTGCCGGCGCAGGCATCACGCCCGACTACTGGGACGAGGCCTGCAAGCACCTGACGCGGCGCGACCGGGTGATGAAGAAGCTGATCCCGAAGTTCGGCGAGGCGCGGCTGAGCAGCCGCGGAGATGCCTTCACCACGCTGGCGCGTTCGATCGTCGGCCAGCAGATCTCGGTGAAGGCGGCGCAGTCGGTGTGGGGGCGGCTGGCGGCACTGCTGGGTACACCGTCCACACGCATCCCGCCGGCGCTGGTCGAAGGCTCGGACGCAAAGGTGCTGCGAGAGGTCGGCTTGTCGCTGCGCAAGGCCGAATACCTGCTCGATCTGGCGCATCACTTCAGCTCCGGAGCGGTGCACGTGCCGCAATGGCGCCAGATGGACGACGAGGCCATCATCGAGGAACTGGTGGCCATCCGCGGCATCGGCCGTTGGACGGCGGAAATGTTCCTGATCTTTCACCTGATGCGCCCGAACGTGCTGCCGCTGGACGACCTGGGGCTGCTCAAGGGCATCAGCCTGAGCTACTTCAGCGGCGAACCGGTGTCGCGCGCCGAAGCCCGCGAAGTGGGCGACGCCTGGGCACCGTACCGCTCGGTCGCCACCTGGTACATCTGGCGCAGCCTGGACCCGCTGCCGGTAGACTATTGAGCATGAGCCCGCCGGGCCGCCCCGAGGGCGAGTACCGGAGGGCGCAGCCCGAAGGTACTCCTCAATGAGCAAGCGACACTTTCTGGAGTTCGAGCAGCCGATCGCCGAACTCGACTCGAAGATCGAAGAACTGCGCTACGTGCAGAACGAATCGGCGGTCGACATCTCCGACGAGATCGAGCGCCTGGGCAGCAAGAGCCTGCAGCTGACCAAGGAGATCTATTCCAGCCTGACGCCGTGGCAGGTGACGCAGATCGCGCGCCACCCGCAGCGGCCCTACACGCTGGACTACGTGTCGGAGATCTTCACCGACTTCCAGGAAATGCACGGCGACCGCAGCTTTGCCGACGACCTGTCGATCGTCGGCGGGCTGGCGCGCTTCAACGGCCAGGCCTGCATGGTGCTGGGCCACCAGAAAGGCCGCGACACCAAGGAGCGCGGGCAGCGCAACTTCGGCATGGCGCGGCCCGAGGGCTACCGCAAGGCCTTGCGGCTGATGAAGACGGCCGAGAAGTTCGGCCTGCCGGTCTTCACCTTCGTCGACACGCCCGGCGCCTACCCCGGCATCGGCGCCGAGGAGCGCGGCCAGTCCGAAGCCATCGGCCGCAACATCTTCGAGATGGCGCAGCTCGAAGTGCCAATCATCACCACCATCATCGGCGAAGGCGGCTCCGGCGGCGCGCTCGCCATCAGCGTGGCCGACCAGGTGCTGATGCTGCAGTATGCGGTGTACTCGGTGATCTCGCCCGAGGGCTGCGCCTCGATCCTGTGGAAGACGGCCGAACGCGCTTCGGACGCGGCCGACGCGCTGGGCATCACCGCGCACCGGCTGAAGGCGCTGGGCGTGATCGACAAGATCGTCAGCGAACCGGTGGGCGGCGCGCACCGCGACACCAAGCAGATGGCGGTGAACCTGAAGCGTGCGCTCAACGATGCGCTGCGCCAGGTGCTGGACCTGAAGACCAAGGAACTGCTGCAGCGTCGCTATGACCGGCTGCAGTCCTACGGCCGCTTCAACGACACCAAGGAGCGCTGACCCGCCGTGCAGCAGCGCATCGCGGTGGCCGTCAGCGGTGGCCGCGATTCCACGGCGCTGTGGCATGCCGCGGCCCGCGCGGCCCGGGGCAGTGCACTGCAGGTGATCGGCCTGCACGTGCACCATGGCCTGCAGCCCGAGGCCGACGCCTGGGTCAAGCACCTGCAAGCCCAGGCGCGGCGCTGGGCGGTGCGCGGTTTGCCGGTCAGCCTGCAGTGGCGGCGATTGCAGGGAGCGCCGGCCGCCGGTGACAGTATCGAGGCCTGGGCGCGCCGCGGACGCTATGCGGCCTTGGCCGATATGGCACGTGGTTGCGGCGCCGGCATCGTGCTGCTGGCGCACCACCGCCGCGACCAGGCCGAGACCTTCCTGCTGCAGGCGCTGCGCGGTGCCGGAGCGGCCGGCCTGGCGGCGATGCCGCGCGAAGCGCATCGCGACGGCATCGTCTGGGTGCGGCCCTGGCTGGAGCAGCCGCGCGAGGCCATCGAGGCCTATCTGCGGCGCCACCGGCTGGGCTTCGTCGACGACCCCAGCAATGCCGACCGCCGCCTGGCGCGCAACCGCCTGCGCCACGAACTCTGGCCGGCGCTGGCACACAGCTTCGAGCATGCCGAAACCAGCCTGGTGGCCAGCGCCTTGCGCGCGCAGGAGGCCGCCGCCTGCCTGCGCGAGCTGGCGCAGATCGACGCCTCGCCGGACGGCAATCTGCATCTGTCGACGTGGCTGGCGCTGTCGGCCGCGCGCCGCGCCAATCTGCTGCGCGCGTGGTTGTCGCGCCAGACCAGCACCGGCGTGCCCGAAAGCCTGGTGCAGCGCCTGCTGCGCGAACTGCCCCAGGCGGCGAGTGCCAGCGCCTGGCCTTGGCCCGACGGCGAGCTGCGGCTGCATGCCGGCCAGCTGCAGATGGTGCGCTGCGCGCAAGCCCCTGCCGCGCCCGCGCCGCAGCCCATCGACCTGAGCCGGGAAGGGTGCTTTGCCGTGCCCGCCTGGCGCGGCAGCTTCGAGGTGCGCATGGTCGACACTGCCGGCCTGGCGCCGCAGCGCCTTGAGAACTGCGAGCTGCGCGCGCGCAGCGGCGGTGAACGCTTCCAGCGCGCCAGCGGCACGCCGCCGCGCAGCCTGAAGAAGCAGTTCCAGGACGCCGGCGTGCCTGCCTGGCAGCGCGGCGG
>CAYUPF010000077.1:16981-18427 GCA_964446545.1 uncultured Rubrivivax sp.
CGGTTTGCGTGCGCAGCCCGCGCCCGCCCGATCCGACGCATTCCAGGCAGGCATGGCACTCATCGTTCACAAGTACGGCGGCACCTCGATGGGTTCGACCGAGCGCATCCGCAGTGTCGCCAAGCGCGTTGCCAAGTGGTCGCGCGCCGGCCACCAGATGGTGGTCGTGCCCTCGGCCATGAGCGGCGAGACCAACCGGCTGCTCGGCCTGGCCAAGGAACTGGCCCCGGAGAAGCAGACGCCGCAGGCGCTGCGCGAACTGGACCTGATTGCCGCCACCGGCGAGCAGGTGTCGGTGGGCCTGCTGGCGCTGGCGCTGCAGGCCGAAGGCCTGCCGGCGGTGAGCTACGCCGGCTGGCAGGTGCCGATCCGCACCAATTCGGCCTATACCAAGGCGCGCATCGAGTCCATAGCTGACGCCCGCGTGCGCGCCGATCTGGCGGCGGGCAGGGTGGTCATCATCACCGGCTTCCAGGGCATCGACGGCCTGGGCAACATCACCACGCTGGGGCGCGGCGGTTCCGACACCTCGGCGGTGGCGGTGGCGGCGGCGATGCAGGCCGACGAATGCCTGATCTACACCGACGTCGACGGCGTGTACACCACCGACCCGCGCATCGTGCCCGAGGCGCGCCGGCTGCATACCGTGAGCTTCGAGGAGATGCTGGAGATGGCCAGCCTGGGCTCCAAGGTGCTGCAGATCCGCTCGGTGGAGTTCGCCGGCAAGTACCGCGTGCCGCTGCGCGTGCTGTCCAGCTTCACGCCCTGGGACATCGACCTCGCCGAAGAGGCGGCGTCCGGCACCCTGATCACCTTCGAGGAAGACGAAAAGATGGAACAAGCTGTCGTGTCCGGCATCGCCTTCACCCGTGACGAGGCCAAAATCACCGTGGTCGGCGTGCCCGACCGGCCCGGCATTGCCTACCAGATCCTGGGCGCCATCGCCGACGCCAACATCGATGTCGACGTCATCGTGCAGAACGTGTCGCACGGCGGACGCACGGACTTCTCGTTCACGGTCAGCCGCAATGACTACCCGCGTGCGCTCGATCTGCTGAAAAGCGGCGTCGGCCCGGCGACCGGCGCGGCCGAGGTGACCGGCGACCCGAAGATCTGCAAAGTGTCGATCGTCGGCATCGGCATGCGCAGCCACGTCGGCGTGGCGGCGAAGATGTTCCGCACGCTCAGCGAGGAGGGCATCAACATCCAGATGGTGACCACCAGCGAGATCAAGACCAGCGTGGTCATCGACGAGAAGTACATGGAGCTGGCCGTGCGCGCGCTGCACAAGGCCTTCGACCTGGAGCAGGCACCGGCGGCCTGAGAGCGCCTGCCTGCGGGTAGAATCGAAAGCAATTCGACGGAGCTGTGACCGAGTGGCCGAAGGTGCTCCCCTGCTAAGGGAGTATGTGGGCAAAACCTGCATCGAGGGTTCGAATCCCTCCG
>CAYUPF010000078.1:0-18419 GCA_964446545.1 uncultured Rubrivivax sp.
AGGCGGTGGAAGTAGCGGCAATGCCTGTCAGTCCAGTCCATCATCGGCGCCACACTCAGGCGCCACGGGCCAAGCTCTTGCTTCACGGGGAGTTTCCAATGCATGGCCGGGGCGGCCGGGCAGGCTCTTCATGCGCAACGATGGGCGCGCGCGAGTATGCCCCAGGCGAGCCTGGTCACAATCGCGCGGGACTGCAAGCCACAGGAGGAAGCATATGACCGCACCGACGCCGATCCTGGCCGCCACCGACTTCTCGGCACCGGCGCACCATGCGGCCGACCGCGCCGCGCGCCTGGCGCGCACCACCGGTGCTCCGCTGACCTTGCTGCATGTGCTGCCGGCGGGCACGTTGCAGGGGCTGCGCCAGTGGCTCGGCGCCGACAGCAGCGCCGAACGGCAACTGCAGGGGCAAGCGGCGCAGCTGCTGCAGCAGCAGGCGAGCGAGCTGCAGGCGGCACGGCAGGTGACGGTGCAGGCGCAGCAGGCCAGCGGCAAGCCGGTCGACGCCATCGTGCACACGGCCGACGCGCTGGATGCGTCACTGCTGGTGCTGGGCGCCAGCGGCGAAGGGTTGCTGCGCCGCTGGGTGATGGGCGGTACCGCCGAGAAGCTGCTGCATCGCAGCGCTCGCCCCTTGCTGGTGGTGCGGCAGGCGCCGCAGGGGGCCTACCGCAGGGTGCTGCTGGCACTGGACTTTTCGCCGTGGTCGATGCAGTCCCTGACCCTCGCGGCGCAGGTGGCGCCGCAGGCCCACCTGGTGCTGCTGCACGCCTTCCAGGTGCCCTTTGCGGAGAAGCTGCAGTTCGCCGGCGTCGACGCCGCCACCATCGAGCACTACCGTACCCACGCCCGCGCCGAAGCCAGCCAGCGCCTGCAGACGCTGGTGCACACCGCAGGGCTGGGCGATGGCGCCTACGAGTCCCGCATCGTCGAAGGCGACGCGGCGCAGCGCATCATCGAGCTGGAGCAGGAACTCGGCTGCGACCTGGTGGTGCTGGGCAAGCACGGCCAGTCGGCGGCCGAGGATCTGCTGCTGGGCAGCGTGACACAGCATGTGCTCGCCCAGAGCCGCAGCGACGTGCTGGTGTCGACGCGGCACGAACTGCGCTGAGCCGTGCGGTCCTCAGCCCGCCGCGCGTGCGGCGTTGCTCGCGATGCCCTCGGCGATGCGCGGCAGCAGCGGCAGCGGCAGGTCGTGGCCCATGCCGGGCACGATGTCGGCCACCGCACCGGCGATCTTGTTCACCAGGTCGTGCGCGGCCGGCACCGGCACCAGCGGATCGGCCTCGCCGTGGATCACGCGCGTCGGTGCGACGATGCGCTGCAGCAGCGGCGAGCGGTCGCCGTCGGCCACCACCGCCACCAGCTGGCGCGCCGTGCCCGCCGGCCGGTAGGCACGCTGGAACGAGGCCATCAGCCGCTGCTGCAGGCGCTGCGGGTCGGGCGGATAACCGGGGCTGCCGATCACCGACAGCACATGCGACATGTGCGCCATGTAGGTCTTCGCGTCGGGCTGCTGCGGGCGCGACATCAGCACCCGCGCCACCTGCGGCCGCGCCTGCTGCAGTTCGCGCGCGCCGGAGGTCGTCATGATCAGCGTCAGGCTCTTTACGCGCCGCGGGTGCTTGGCGGCAATGTGCTGCGCGATCATGCCGCCCATCGAGGCGCCGCAGATGTGCGCATGCGCGATGCCCAGCGCGTCGAGCACGCCCAGCGCGTCGGCCGCCATGTCGGCCAGATGGTAGGGCGCGCGCACGCGCATGCGCAGCCGGTGGCGCAGCGCTTCGACCACCAGGTTGGGCACGCCCAGGCGGTCGAAGCCCTGGCTAAGGCCGACGTCGCGGTTGTCGTGGCGGATGACGCGGAAACCGCGCTGCACCAGCATCTGCACCAGCTCGTCGGGCCAGCCGGTCAGCTGCATGCCCAGGCCCATGATCAGCAGCATCGGCTCGCCGTGCTCGGGGCCCTGGACCTCGACCTCGATCTGCATGCCGTTGGCGACGATCTGCATCAGTGGCGCCCGGCCGCCCGTAGCCACTGAGCACCCCCTTGGAGGGCAGGAGCGTAGCGACGTGGGGGTAGTTTCATCAGTGTGCCGCCTGGATGTCGGTGCGGAACAGCCAGCGCGGCTGCGCTTGCGCATCGAAGCGTTGCCAGCGCGCCGGGTCCTGGCGCAGCCGGTCGGCGACGATATACAGCGCCAGCGGATTCACGCCCAGCCCCAGATGGCTGGCATGGATCTCGATGTTCTCGGTGTGCGGTGCGGCATCGTTCAGGCTGCATTGCCAGGCGACGACACCATCGCTCTTGCTGTAGATCGAGGTGGTGGGTACGTTCGGCGCGCGGCGCAGGCGTGCGGCGCGTTGCGGGTCGTGGCGCGCCGGCTGGCCGCCCAGCCATTCGTAGGCGCGCGTGGCGTTGGTGGCACGCGTGTCGCCGGAGAAGGGCGAACCCAGGGTGATGACACAGCGTGTCTGCGGCTCCAGCTGTTTGCCCAGCTCGCGCGCATAGACGCCGCCCAGGCTCCAGCCCACCAGGCTGACCTTGCCGCCATGCCGCGAGGCCACGTCCAGCACCCGCTGGCGGCAGGCCTCCATCACCCCGGGCAGCGGCCGGTTGCGGCCCAGTCCCCAGTCGTAGGCGGCATAGCCGAGGCGGCCGAGATAGTCGCGCAGCGGCCGCGTGCTCAGCTCCGACGCGCCCAGTCCGGGGAAGACGATCACCGCATGGCCGTCACCGGCCGGCACGCGATTCAGCCAGGGCATGGCCGCCATCGTCGCGGCATATTCCCAGGGCGCGCGGCCCCCTTCGGCCAACAGCAACCATGGGCTCGGTGGGCGCAGTCCGGTCGAGGTATCCGCCATACAGCAACTCCCTTCGAAACGTTCGGCTCATGTTAGCTGCGCAACGGCGGCAGCGTTGGAGCGCTTGCCCTAGATCAAGGCGTCGCCAAAGCGACACGGCCGGGCTTCAGCGCTGCGGCAATGACGTCGGAGTGCAGCGCCGCAAAGCAAGAGCCTCGTTGGCCGCGAGCGCGCCCAGCACCATCAGCCCGCCGCCGAGCACCGACGGCGATGGCGCCTCGTCGGTGCCTAGCCAGACCCAGAGCACGCCGAACACGACTTCGAGCAGCCCGAGCAGCGACACCTCCGGCGCGCTGAGCACACGCGCGATGCGCACCGCCAGCAGGCAGGGGATGGCCAGCTGCACCACGCCCAGCAGGGCCAGCAGCCGCAGGTCGTGCGGCGTCGCTGCCAGCGGCAGCGATAGCGGCAAGGTCAGCGCCGCCGACAGCAGTGCGCCCAGCAGCACCGGCGCCAGCATGTCCGGCGGCGGCGTGTCGCCGGCCTTGCGATACAGGTGCTGCAGCAGTGTCCAGTTGATGGCCGCGGCGATCGGCACGCACAGCGCCACCGCGGTGCCGAGCAGCTGGCGCGCATCGCTGCCGCGCAGCTCGGCGCCGTACATCCAGGCGATGCCGCAGCCGGCGACAACGATCGCGCCCCAGGTGCGCAGCGCCAGCCGATGGCCCAGCGCCAGGCGCGCCGCCAGCGCGGTGAACAGCGGCGCCAGCGCCATCGTCACCAGCACGTGGGCGACGCTGGTCAGCGTCAGCGCCACCATGAAGGCGGTGTACATCACGCACCAGCACAGCCCCGAGATCCACAGCGCGCGGCCGCCGCCGCGCAGCGTGTGCGCGAGCGTGGCCGGGCCGCGCATCCAGCCCAGCATCAGCAGCAGCGCCGCGGCGTTGAACAGGCTGCGCCAGAAGGTGGTTTCGAAGCCGCGCGCGCCGTCCAGGTGGCGCGTGACGATGCCCGCGATGCTCCACATCAGCGTCACGCAGACCATCAGCACAACGGCGCGGCGGTGTGTCACGGCTGTTCAGAGGCTCGCGCAGCGAGCCGGGCGTTCATCATGCGGGAGCCCCCGCTCGGTGGAGGCTCCGGGATGCGCATGTAAAGGCGGAACGCCGAAGGGCATCCGCATCCACATCCGCAAGCGCCGGCGTCAGCCCGTTTCACGAGAAGCACGCTTGCGCTCATGCTCCTTCAGCCAGCGCTTGCGGATGCGGATGCTCTTCGGCGTGATCTCGACCAACTCGTCGTCGGCGATGAACTCCACCGCGTATTCCAAGGTCAGGATGATCGGCGGCGTGATCTTGATCGCGTCCTCCTTGCCGCTGACGCGGAAGTTGGTGAGCTGCTTGCCGCGCACTGCGTTGACCACCAGGTCGTTGTCGCGGCTGTGGATGCCGATGATCATGCCCTCGTACAGCGGATCGCCGGCCTTGACGAACATGCGGCCGCGGTCGTCCAGTTTGCCCAGCGAGTAGGTCACGGCCTCGCCGTCGTCCTGACTGATGAGCACGCCGTTCTTGCGCCCTTCGATCTCGCCCTTGTAGGCCTCGTAGCCGTCGAAGATGTTGCTGATCAGGCCGGTGCCGCGCGTCAGGTTCAGGAACTCGTTCTGGAAGCCGATCAGGCCGCGCGCCGGGATGCGGTATTCCAGGCGCACACGGCCCCTGCCGTCGGGTTCCATGTTCACCAGCTCGGCCTTGCGCTCGCCCAGCACCTGCATCACCGCGCCCTGGTGCTGGTCCTCCACGTCGGCGGTGACCAGCTCGATCGGCTCCAGCCGCTGGCCGCCCTCCTCCTTGAAGACCACGCGCGGCTTGCTCACCGCCAGCTCGTAGCCCTCGCGGCGCATGGTCTCCAGCAGGATGGTCAGGTGCAGCTCGCCGCGGCCCGAGACCTCGAACACGCCGTCCTCGTCGGTGTCCTTCACGCGCATCGCCACGTTGCTCTGCAGCTCGCGCTCGAGCCGGTCGCGGATCTGCCGGCTGGTGACGAACTTGCCCTCGCGCCCGGCCAGCGGCGAATTGTTGACGCAGAAGTTCATCGTCAAGGTCGGCTCGTCGACGTTGAGCATCGGCAGCGGCAGCGGGTTGTCGATGTCGGTCAGCGTCACGCCGATGCCGATGCCTTCGATGCCGTTGATCAGCACGATGTCGCCGGGGCCGGCCTCGGTGGCCTGCTTGCGTTCCAGCCCCTCGAACTTCAGCACCTGGTTGATCCGCGCCTTGAAGGGCGTGCTGTCGGGGCCACTGTAGACGGCCACGTCCTGCATCGGCTTCAGCGTGCCCTGATTGACACGGCCGATGCCGATGCGCCCGACGTAGGTGGAATAGTCCAGCGAGCAGATCTGCAGCTGCAGCGGGTCGGCGGCGCTGCCTTCGTGCGCCGGCACGTGTTCGAGCATGGCATCGAACAGCGGCGTGAGGTCGGTGCCGACCTCGCCCTGCTTCAAGGTGGCCCAGCCGTTCAGCCCCGAGGCGAAGATTACCGGGAAGTCGAGCTGCGCCTCGGTGGCATGCAGCTTGTCGAACAGGTCGAAGGTGGCGTTGATGACGTAGTCGGGCCGCGCGCCGGGGCGGTCGACCTTGTTGACCACGACGATCGGCTTCAGCCCCAGCGCCAGCGCCTTCTTGGTGACGAAGCGCGTCTGCGGCATCGGGCCTTCGACCGCATCCACCAGCAGCAGCACGCTGTCGACCATGGACAGCACGCGCTCGACCTCGCCGCCGAAGTCGGCGTGGCCGGGCGTGTCGACGATGTTGATGTGCGTGCCCTTCCATTCCACGGCGCAGTTCTTCGCCAGGATGGTGATGCCGCGCTCCTTTTCCAGGTCGTTGCTGTCCATCACGCGTTCGGCGACCTTCTCGTTCTCGCGGAAGGTGCCGCTCTGGCGCAGCAACTGGTCGACCAAGGTGGTCTTGCCATGGTCGACGTGGGCGATGATGGCGATGTTGCGGATCTGGCGGGTCATGGCAGGCTTTCTAAGGAATTCAGTCCCGCCACTTCGGCGGGTGAGAGCAGGCGGTCGGCGATGAGTTCGCCGCCTGCGATATGGGCACTGCCCAGGAAGGCGTCGTCGGGGCCATAGACGCGCACGGCCGCGGCATCGGCCAGGCCGACGCGGCGGCGCAGCCCGGTCAGGAAGCGGCCGGCTTCGTCGTCGGGCAGATGCACCTGCGGCCAGTCGGCCAGCAGCGCGTCGGCCGGCAGCAGCAGCGCATCGCGTTCGGCTTCGGACAGCGCCGCCAGCATGTCCAGCGTCAGCGCATCGTCCAGGCGCAGCGCGCCGCTGGCGGTGCGGCACAGCGCCGCCAGGTGCGCACCGCAGCCCAGCGCCTCGCCGATGTCTTCGGCCAGCGTGCGGATGTAGGTGCCCTTGCTGCAGCGCACGTCGAGCACCAGGCGATCGTCCAGCCAATCGATGACATGGACGTGATGGATGCTGACGCTGCGTGCGGCGCGCTCCACCTCGATGCCCTTGCGCGCATAGTCGTACAGCGCCCTGCCCTCGTGCTTCAGCGCCGAATGCATCGGCGGCACCTGCTCGATGCGGCCGGTGAAACGCGTGCAGGCGGCGTCGATTGCGGCGCGGTCGATGCGCAGCTCGCGCGTCTGCAGCAACTCGCCTTCGGCATCGCCGGTGCGGGTGGTCTGGCCCAGCTTCAGCGTCGCGCGGTAGCTTTTGTCGGCGTCCAGGCTGACCTGCGAGAACTTGGTCGCCGCGCCGAAGCACAGCGGCAGCAGCCCGGTGGCCAACGGGTCCAGCGTTCCGGTGTGGCCCGCCTTCTCGGCCCGGAACAGGCGCTTGGCCTTCTGCAGCGCGTCGTTGCTCGTCCAGCCCAGCGGCTTGTCGAGCAGCAGCACGCCGTGCACGGCACGGCGTGGGAAACGAACGCGCTGCGACGGTTTCACTCGTCATCCTTGGCGCGTGTCGCGTTGGCCTTGGCGATCAGCGCACTCAGGTCGGCGGCGCGTTCGGTCGTGCGGTCGAAGTGGAAATGCAGCGTCGGCACGGTGTGGATCTGCAGCTTCTTGAACAAGCTGTTGCGCAGGAAGCCGGCCGCCTCGTTCAGCGCCGCTTCGCACTCGGCCACGTCGCCGCTGAGCAGCGAGAAGAAGACCTTCGCATGCGCATAGTCGGGCGTGACCTCGACCGCGTTGATCGTGACCATGCCGATGCGCGGGTCCTTCAACTCGCGCACGAGCGCCGCCACGTCGCGCTGGATCTGGTCGGCGACGCGGAAGGCGCGGTTGGGAATGGATCGCTTGTGTCGCATGAAGGCTCCTCAAACGACGAACCCCGCCTGCATCGAGCCGGCGGGGTCCGTGGGGCCGGATCGCGCCGTCGCTACAGCGTACGGGCGACCTCCTTGATCTCGAAGAACTCGAGCTGGTCGCCTTCGGAGATGTCGTTGTAGTTCTTGATCTTGACACCGCACTCGAAGCCTTCCTTGACTTCGCGCACATCGTCCTTCAGGCGGCGCACGCTCTCGACCTCGCCGGTGAAGACCACCACGTTGTCGCGCAGGATGCGCACACGCGCTCCGCGGCGCACCAACCCGGCGGTGATCATGCAACCCGCCACCGTGCCGATCTTGCTGGCCACGAACTTGGTGCGGATCTCGGCCGTGCCGATGACCTCCTCGCGCTGCTCGGGGGCGAGCATGCCGGTCATCGCCGCCTTCACCTCGTCGACCGCGTCGTAGATGATGGTGTAGTAGCGCAGGTCGACGCCGTTGCCTTCGGCCAGCTTGCGCGCGCCGGCATCGGCACGCACGTTGAAGCCGATGACCACCGCCTTGGAGGCAATGGCCAGGTTGACGTCGCTTTCGCTGATGCCGCCCACCGCCGAGTGCACGATCTGGATCTTGACCTCGTCGGTACTGAGCTTCAGCAGCGCCTGGGCCAGCGCTTCCTGCGAGCCCTGCACGTCGGCCTTGACGATCAGCGGCAGCATCTGCGCCTCGCCCTGGCCCATGTCGGCGAACATGTTCTCCAGCTTGGCGGCCTGCTTGGTGGCCAGCTTGACGTCGCGGTACTTGCCCTGGCGGAAGGTGGCGATCTCGCGCGCACGGCGCTCGTCGCCCAGCACCATGAAATCGTCGCCGGCCTGCGGCACCTCGGTCAGGCCCTGGATCTCCACGGGAATGGACGGGCCGGCCTCGTCGGTGTTCTTGCCGTTTTCGTCGAGCATGGCACGCACGCGGCCGTAGCTGGAGCCGGCGAGCACGATGTCGCCCTTCTTCAGCGTGCCGCTTTGCACCAGCACCGTGGCCACCGGGCCGCGGCCCTTGTCCAGCCGCGCCTCGACGACGATGCCCTTGGCCATGGCCTCGGTCGGCGCCTTCAGCTCCAGCACTTCGGCTTGCAGCAGCACCTGCTCGAGCAGATCGTCGATGCCTTGGCCGGTCTTGGCCGATACCGCCACGAAGGGCGAATCGCCGCCGAAGTCCTCGGGCACCACCTCTTCAGCCACCAGCTCGCTCTTGACGCGCTCGACGTTGGCCTCGGGCTTGTCGATCTTGTTCATCGCCACGACGATGGGCACGCCCGCCGCCTTGGCATGGGAGATGGCTTCCTTGGTCTGCGGCATCACGCCGTCGTCGGCCGCCACCACCAGCACCACCAGGTCGGTGGCCTTGGCACCGCGCGCACGCATCGCCGTGAAGGCGGCGTGGCCCGGCGTGTCCAGGAAGGTGATCATGCCGCGCGGCGTTTCCACGTGGTAGGCACCGATGTGCTGGGTGATGCCGCCGGCTTCGCCCGACGCCACGCGTGTGCGGCGGATGTAGTCCAGCAGCGAGGTCTTGCCGTGGTCGACGTGGCCCATCACCGTGACCACCGGGGCGCGCGGCTGGTCCTCGCCGGTGGTCGCGGCTTCTTCCTCCTCGAGGAAGGCTTCCGGGTCGTCGAGCTTGGCCGCCAGCGCGGTGTGGCCCATCTCCTCGACCAGGATCATGGCCGTCTCCTGGTCGAGCTGCTGGTTGATGGTGACCATCTGCCCCAGCTTCATCAGGTGCTTGATCAGCTCGGAGGCCTTGACCGACATCTTGTGTGCCAGGTCGGCCACGCTGATGGTCTCGGGCACGTGCACTTCCTGCGCCGTGAATTCGGCCGGCGCGTTGTAGCTGCTGCTGCCGCCGTCGCGGTGGTCGCCGCGGCGTGCGCCGCGTGGCGCACGCCAGCCTGGCCGCCCGGCGCCACCGTCGGTGCGCGGCTTGAGCGCACGCTTCTTGGCGGCGTCGTCGGCCCAGCTGGACGACAGCTTCTCGGACTTCAGTGCCTTCTTGTCGCCCGGCTTGGCCGCCGTCGTGGCTGCGCCCGGCGCGGCCTTGGGCTTGTGGATCGTGCCGGTGATGCCTTCCTTGTTGGGGTCGGTCGGCTTGGGCGGTTCCTTGGCGACGAGCACCTTCTTCGGCGCGTTCATCATCGCGCGGATGGCCGCGGCCTCGTTCTCGGCCAGCTTGCGGCGGCGGTCCAGGTCGGCCTGACGCTGCTTGTCCTCGGCCTCGATGGTCGAGGCCTTGATGACACGCAGCGCCGGCTTGGGCGGCTCGGCCACCGGTTCGGGCGCAGCCGGCGCCGCAGCGGCCGCCGGCTTGTCGTCCTTCTTCGTGGCCGCAGCCGCCGCAGCGGCGGCTTCGGCGGCGGCCGCCTGCTCGCGCGCGCGGGCTTCTGCAGCCTCGCGTTCGGCGCGTTCCTGTTCCTCGCGTTGCCGGCGGCGCTCGGCCAGTTCGGCTTCCTGGATGCGGAGGGCTTCGGCCTGGGCCTGGGCTTCGGCCTCACGGCGCTGCAGTTCGGCCTGCTCGGCCGCCTCGGCATTGGCCGCTTCGTCCACGCCCGGCGCCACGTCGTCGCGCTTGACGAAGACGCGCTTCTTGCGCACCTCGACCTGGATGGTGCGCGCTTTGCCGCTGGCGTCGGCCTGCTTGATCTCGCTGGTCGACTTGCGCACCAGCGTGATCTTCTTGCGCTCGGTGCCACTGGTGCCGTGCGAGCTGCGCAGGAATTCGAGCAGGCGCTCCTTGTCGGCTTCGGTCAGTGTCTCGCTGGCAGACTTCTTCGACACCCCGGCCGACTCCAACTGCTCAAGCAGTGCGGCCGCGGGGCGGTTCAGCTCCGTGGCTAGCTGGGCGACGGTGGTCACGGCCATTGTGGGTCTTCCTTCAAGTGCAGCTATGGGGGCGGTCAGGCGGTAAACCAGTGTTCACGCGCCTTCATGATCAGCGCCTTGGCCTGCTCTTCGCCCATGCCGGTCAACTCGGTGAGTTCGTCGACGGCCAGATCGGCCAGGTCGTCGCGGGTGTGGATGCTGCCGTCGGAGAGCTTGCCGATCAGATCGGGCGTCAGCCCTTCCAGGTCGCGCAGGTCCTGCGAGACCTGGTCGACGCGCTCCTCGCGGGCGATCTCCATCGTCAGCAGGGCGTCCTTGGCGCGGGTACGCAGTTCGTTGACCGTGTCCTCGTCGAAGGACTCGATCTCCAGCATTTCCTGCAGCGGCACGTAGGCCACTTCTTCCAGGCTGGTGAAGCCCTCGGCGATCAGGATGTCGGCGACTTCCACGTCGACGTCGAGCTTGTCGACGAAGAGCTGGCGCACGGAATCAGATTCCTCGCTCTGCTTGGCCTGCGATTCCTCGGCGGTCATGATGTTGATGCGCCAGCCGGTCAGCTCGGATGCCAGGCGCACGTTCTGCCCGCCGCGGCCGATGGCGATGGCGAGGTTCTCCTCGTCCACCACCACGTCCATCGCATGCTTTTCCTCGTCGACCACGATCGACTGCACGTTGGCCGGCGCCAGCGCGCCGATGACGAACTGCGCCGGGTCGTCCGACCACAGCACGATGTCGACGCGCTCGCCGGCCAGTTCGGTGGTCACGCCGTTGACGCGCGAGCCGCGCACGCCGACGCAGGTGCCGATCGGGTCGACGCGGCGGTCGTGGCTGACCACGGCGATCTTGGCGCGCGAGCCCGGGTCGCGCGCGCAGCTCTTGATCTCCAGCAGGCCCTGCTCGATCTCGGGCACTTCCTGGCGGAACAGCTCCATCATGAAGCCCGGGCTGCTGCGCGACAGCATGATCTGCGCGCCGCGCTGCGTCGGGTCGATGCCGGCAATGAAGGCACGCACGCGGTCGCCCGAGCGCAGGTTTTCCTTCGGGATCATCTCGCTGCGCTTCAGCCGGCCTTCGACGCGGCCCGACTCGACGATGATGTCGCCCTTGTCCAGGCGCTTGACGGTGCCGACGAAGATCTTTTCGCCGCGCGACAGGAAGTCGTTGAGCAGCTGCTCGCGCTCGGCGTCGCGGATCTTCTGCAGGATCACCTGCTTGGCGGCCTGCGCGCCGATGCGGCCGATCGGCACCGATTCGATCGGTTGCTCGATGTAGTCGTCGACCTCGATGTCGGGAATCTGCTCCTGCGCCTCGAACAGCAGCGTCTCGGCGTCGGGGATCTGCAGCCCGGCCTCGTTGGGCACCACGTGCCAGCGGCGGAAGGTCTCGTAGTCGCCGCTGTCGCGGTCGATGGCGACGCGGATGTCGACCTCGCCGCCGTGCAGCTTCTTCGTCGCCGAGGCGAGCGCCGCCTCGACCGCGTCGAAGACCACGTCGAGTTCGACGCTCTTCTCGCGCGAGATGGCGTCCACCAGCATCAGCATTTCGCGATTCATCGTGTCTGACCTCCGTCTGCCCCGCTCGCCCGCGGCGCCTCGGGCGTCCCGCGGGCACGGCCCTTGAAATCCAGCACCGGCACCAGCCGGGCCTCGCGCACTTCTTCGATGCGGAAATCCAGTGCCTGTTCGGCCTGGTCACCGCCCAGCGCCAGGCGCCAGCCTTCGTCGGCCGCCAACAGGCGGCCGCGATAGTTCTTCCTGCCCTTGAAGGGCAGCTTCAACGTGATGTTGACCTCGTGGCCGGCAAAGCGCTCGTAGTCGGCGGGCCGCTTCAGCGGCCGGTCCAGCCCCGGCGACGACACTTCCAGCCGCTGGTAGGGCACGGCCTCGACCTCGAGCAGGTACTGCAGCTGGCGGGTGACGCGCTCGCAGTCCTCGACCGTCACCGACTCGGCGTCACCGGTGGGATAGCTCCGCCCGGGGATGCGGTCGATGGTCACGCGCAGCAGACCGGCGGCCGAGCGCTCCACGTCCACCAGCTCGTAGTCCAAGCCGGTGACCGTGCGCTCGATCGTCGAATGCCAATGCGTCGTAGCCAAGTGCGTCTGCCGCCCCCATCACAGTTCGCCCGCGCCCGACCCAGCCGACGATCGGCGGGGTGAGTCACTGTTCGAATTGCGATCAACCATAAAAAATGGGCTGGATGAAATCCGCCCATGCAGTGTGTCAGCGAAAGACGCATTGTAACCCGAGGTGAAGGCCCCGGCAACCAGCCCGCCATGCAGGGGCCTCGGCGCGCGACGGGCGTGCCAGAATCCCCGCCCATCGCCACCGCCCTACCGGAGCACATATGGGATTCCTTGCAGGCAAGAGGCTGGTCATCACCGGGCTGCTGTCGAACCGTTCCATCGCCTACGGCATCGCCCGCGCCTGCCACCGCGAAGGCGCCGAACTGGCCTTCAGCTACGTGGGCGAACGTTTCCGCGAGCGCATCGTCGGCTTCGCCGGCGAATTCGGCAGCGAGCTGGTCTTCGACTGCGACGTCGGCGACGACGCGCAGATCAGCGCGATGTTCGAGCAGCTGGGCAAGAGCTGGCCGCAGTTCGACGGCTTCGTGCACTCGATCGGTTTCGCGCCGCGCGAGGCCATTGCCGGCGACTTCGTCGACGGGCTGTCGCGCGAGGCCTTCCGCATCGCGCACGACATCTCGGCCTACAGCTTTCCGGCACTGGCCAAGGCGGCGCTGCCGCGGCTGCGCCCGGGCAGTGCGCTGCTCACCTTGACTTACCTGGGTGCCGAGCGTGCGGTGCCCAACTACAACACCATGGGGCTGGCCAAGGCCTCGCTCGAGGCCAGCGTGCGCTACCTGGCGGCCAGCCTGGGGCCCAGGGGTATCCGCGTCAACGGCCTCTCGGCCGGGCCGATCAAGACGCTGGCCGCCTCGGGCATCAAGGACTTCGGCAAGCTGCTGGATGTGGTCGCCAAGTCGGCACCGCTGCGCCGCAACGTTTCGATCGACGACGTCGGCAACGTCGCCGCCTTCCTGCTGTCGGACCTGGCCGCGGGCGTAACCGCGGAGATCACCCATGTCGACGCCGGCTTCAGCCAGGTGGCTCTGGGCATGGTGGAGGCACCGCCCGCGGCCTGACGGCCGGCTTCAGCCGGCCTGGCGCACGCAGTCGACGAAATAGCGGCGCCCGCCGCCCTCGGGCGCCTCTTCGTCGACCAGGCCGTGCACGTCGGTGTCGAAGCCCGGGAATGTGGCATTGAACTGCCGCGTGAAGCGCAGGAAGTCGACGATCTTCTTGTTGAAGCGCTCGCCCGGGATCAACAGCGGGATGCCCGGCGGATAGGGCGTCAGCAGGCTGGTGGTGATGCGCCCTTCCAGCGCGTCGATGTCCACACGCTCGGTCTCGCGGTGGGCGATGCGCGCGAAGGCGTCGCTGGGCTTCATCGCCGGCTCCAGATCCGACAGGTACATCTCGGTTGTCAAGCGCGCGATGTCGCCCTTGGCATAGGCCTCGTGGATGCTCTGGCACAGGTCGCGTAGCCCCGTGCGCTCGTAGCGCGGGTGGGCGGCGCAGAACTCCGGCAGCACGCGCCACATCGGCGCGTTGCGGTCGTAGTCGTCCTTGAACTGCTGCAGCGCGGTCAGCAGCGTGTTCCAGCGGCCCTTGGTGATGCCGATGGTGAACATGATGAAGAAGGAGTACAGCCCGGTCTTCTCCACCACGATGCCGTGCTCGGCCAGGTACTTGGTGACGATGGCCGCCGGGATGCCGGTCTTGGCGAACTTGCCCGACACGTCCAGCCCGGGCGTGATGATCGTGCTCTTGATCGGGTCGAGCAGGTTGAAACCCGATGCCAGGTCGCCAAAGCCATGCCACTTGTCGTCGGCCTTGAGCTCCCAGTCGCCGGCGCGGCCGATGCCTTCGGTGGCCAGCTTGTCCGGTCCCCAGACCTTGAACCACCAGTCGCGGCCGTATTCCTTGGCCACCTTGCGCATGGCGCGGCGGAAGTCCAGCGCCTCCAGGATGCTTTCTTCGACCAGCGCAGTGCCACCCGGCGCTTCCATCATCGCCGCGGCCACGTCGCAGCTGGCGATGATGGCGTACTGCGGGCTGGTGCTGGTATGCATCAGGTAGGCCTCGTTGAACAGGTGCCGGTCCAGCTTGCGCATGCGTGCGTCCTGCACCAGCACCTGGCTGGCCTGGCTGATGCCGGCCAACAGCTTGTGCGTGCTCTGCGTAGCGAAGACCAACTGGTCCTTGGGACGCGGCCGCTTCCTGCCCATCGCGTGGAACTGGCCGTAGAAGGGATGGAAGGCGGCGTGCGGCAGCCAGGCCTCGTCGAAGTGCAGCGTGTCGATATAGCCGTCGAGCACGTGCTTGATGGTCTCGGTGTTGTAGAGCACACCGTCGTAGGTGCTCTGCGTCAGCGTCAGGATGCGCGGCTGTGCCGTCGCGGCGTCGACGCCGGCGAGCAGCGGGTTGGCGGCGATCTTGCGCCGGATGGCCTCGGGCGCGAACTCCGACTCCGGGATCGGGCCGATGATGCCGTAGTGGTTGCGCGTGGGCCGCAGGAACACCGGCACCGCGCCGGTCATGATGATGCTGTGCAGGATGCTCTTGTGGCAGTTGCGGTCGACCACCACCACGTCGCCAGGCGCCACCGTGTGGTGCCAGACCATCTTGTTGCTGGTGCTGGTGCCGTTGGTGACGAAGAAGCAGTGGTCGGCATTGAAGATGCGCGCGGCGTTGCGCTCACTCTGCGCCACCGGACCGGTGTGGTCGAGCAATTGGCCCAGCTCTTCCACCGCATTGCAGACATCGGCGCGCAGCATGTTCTCGCCGAAGAACTGGTGGAACATCTGGCCGACCGGGCTCTTCAGGAAAGCCACGCCGCCGCTGTGGCCCGGACAGTGCCATGAATACGACCCGTCCTGCGCGTAGTCCATCAGCGCCTTGAAGAACGGTGGCGCCAGCCCGTCGAGATAGCTCCTGGCCTCGCGGATGAGGTGCCGGGCCACGAACTCCGGCGTGTCCTCGAACATGTGGATGAAGCCGTGCAGTTCGCGCAGGATGTCGTTGGGGATGTGCTGGCTGGTGCGCGTCTCGCCATACACGTAGATCGGGATGTCGGCGTTCTTGCGCCGGATCTCCTCGATGAACTTGCGCAGGTTCAGCACCGCCGGGTCGAGTTCGGGTCCACCCTTGAACTCCTCGTCGTCGATGCTCAGGATGAAGGCGCTGGCGCGGCTTTGCTGCTGCGCGAACTGGCTCAGATCGCCATAGCTGGTGTTGCCCAGCACCTCGAAGCCTTCCTTCTCGATGGCCTGGGCCAATGCGCGGATGCCCAAGCCCGAGGTGTTCTCGGAGCGGTAGTCCTCGTCGATGATGACGATGGGGAAGCGAAAACGCTGCATTGTTGAGGGCTCCTGGGGCCGCGGCACGTGGGTCGGTACACGCAGTGTAGAGTGCCCGGGTTCAGCGCATACTCGGCCTGCCGCGACCGCGCCGGGCCCGCCGTGGCGACAACCTCGAGGAGATCGATGCCCCGGAACTCCATGACCCTGATGCTGAGCCTGCTGCTGATGGTGTGCGGCTTGCTGGCGCATTTCGCCCGTGCGCAGCAGCCGCCGACGCGGTCGGTGGTGTACGTGGTGCCGATCGACGGCGTGATCGATCTCGGGCTGGCGCCCTTCGTGACACGCGTGCTGGACGAGGCCACGCGCTCCGGCGCAGCCGCGGTGGTGCTGGACATCGACACCTTCGGCGGGCGCGTGGACGCGGCCGTGCAGATCCGCGACGCGCTGCTGGATGCGAAGCTGCGCACCGTGGCCTTCGTGAACAAGCGCGCCATCTCCGCCGGCGCGCTGATTGCGCTGTCCGCCGAAACGCTGGCGATGGCCACGGGCGGCACCATCGGCGCGGCCGCGCCGGTGCAGGTGGGCGCGCCCGGCGCCGCCGCGCTGCCGGTGCAGGAAAAGACCGTGTCCTACGTGCGCAAGGAGTTCGGCGCCACGGCCGAGGCGCGCCGGCGGCCGCAGCTGCTGGCCGAGGCGATGGTGGATGCCGACGTCGAGGTGCCCGGCGTCATCGACAAGGGCAAGCTGCTGACGCTGACCACCGACGAAGCGTTGAAGCACAAGGTCGCCGACCTGCGCGCCGACACGCTGGACAGCCTGCTGCAGCAACTGGGCCTGGCCGGCGCCGAGTTGCGTCGGCCCTCGCCGCATTGGGCCGAGCAGTTGGTGCGGCTGCTGACGCACCCGATCCTCAGCTCGCTGCTCATCAGCATCGGCATGGTGGGAATCCTGGTCGAGTTGCGCACCCCCGGTTTCGGCTTCCCAGGCGCGGTCGGGATCGCCAGCCTGGCGCTGTTCTTCTACGGCCATTGGCTGGTGCAGCTGGCCGGCTGGGAGGAACTGCTGCTGGTCGGCGCCGGGCTGCTGCTGCTGGCGGTGGAAATCTTCATCATCCCCGGCTTCGGTGTGGTCGGCGCGCTGGGCATCTTGGCGCTGCTGAGCGGCCTGACCTTGAGCCTGGTCGGCGCCGGCGCCACCACCGAAGTGATGATCGCCGCCGTCTCGCGCATCGTCGTCGCGCTGCTGGTTGCGTTGCTGGCCGCCCTGCTGCTGCTGCGCGTCTTCCCGCGGCTGCCCTTCGCCCGCAAGCTCGTGCTCGAAACCGACCTGGGCAGCGGCCCGGCCCATGGCTCGGCACCAGAGAGCGACCAGTACTGGCTGGGCAGGCAGGGGCACGCCGCGTCGGTGCTGCGCCCGGCGGGCATTGCCGAATTCGACCACGAGCGCGTCGACGTCGTCGCCGACGGCGTCATGATCGAAGCCGGAGAAGCCATCGAGGTGATTCGCGTCGATGGCAATCGAATCGTCGTGCGTCGCGCGGCACCCCCCACCAAGGAGAACTGATGCCCGAACTGATTGGAAGCATGGGCGCGCTCGTCGTCGTCGTCGTCGTCCTGGCGCTGCTGCTGTACCTGGTGCCGATACCGTTGTGGATCGCGGCCTGGGCCTCGGGCGCCTACGTGGGGCTGTTCACGCTGATCGCGATGCGCTTGCGCCGCGTGCCGCCCACCACCATCGTCACCGCGCGCATCAGCGCGGTGAAGGCCGGCATCGACATTTCGCTCAACGACCTGGAGGCGCACTTCCTGGCCGGCGGCAACGTGGTGCGCGTCGTCAACGCCATGATCTCCGCCGACAAGGCCAACATCCCGTTGCCCTTCAAGCGCGCCGCGGCCATCGACCTGGCCGGGCGCAACGTGCTCGAAGCGGTACAGATGTCGGTGCTGCCCAAGGTGATCGAGACGCCGCGCATCGCCGCGGTGGCCAAGGACGGCATCCAGCTCATCGTCGTGTCGCGCGTGACCGTGCGCACCAACATCGACCGGCTGGTGGGCGGCGCGGGCGAGGAGACGATCATCGCGCGCGTCGGCGAAGGCATGGTCAGCACCATCGGCTCGGCCATCAGCCACAAGAACGTGCTGGAGACCCCGGACCACATCTCCAAGCACATCCTGGCCAAGGGGCTGGACGCGGGCACGGCCTACGAGATCCTGTCGATCGACATCGCCGACGTGGACGTGGGCGAGAACATCGGCGCCAAGCTGCAGATCGACCAGGCCAATGCCGACAAGCAGATCGCCCAGGCCAAGGCCGAAGAACGCCGCGCGATGGCGGTGGCACTGGAGCAGGAGATGCGCGCGCGCGTGGTCGAAGCCGAGGCCGAGGTGCCGCGCGCCATGGCCGAGGCCTTCCGCGCCGGCCATCTGGGCATCATGGACTACTACCGCATGCAGAACCTGCAGGCCGACACCTCGATGCGCGCCGAGATCGCCAATACGACGGACGATCCGCCCGGCGGCCAGAAGCGATAGGACACCGATCATGGGCCCGATTCCAGAAGACCTGATCGTCTTCCTCCTGTTCGGCCTGTTCGTACTGGCGCAGATCGTGCGCGCACGGCGACGCAGGAAGGCGCGACGCGCAGGCGCCCCACCCGTCGTGGCGACCGAGGCGGAGGCCGTACCCGCAGACCCGACACCGGTGTTTCTGCCTTGGACTGCGCCGGTGGCGGAGGGCCCACGACCGAAGCCAGCCGCGCGGGTCCGACACCTGCCGGCAGCAGCCCTGCCCGACGCGAGACGCTTCTCGCGCCGCAGGCTGCTGGGCGACCGGCGCTCGCTGCAGGACGCGATCGTCATCGCCACCGTGCTGGGCCCCTGCCTGGCCCAGCGGCCGCGCGACACCGAATAGTGCGCCGATGGGTGCGCCGCTGAACGTGCTGGGCAACGCGCTGCTGCCCTGCTCCTACGACCCGTTGACCGGCTGGTTCCGCGACGGCTGCTGCCATGTCGACGGGTACGACGGCGGCAGTCACGTGATCTGCGCGCGCATGACGCTGGAGTTCCTGAATCACCAGATGGAGC
>CAYUPF010000079.1:0-11344 GCA_964446545.1 uncultured Rubrivivax sp.
AGCCAGGCCTGCCTGAACTACCTGCTGCACCGCGGCGAGATCACGCGCGAGATCGACGCCGACGGCGTGGCCTGGTACCGGCGCGCGGCCGGCTGAGCATGCGGCGGCTGCGGCGGATCGCGCTGCTCGTCGCGGCGCTGCTTGCGCAGACGCTGGCCGCTGCCGCCGGCTTCGGCGAACCCGGCGGGCCGCTGCCGCGCCAGCTGGACGCGGTGTTCGAGCAGCTGCGCGCCGACCCCTACGCGATGGAGCTGCTGATCAGCTTCGGTACCTCCAAGGGCGGCTCGGCCGGCCACCTGGCGCTGGCGCTGCGCGACCGCAATGACGACGGCGACGACACCGTGTACTCGGCCAACTTCTATGCCGACCGCGACCCGAAACATGCACAGGGCTTCTACACCCGCGAGCTGATGGTCGCGGTGCCGAAGAAGGAATACCTGTACGGCACGCGCTCCTCGCTCGGCGAGACCGCATCCTTCGGCCTGGACTACGGCGAGATCTACAAGCGCTCGGTTATCGGCATCCGCGTCTACGGCGTGCCACCGGCGGAAGTCGACGCGCTGCGCCAGTTCTTCCAGCGCCTGAACGACGACTACGCGCGCCGCGCAAGCACGACCGACTACCACAGCGGCGAAATCAGCTACGACTACATGAACCTGAACTGCGCCAAAACCATCGGCGCAGCCTTCAAGTACGGCGCCGGCTACGTCGCATTGGAGCTGCGCGACCCGTTGCCGCTGTCGCCGCTGGTGCGCGCCATCGCCGCGGTCTCGGCCAACATCCCGGCCGAGATGGCAGGCCATCTGATGGAGCAATGGCATGCGCGCGGCTACGCGCTGGACGTGGTGCTGTACAAGAAGTGGCCGCACTCGGCCTGGGTCGATCCGCACGACGAACCGACGCTGGCTTTCGGCGCGCTTCCCGACCGCTTCCCGTCGGTGCTGTCGCTGGACTTCCGTGCCGACGCGGGCCAGTACGAGGACGAGGACAACCTGTACCTGATGCACCTGCTGCGCCGCCTCGGTCGCTACGGCTTGGCGATCGACGCCGGCACGCTGGCGCTGCAACTGACGCACAGCCGCGGCACCACCCTGCCCTACGTCGAAGCCTCGCAGCAGGCGCGCGAGCAGGCGCGCAAGGACAGCAAGAACCTGCTGCGCCGGCTGCCGGTCGGCCTGCGCGACGCGGCCGGCTTCGTTGACGAAGCCAGCCATCCCTACGACTTCACCGCCCCGAGCCCCGAAACCCCCTGAGCCCCATGCCAGACGCGCCAACCCCCAACGGCGCGTCTTCGCGGCGCTGGGCGGCACGACACCGCTGCGGCTTCAGGCAGGCCGCGGCGCCGATTGGCGCAGCTTCAGCGCGGCCATGGCCAGCGTCGGCAACAGGACCGCCAACCCGATGCCCGCAATCTCGAAGCTGGCGTAGCCGAGCACGCTGCTGCCCGGCGTGGCCAGCACCACGCCGCCGACGATCAGCAACATGCGCAGCGGCCATTCCAAGGCACCGGCACGGCGAAGGTTGCCGATGAACACCTGGTAGCCCTGGATACCACCGCAGATGAACAGCGTGCCGATCCCGGCCTTGACCGCCAGGGCAATGCCTTCGACCCAGGACCCCTGCATGACCAGGGCCGGGTTGAGCACGAAGAAGAAGGGCAGGAAGTAGATGATCGAGCCGACGCGCATCGACTCCCAGCCGGTCTTCATCGCCGGCGAGCCGGCGATGCCGGCCGCGGCGAAAGCCGCGATCGCCACCGGCGGCGTGATGGCGGACAGCATGCCCCAGTAGAAGATGAACATGTGCACCGCCATGCGGTTCAGCCCCATCTGCTCGAGCGCCGGACCGACCAGGATCGCCAGGAAGATGTAGCAGGCGGTCGTCGTCAGCCCCAGGCCGAGCACCAGGCTGGTGATCGCGGTCATCGCCAGCAGCAGCAGCACGTTGCCGCCGGCAAGCCGCAGCAGATCGCCGGCCAGGCTGGAGATCACCCCGGTCATGGAGAAGGCGCCGATCAGCAGGCCGCAGCCGGCCAGGATGCCGGCCAGTTCGACGAAGGTGCGGCCGTTGATCTCGAGGAACTTGCCCACCTGGGCCCAGCCCCAGCGCTCGCGATTGAAGGCCTGGTTCAGGATCAGCAGCAGCAGCGTGGCCCAGAACGGCGCATGACTCTCGCGCTTCATCACCAGCAGCAGGTAGATCAGCAGCACGATCACGAAGACGTAGTACCAGCCCTCGCGCAGCGTGGTGGCGACGCGCGGCAGTTCGCTGCGCGGCAGGCCCTCGAGGCCGTGGCGCGCGGCATAGGCGTCCACCTGCATGAACAGCCCGACGTAGTACAGCAGCGCCGGCAGCAGCGCCGCCAGCGCGACCTCGCCGTAGCTGACGTTGAGAAACTGCGCGATGACGAAGGCGGTGGCACCCATGACCGGCGGCGCCAGCACGGCGCCGGTGGATGCGCAGGCCTCGATCGCCGCTGCGTAGGAAGCGCGAAAGCCGGTCTTCTTCATGACCGGGATGGTCATGGTGCCGGCGGTCAGCACGTTGGCGACGATCGATCCGGACATCATGCCCAGCAGCGCGCTGGCGAAGATGCACACCTTGGCGGCGCCGCCGCGAAACGTGCCGCACAGCGCGAACGACAGGTTGATGAAAAACTTGCCGGCACCGGTCATCATCAGCGCGGTGCCGAAGACGAGAAAGCCGATGACGGTTTCGGCGAAGGCCTGCAAGGGGATGCCCAGCAGGCTCTCGGAGGACAACATGTGGTACGCGCTGGCCTGCGCCAGGGTCGAGCCGACGCCGCGCAGCGGCCCCAGCCAGGCGGCGTCGGCGAACACCGGATACAGCGTGAACGGCAGGATCGACAGCACCAGCGCCCAGCCGCCGGTGCGGCGCAGGGCCTCCATCAGCAGCGCCCACATGCCGAAGCCGGCCCAGACGACATGCGTCGGCGCGCCGCTGAATTCCCAGCCCAGTTCCGCCGCCTTGCGGATGTGCAGCATCAGGTACACCGACACCACGATCGTCGCCACGAACAGCAGCGCGTCGTACCAGGGCACGCGGTCGTAGGACGCGCTGCCGCCGCCCGGAAACACCAGGAACACGAACGGCAGCGTCACCAGCACCAGCGCGTAGTAGTACTCGGTATTCAGCGGCGTGAAGCCGATGAAGAAGCGCAGCGCGAACTGCTGGTTGATGCACAGCAGCACCGTGGCCAGCGCGCTGGCCATCAGCAGCCAGCGCCACACACCGCGCAGCGCCCTTACCCGCGTGACCTCGGCATCCAGCGGCGCGGCGAGGTGCGGGTCGTCGAAGGTCGGGGACCGCAATTTGCCGCCAGGGGCGTCGCTCATCGTCGTGCCTGAGCGAGCGCCGCAGCTTCAGTCGAAGACGGGGTCGAAGCCGGCCTTCTTCAAGGCCGCCGCACGCGCCGTCATCCAGCCCTTGCGAAACTCCTCGGCGTCGGCGGGAGGCTTCGACTTGGTGAAGGTCGACCACGCCTCGGCCAGCTTGTCCTGGCGCTCGATCAGCCGCTGGTTGTGGGTCTCGAATTCCGGCTTCCAGACGCCGGCCTCGCGAAACGCCTTCACCGCGCCTTCGTGATAGGGCAACTGCCAGGTGAAGTCCTGGCGCGCAAGCTCCAGGCCATCCGCCCCGGGCGCACCGGCCTTGTAGTCGTCGTAGTTGACGATCATCGCCTTGGTGATGCCGTGGATCAGGTCCGCCGGTTGGCTGGCGTAAGCCATGAAGATCGGATAGGGGTACGACGGCAGCACGACCGGGTTCTGCGCGGTGATACCTGGCCCGCAAGTGGTCTTGTGCGGCACGTAGTAGGGTGCAACGGCGTTCACCCGCGCCCACGCTTCCTTGTCCGCTGCCGGCGCGGGCGGAAACACCAGCCCGCGCGGCGAGGCCTCGGCTTCCTTGGCTTGCCCCGAAATCGTCGAGGCGATCGCGGCATCGACGTCGTTGTTGATGATGCCTTTCCACATCGCCCCATAGCTGGAGAACTCGACCAGCTTGACATCGCTCTTCGTCAGGCCGGCGTAGGCCAGAACCGCAAAGGCGTTCTGGTTCAGCGCCGGCGAGCCGACGACCATGCCCACACGTTTGCCCCTGAGATCCTTGATCTCCTTCACGCCGGTGTCCTTGGCGACGCCCAGCGAGACGGCGTTGCAGGCGGTGGCGGCGAGCATCAGGCGCAGCGGCTGCGGGCCCCATTCCGCGGTGGCGAACTCGAACACGCCCTCCTGCGCGAAGTACACCCCCACGCCCATGGCCGACGCCTGGGCGCGGCCGGCTTTCAACGGCGCAAGGCGGGCCACGTCGTTGCCTGCCGGCAGCACCCGCAGGTCGCTGCCCTGACGATCCTTGAAGGACTTGCCGACCGCCACCGCCATGTTGAAACCCGACGAGCCGGTGTCGTACGCGGTCATGGTCAGCGTCGCCGGCAGCTTGATCTCCTGCGCCTGCGCCGCCGGCACAGCGAACCCAGCAGCGAACACCGCTGCGACCACAAAGGCGTGTTTCATGTGCTGCGGATGTCTCATCGTTTTCCTCTCGATGCAGGCTTGTACGCCAGACCCGAGGTGGCCCGTGCGGTCGCGAAGCTTAGGCGAACAAGTCCGAGATGCGCAAACCAGGATTACCCGGAAGATGCTGTCGTCGGACTTCCGTGCCGCTGCGGCCAGTACGAGGACGAGGACAATCGGTACCCGATGCACCTGCTGCGCCGGCTGCCGCTCGGCCCGCGCGACGCGGCCGGCTTCGTTCACAAAGCCAGCCATTGCGACGACTTCACGGCCCCGAGCCCCGAAACCCTCTGAACCCCATGCCAAACACCGACATCGCCGAGTTCGGCCCCGTGCGCATCTACTTCGGCGAGAAGACCGGCAAGTACCCCGACGGCAACCAGGTGGTGGTGCGCGGCAGCGACACGATGGCGGTGTTCGACACGCCGCAGGTCGCCAACCGCATTGCCGCGGTGCTGGCCGATGCCGACCTGGCGATCCTGGGCCATGTGCACGAGGACCACATGGCCGGGCTGCATCTGATGCCGGGCAAGCCGGTGCACGTGCACGAGGCCGACCTGCAGGCCGCGCGCAGCTTCGAAGGGCTGTCGCGCCACTACGGCTATCCGCAGCCGGTGCTGGACGTGCTGCGGCGCAAGATCGAGGCCGACTTCCACTACGCGCCGCGGCCCGATGCGGTGGGCTATGCCGACGGCGCGCTGTGGGAGCTGGGCGGCGTGCGCGTGCGCGCCGTGCACCTGCCGGGCCACACCGCGGGCCACTGCGTGCTGCTGGTCGAGCCGCAGGGCATCGCTTTCATCGGCGACATCGATCTGTCCGGCTTCGGCCCCTACTACGGCGACGCCACCTCCAGCCTGGTCGACTTCCGGCGCTCGCTGGCAAGGTTGCCCGAGCTGCCGGCCACGCGCTGGATCACCTCGCACCACAAGGGCGTGGTGCACGAGCGCGCGCAGTTCCTCGAGCTGCTGCAGGCGTTCGCCGCGCGCATCGACGAACGCGAGGCGCAGCTGCTGCAGATGCTCGCGGCCGGGCCTCGGACGCTGGCCGACCTGGTGCGCCAGCGCCTGCTGTACCCGCCGCATGCCGAGGACCTGTGGGTCGACTGCGCCGAGGCCCGCTCGATCGAACAGCACCTGCACGAGCTGGCTGCGGCCGGCCGCGTGCAGCGCGATGCCGAGGGACGCTGGCACGTCGGCACCCACTGATCGCACGTCTTGAGCCCTACCCCACCCGAGCGCGCCGCCTTCGACCCGCGGCCGCTGTTCTTCGGCCACATGGCCTGCACGATGGCGATGATGGCCTTCGTGGCGGTGGTGGCGCCGGTGGCGCGCACGCTGGGCATGCAGCCGTGGCAGGCGGGGGCCACCGTCACCGTCAGCGGTGGCCTGTGGATGCTGATGGCGCGTGTCTGGGGCACGGCCAGCGACCGGCGCGGGCGCCGCCCGGTGCTACTGACCGGCCTGGCCGGCCTGTTCGTCGCCTACCTGCTGATGTGCCTGGCCATCGATGCCTCGCTGCGCCTGCTGCCGCCGCTGGCCATCAGCTTCGGCGCACTGGTGCTCACGCGCGGTGCGGTCGGCGGCTTCTTCGGCTCGGTGCCCGCGGTCGGCCAGGCGCTGATCGCCGACCACGTGCCCCCGGCGCAGCGGCCCGCGGCGATGGCCGCCTTCGGCGCCGCCGGCGCGGTGGGGCTGGTGCTCGGCCCGGCCGCCGCGGCCTGGCTGGCGCAATTCAGCCTGGCGGCGCCGCTGTACGGCATGTGCGCGCTGCCGCTGCTGGCCTGGCTGCTGCTGTGGCGCACCTTGCCGCGCGATGCACCGCATGCTCCGACGGGCACGGCACCGGTGCGCCTGCACGATGCGCGGCTGCGCCGGCCGATGACGGTGGCCTTCGTCGCGATGTTCGGCGTCGGCATCGCGCAGATCACCGTCGGCTTCTATGCGCTGGACCGGCTGGGCCTGGACGCCGCCGCCGCAGCGCGCGTGGCCGGCATCGCGCTGACGCTGGTCGGCGTGGCGCTGGTGCTGTCGCAGCTGCTGGCGCGGCGCCTGGCGGTCACGCCGCAGCGCATGATTCGCATCGGCGGCGTGCTGGCGGCCTTCGGCTTCGCCTGCGCCGGCTGGGCGGGCACGGTGGGCGGGCTGTGGCTGTGTTACTTCGTCTCGGCCGCGGGCATGGGCTGGGTCTTTCCGGCCTTCTCGGCGCTGGCCGCGAATGCGGTGGACGCACACGAGCAAGGCGCCACCGCCGGCTCGATCGGCGCCGCCCAAGGCCTGGGCATGGTCACCGGGCCGCTGATCGGCACGCTGCTGTATGCCACCGGCCCGGCGGTGCCCTACCAGCTGGTGGCGGCGCTGCTCCTGCTGATGGCGCTGTGGCCCGGCGCCGACAGGCAGCCAGGCCCCCGTTGACGCCACGCTCCGGCATGCCGAGCATGCGCACCCGTGTCAGCTGCGCATGCTCAAATGCGCGCCCGGCTTCGGCATGGCGCGGGCCATGCCGGGCCGACTCGCAACCCAAGGGAACCCCATGAAACACAGACTCGTCCTGACACTGGCCGTCGCCGCCGCACTGAGCCCGACCGCCTTCGCCCAGCAGGCCCAGCCACCGGTGGCTGCGGTCATCGCCGCCAGCGCCCCGGGCGTGGGCGGCGTGGCCGGCGCCATCAAGGTCACCGCCACGGTGGTGGCGCTGGACCCGGCCACGCGCACCGCCACGCTGAAGGGCGCCAAGGGCAAGATCGTCGACGTGGTGGTGCCGCCCGAGGCCAGGAACTTCGACCAGGTCCGTATCGGCGACCTCGTCACCGTCGAATACATGCGCGCGCTGACGCTGGAACTGAAAGGTCCCGGCAGCATCCGCTCGGGCAGCACGCAGACCTCGACCGCACCGGCGCCGGCCGGCGCGGTCGCGGGCGGTGCCACAGGCCGGCAGGTGGTGGTCATGGCCAACGTCACGGCCGTGAATGCCAAGGAGAGCTACGTCACGCTGCGCGGCCCCAAGGGCAACAGCGTCGACGTGTCGGTCGATCCTTCCCAGCTGAAGCTGGTGAAGGTGGGCGACCAGGTCGAGGCGGTGTACACCGAGGCCGTCGCCATCTCCGTCAACCCTGTGGCCAAACCGGCCAAGAAGTAGCGGCTGGCTCAGGCCCTGTGCAGCACGATCGTGACCAGCGCGGAGGCATCCTCCAGCGCCCGTACGTCGTGCAACACGTCGCCGCCCAGGTAGAGCAGTTGGCCGGCGGCCAGCACGTGCTGCGTGCCGTCGGCACCGACGGCCATGCGCCCTTCGAGGCAGTGGATGGTGATCTCGCCGGGCACCTTGTGCGGCGGCAGCGCCTTGCCGGCCTGCAGCACCAGGCGGATGACCTCCAACTGCTCGCTCTTGAACAGCGCGACGGTCTTCTCGCCGGCCAGCCGCGGGCCCAGCGGCGAGACATCGACCGGCTGACCGGGCTGGGCATGTGCGATGGCCATGGCGCCAGTATGCACCCGAAACCCGGCCTCAGGCCATGGCCTGCAGGCCCGCGGCCATGCGCTGCGTGAAGCCGGAGGTGGCGGCCGGGTCCATCCAGCGCAGCACGACCACGGCGTCGTGCGCCGGTTCGATCCAGCTCAGGTGACCACCGGCGCCGACCATGCAGCCGCTGCCGCGGGACGCGCCCGCAAAGCTGCGCCCATCGCGGTTGAGCCACAGCAAACCCCCATAAAAGGGTGCGATGGCGCAGGGCTCGAACATGAAACGCACCCAGGCCTGCGCAACGAGCTGCACGCCACCATGGCGCCCGCCGTCCAGCAGCAGCTGAGCGAGCCGCGCCTGGTCGCGCGCGGCCATCGACACGCCGCCGCCCCAGTGCGTGCCACCCGGCACCGACTGCACACGGCGGCCCGGCAGCTCCACCCAGGCGTCGTCGTAGCCGCGCCATGACCAGCCGTCGCTGGCGCCGAGGGGCCGCATCAGCGCATCGCGGAAGACCTCGGGCAGCGGCGCGCCGAACAGGTGCAGCAGCGCCAGCGACAGCTGGTTGATGCGCACGTCGTTGTATTCCCAGTAGCTGCCCGGCGTGTGCAGCGGCCGCGCATCGCCCTTGCGGCCGGCGGGCGGCTTCGGGTCCAGCCCCACCACACGGTAGCGGTCCACCGTGTCGGGCAGGCCGAAGCAGCTGCCTTCCCATTCGCTGGTCTGCTGCAGCAGCATGGCCCAGGTGATGCTGCGGTTGTGCGGCGATTCGAAGCCGATGCCACGCACGCGCTCGACCACCGGCTCGTGCACATCGCTCAGCAGGCCCTGGCCCTGTGCCACGCCGGCCAGCAGCGCCAGGTAGGTCTTGGCAACGCTGAAGCTCAGGTCGGCGCGATCGGGCTCGCCCCAGGCGGCGATCTCGCGGCCGTGCTGCCAGACCACGCCGGACACCGGACCGCGCGCATGCACCGGCCCACGCAGCCGGTTGTAGGGCGGCGGGTCGTCGTGGTGCACGCCCCAGCGCGTCGGGTCGGCCGCCGGATCGCGCGGCCACGGCACTTCGTGGGCCTGGGCGTAGGCAATGGCTTCGTGCAGTGGCGTCATGTCTCGAGTCGATAGTCCTTGAAGCGCTCGCGCAGCTTCAGCTTCCACAGCTTGCCGGTGCCGGTCAGCGGCATCTGGTCGATGAATTCCACCGCGTCAGGCAGCCACCAGCTGGCGACCTTGCCACGCATGAAGTCCAGCAGTTCGGCCGCCGTCAGCGACGCGCCTTCGCGCCGGGCGACCACCAGCAGCGGCCTCTCCTGCCACTTGGGGTGGGCGATGCCGATGGCCGCCGCCTGCAGCACCGCCGGGTGACCGGAGGCGACGTTCTCCAGCTCGATGCTGCTGATCCATTCGCCGCCGGATTTGATGACGTCCTTGGAGCGGTCGGTCAGTGCGATATAGCCGTCGGCATCGATGGTCGCCAGGTCGCCGGTCTTCAGCCAGCCCTGCTCGTCGAGCGCGCTGCCGCCCTCGCCCTTGAAGTAGCCGTTCGACACCCACGGCGACTTGACACGCAGGTGGCCGACCGCCATGCCGTCGTGCGGCAGTTCCTGGCCTTCGTCGTCGACCAGCCGGTAGCGGTTGCCGAAGAGCGCGCGCCCCGACTTCATGCGCTGATCGATGCGTTGCTCGAAGGGCAGATCGGCCGCGCCCGGCTTCATCGTCGCGGCGCTGCCGCCCAGCGCCTCGGTCATGCCCCAGGCTTGCATCAGCTGCACGCCGTAGTCTCGCTCCATCGTCTCGATCAGCGAGCGCGGCGGCGCCGAGCCGCTGGACAGCGATGTGCGCAGCGTGCTGAAGCTCTTGCCGTTGCGCTGCAGCCATTCGGTCAGGATCAGCCAGAAGGTGGGCACGCCGCAGGTCAGCGTCACGCGCTCGCCTTCGATCAGCTCGTAGAGCTTGTCGGGCTCGTAGTTGCGCCCCGGCAGTACCAGGCGCGCACCCATCATCGGCGCCAGGTACGGGAACTGCCAGGCATTGCCGTGGAACATCGGCGCCATCGGCATCATCGTTTCCAAGGCACCGTTCTTCGCTCCCAGGGTGACGAAGGGCGCGAACTGCATCGCCGTCAGCAGCGCCGAGCGGTGCGAATAGAGCACGCCCTTCGGGTTGCCGGTGGTGCCCGAGGTGTAGCACAGCGTCGAGGCGCTGCGCTCGTCGAAGTCCGGCCAGTCGTAGTGTCCGGACTCGGCCGCCAGCAGCTCGTCGTAGCACAGCAGCTTCGGCAGGCGGGTCTTGGCCGGCATGCGCGAGGGCTCGCACATCATCACGTAGCCTTCGATGCTCGTCAGCCGCGGCGCGATGGCTTCGGCCACCGGCAGCGTGGCCGCATCGACGAACAGCAAACGGTCCTCGGCATGGTTGACGATGTAGACCAGCTGGTCGGCGAAGAGCCGCGGGTTGAGGGTGTGCAGCACCGCGCCGGTGCCGGACACGCCGTAGAACATCTCGAAGTGGCGGTGCGTGTTCCAGGCCAGGCTGCCGACGCGGTCGCCGGGCTCGATGCCCAGGCGCAGCAGCACGTTGGCCAGCTGCTGCATGCGCGCGTGCGCGGTCGCGTAGTCGTAGCGGTGGATGTCGCCTTCGATCGTGCGTGCCACGACCTCGGTCTTGCCGTGGAAATCGGCCGCGTAGCGCATCGCCGCCGAGATCATCAGCGGCATGTCCATGATCAAGCCTTGCATCGTCTGCCGCCTTCAGAACTTGGGAATTCGCAGGGTCTTGCTGATCATCGCCGTGCCCGACAGCGCGAACAGCAGGCTCATCGGATGCAGCTGCCAGGGCCCGAGCGTCCAGGCGCCGCCCCACAGCTGCGCGCCCAGCGCGCCCTGCCAGGCGGCCCAGGCCAGCACCGCGGTGATGAGCACGCTGGTGGGGATGGGCGTGCCTTCGAAGTAAGCCACCTTGTCGGCGCCGGCCGACAGGTCCTCGGCCGTGACGTTGAAGCGCGCCAGCCGGCTGACGCCGCAGCAGACGAAGTAGCACAGGATGGCGATATCCCAGCCGCCTTGCAGCCCGGCGGCAAAGCCCAAGGCGGCCGGGCCGACGCCGAAGGAGATGACATCGGCCAGCGAATCGAGCTCGCGACCCAGCGGCGAATGCTGGTGGCGCCAGCGCGCGACCTTGCCGTCGAAGATGTCGAAGACGAAGGCCAGCGGCGTCATCGCCGCCGACAGCAGGAAATGCGTGACCGAGCCGCTGGCCATGAACAGCATCGCCAGGAACACCGACAGCACCCCGCAGGCGGCATTGCCCAGCGTGATGAAGTCGGCCAGGTGGAAGCCGCGGATCATCGAGAA
>CAYUPF010000079.1:11444-18345 GCA_964446545.1 uncultured Rubrivivax sp.
CCGACGGCATGGCTCAGCGCCGAATGGCTGAGCGTGAGTTTCCAGCGCTGCGGCTCGCCCTCCATCACCCAGTCGATGCGCAGTTGCAGCCCCGCGGCCTTCTCGGCATTCACGCGCATCGCCAGGAAGTCGAAGAACATGCCCATCGGCAGCATCGCCACCACCTTGGGCGTGACGACGCCGGTGGCGCCGGGCGGCGGCTTCGGCGCGCCGAAGCGCAGTTCCTTCGCGCCCAGCGCGTAGGCGTTGCGCCAGGTCGAGCTTTCGCTCTGGTAGGCCAGTTGCTCCATCGCATCGGCCGCCAGCTGGCGCGCGCGCTGGTTCGTCGGGTCGGCGAACACCAGGTGGTGCGTCACCTGCACCACCCAGCGGTAGTGGCCGGCGTCGAAGTCGGCCTGGGCGCGCTCCAGCAGCGCGTCGGCGCCACCCATGTATTCCACGTACTTCGCCCCGGCCGGCTGCGG
The DNA here is from genome assembly GCA_964446545.1 of uncultured Rubrivivax sp. Classification (GTDB taxonomy): domain Bacteria; phylum Pseudomonadota; class Gammaproteobacteria; order Burkholderiales; family Burkholderiaceae_C; genus Rubrivivax. The sequence goes on from CAYUPF010000079.1 coordinate 11,909, forward strand.
CGCCAGCGGGTCCAGGTTCACCGGGTTGCCGTCGTAGGGGCCCATGTAGTGCGCATAGACCGCGCGCACGTTGTGCGCGATGGCGCCGTAGTAGGGCCGCGCGTGCCAGCTCTTCTCCAGCGACTCGGGCAGACGAAACTCCTGCGCGATCTCGTGCGGCGTCAGGCCATGGCTCATCAGCCGCAGCGTCTGGTCGTGCATCAGCCGGTACAGGTCGCGCTGCTCGGTGATGAACTTGCGTGCGCGTTCGCGGCCCCAGGTGGGCCAGTGGTGCTGGGCGATGACGACATCGGTGTCTTCGATGAAATCCTCCAGCGCCGCGTCCAGGTACTTCGACCAGGCCAGCGAGTCGCGGGTCTTGGCGCCGCGGATCGGGCACAGGTTGTGCATCGTGTGGCAGCCGTTCTCCGCCAGGTTCAGCACCTTGAACTGCGGGAAGTGGAAGTTCATCTCCGCCGGCGCCTCGGTCTCGGGCGTCAGCTGGAAGACGATCTCGATGCCGTCGATGCAGTGCCGTTCCACCGGCTGCTCGATGCTCATCGTCGGCGCGATCAGGCTGCTTGTGCCGCGGCCGATGGCCTTGCCCAGGCCACTGTCGACGTGCGAGCGCGGGCCCGGCGCCAGCGTCGGCCCGAACTGGAACAGCGCCCGCCGGCGCATCGGCACGCCGGCGAGGATGTTCTCGGCAATCGCCGCTTCCATGAAGCCATCGGGCGCAATCACCTTCACCTCGCCGCTGGCCGCCTGCGCCGGCGTGATCACGCCTTCGACGCCGCCGTAGTGGTCGGCATGGCTGTGGCTGTAGATCACCGTGTGCACCGGCCGGTCGCCGCGGTGCTGGCGGTACAGCGCCAGCGCAGCGGCGGCGGCCTCGCACACCGTCAGCGGGTCGATCAGGATCAGCCCGGTGTCGCCTTCGATGAGGGTGATGTTGGCGATGTCGAAGCCGCGCACCTGGTACATCCGATCACAGACCTTGAACAGGCCGTGGATGCGGTTCAGCCGCGCCTGGCGCCACAGGCTGGGATGCACCGAGTCGGGCGACTCGATATTCTCCAGGAAGGCGAAGGCCGACAGGTCCCAGACCACGCGGCCGTCGGGCGTGGTGATGCGCGCATCCGGGATGCTGCCGACGAAGCCGCGCTGCGCTTCGTCGAAGCAGCTGTCGTCGTTGAAGTCCAGCCGCGCCGCCTGCGCCGCGTTCGACTGGCAGGTGTGCATCGACGCGGGCTTCAGCACCGAACCGGGATCCTGCGGGGATGTCATGTGCGCCTCCGTGGCTCTGGGGGTGCCGAGGGTTGTACCGCAGTGGGTGCCCGCGGCGAGGCCGTGCTTCCCCCATGAGCGCGCACGGCCGCTCCGAAGCGCTCATCCCGCGGCACGCAGCGCGCAGGGTAGTCCAGTGAGCGCGCCGGGCCGCTCGCAAGCGCTCGTCCCGGAGCGCGCAGCGCGGGTCCGTCAGTGCATCGTCGACAATGTGTCCGACATGAACACGACACCACTTCAAGGACTGCGGATCATCGAGTTCTCGGCCTTCGTCGCCGCGCCCAGCGCCGGTCTGGCGCTGGCGCAGCTGGGCGCTCAGGTCATCCGCATCGACCCGCTCGGCGGCAACATCGACATCGACCGGCTGCCGCTCACCGCCGAAGGCCGCAGCCTGTACTGGGCCAGCCTGAACCGCGGCAAATCGTCGGTGGAACTGGACGTGCGCAGCGCCGCCGGCCGCGCGCTGATGCAGCAGCTGATCATCGCGCCGGGCGACGGAGCGCCGGTGTTCCTGACCAACCTGGGCGTCGATGGCGAGCTGTCCTATGCGGCGCTGTCGAAGCTCCGGCCCGATCTGATCATGGTGCAGCTCAGCGGCTCGCCCGACGGCTCGAACGCGGTGGACTACACCGTCAACTGCGCGGCGGGTTTCCCCGGCATCACCGGCAGCGGGCGCGACGGCCCGGTCAACCACGTGCTGCCGGCCTGGGACCTGATCGCCGGCCAGATGCTGGCGCTGTCGGTGCTGGCGGCCGAACGGCACTGGCGGCTCACCGGCCAGGGCCAGCACGTGAAGCTGGCGCTGTCCGACGTGGCCATGGCCACGGTCGCGAACCTGGGCTACCTGGCCGATATCGAACTCAACGGCACGCAGCGCCGCGCCGACGGCAACTTCCTCTACGGCGCCTATGGCGACAGCTTTGGCACCGCCGACGGCCGCCATGCGATGGTGGTGGCCATCACCGAGCGCCAATGGAAGGCACTACTGCGCGCCACAGGGTTGCAGGAGTCGCTGCCCAAGGCCGCTGAAACACTGGGCCACCGGCTGGACAGCGAGGCCGGGCGCTATGCGGCGCGCGAGCTGATCTCCAGCGCACTGCGCCCCTGGTTCGTGGCGCGCACGCTGGCCGAGGTGGGCGCGGCCTTCGGCGACCGCGCGCTGCTGTGGGGCCCGTACCGCAGCTTCGAACAGATGCTGGCCGAGGACCCGCGCTGCTCCGAGGCCAACCCGATGTTCCGCCGCACCGAGCATCCCGGCGTCGGGTGCTTTCTCACCGCCACGGCACCGATGCACTTCGGCGCAGTGACGGCATCAACGCCGGGCCTGGCGCCCACGCTGGGCCAGCACACGCGGCCGGTGTTGCAGCAGTTGCTGGGGCTGGACGAAGGCGCGCTCCAGGCCCTGACAGCGACCGGCACCATTCAGGGCGGCGAAGCCGGGGCACGTTCCTGAATGCGCGTCGACATCGTCAGGCCATCCCAGCGCGAGTCCCTGGTGGACTTGCTGTTCGAGCTGCACGCCTGCTACAACGACCCGCCAACCGCGACACGGTCGGATGTACGGGCACACCTGTTCGACAACCTGCTCAGGGATGACTCCGGGCTGCGCTTGATCGTGGCTGCAAGCGAAGGCACCGTGGTCCTCGGCTTCGCGGCGGTTGCTCTTCTCTACTCTCTCGTCGAGCCTGGGCCAAAGCATCGCAGGCAATGCCTGTTGAAGGAGCTTTACGTGCGGTCCTCCGACAGAGGCCGCGGCATCGGCAGGGCTCTTGTCCTCAGGGCCGCGCAGTACGCCGTCGAAAACGGTTGCGGGCGCATGGACTGGAACGTCAAGGCAAGCAACCTTCGTGGCATCGAGTTCTACGAAGACCTGGGTGCCGTCAAGGTGGAAGACCGGTTGAGCTTCAGGTTCGATCACGCAACGCTCGCACAACTTTCCTCGCACCGCGCGTCGTAGCATATCGCTCAGCCCGCATCGGACTAGCCAGCTCTGCGATGAACGACTCTGACGACTTGCTCTCCCATTGCGTGGACGCCCAGCGCGCCGCCGATACGCTGCTGCAGCAATGCCTGAGCGCGCTGAGCCGCGTGCTGGCCGAAGCGCATGCCGACGAGTCCGGCGCGCTGCAGCTCGAACAGGCACGTGCTCATGGCGTGGCCTGGGCCGCGACCTACGTGCGCGCGCTGCAGCAGATGCTGGCCTGGGCGCAGCGGCTGCAAGCGGCGGGTCGCTTCGGCGAGCTGGAATCGCTGCTGCTGCACGCCGCCTTCGGCGAGTACCTGGCGCAGCTGTCCGGCGGGCTGCCGATGAGCCAGGGCGAGTTCTTCCGTGCCGAATCGCTGGACCGCGGCGCGCTCGCCGCCTTCGATGCCGATGCCGCCGTGCAGCGCCTGCGCGCCGAAGGCTTCGCGCCGGCGGCACGCCGGCGCATCGCCGCGCTGCTGGCCGAAGGCGCGGCCACGCGCCGCTTCGGCGACCCCGGCTACGACGAAGCCGCGCTGTACGAGGTGCGCGTGCAGTTCGCCCGCTTCGCCGACGACCATGCCGCGGCCGCGCACCGCTGGCACCTGCGCAACCAGCTGATCCCGGACGAGGTCATCGCCGAGATGGCGCGCCTGGGCGTGTTCGGCTTGACCGTGGCCGAGGCGCATGGCGGCGCCGGCATGGGCAAGTCGGCGATGTGCGTGGTTACCGAAGAGCTGGCGCGTGGCTTCATCGGCCTGGGCTCGCTGGGCACGCGCACCGAGATCGCTGCCGAGTTGATCGAGCGCAACGGCACGCCGGCGCAGAACGCGCGGCTGCTGCCGCTGATCGCCAGCGGCACGCTGATCCCCACCGCCAGCTTCACCGAGCCGGACGTGGGCTCCGACCTGGGCTCGATCCGCACCCGCGCTGAAAGATGCGAAGGTGGCTGGCGCATCCACGGCAACAAGACCTGGACCACGCACGGCGCGCGCAGCGACCTGATGACGCTGATGGTGCGCACCGACCCTGCCGAGCGCGGCTACAAGGGCCTGTCGATGATGCTGGCCGAGAAGCCGCGTGGCAGCGATGCGGACCCCTTCCCCGCGCCGGGCATGCGCGGCAGCGAGATCGAGGTGCTGGGCTATCGCGGCATGAAGGAGTACGAGATCGCTTTCGACGGCTTCTTCGTGCCCGACGACGCGCTGCTCGGCGGCCAGCCAGGCCAGGGCTTCAAGCAGCTGATGCAGACCTTCGAATCGGCGCGCATCCAGACCGCGGCGCGCGCCGTGGGCGTGGCGCAGAACGCCTTCGAGTTGAGCCTGGCCTATGCGCAGCAGCGCGTGCAGTTCGGCCAGCCGATCATCGCCTTCCCGCGCGTCGCCGACAAGCTGGCCTGGATGGCGGTGGAGACGATGGTCGCGCGCCAGCTGACGCTGTTCGCCGCGCGCGAGAAGGACGCGCACCGCCGCTGCGACATCGAGGCCGGTATGGCCAAGCTGCTGGCCGCGCGCGTGGCCTGGGCCAATGCCGACAACGCCGTGCAGGTGCACGGCGGCAACGGCTACGCGGTGGAATACCGCATCAGCCGCGTGCTGTGCGATGCGCGCATCCTCAACGTGTTCGAGGGCGCGGCCGAGATCCAGGCCAACATCGTCATCAAGGGGTTGCTGGCGGGTTGAGCTGCCAATGGCACTTGAAGTTCGGTGACGTCCGCGAGGCCACGGCGCATTGCCTACCATGCGGTCGCTATCCCAAGTACTCTGTCGATCGGAGCCCGACGATGATGGTCCTCAGACCCACCCTTAGCCTGCTGTGCAGTGCCGCGTTGCTGTCGGCCTGCGTGACACCGAACCGCTACGACGAGCAGGTCGAGAAGACCGCCACCTACCAACAGCTGGACGCGCAGCTGAAGCACGAGATCGCCGCCGACCAGATACAGATCGAGCAGTTGCAGAAACTGGTGAGGCTGACGCTGGCCGACGGCATCCTCTTCACCGAAGGCGGCTGGGAGCTGAACGCGGCCGGCCAGGCGATGCTGGCGAAGCTGGCCCCGGCGCTGAAGGGCCTGAGCGGCCAGCGCATCGTGGTCAAGGGCTTCACCGACAACGTGCCCATCGGTCCCGAACTGCGTGAGCGCTTCCCCAACAACGTCCAGCTGTCGAAGGCACGTGCCGATGCGGTAGCGAAGTTCCTGGTGGCCGAGGGTGTACCGTCGAGCATCGTCTTCGCCAGCGGCCTGGGCGAGACGCACCCGGTGGCCTCGAACGAAACGCCGCAGGGCCGCGCGAAGAACCGCCGCGTCGAGATCGACATCGTCGAGGCTCCGGCCTGAGCGGGCCGCGCAGCAGCACAATACAGCGCAAAACCCCAAGCAAGGAGACACCATGAAGAACACGACACATGCTCGCCTGACCCTTCCGCTGCTGGGCTTGGCTCTGGCTGCGGCTCCCGTGGCTGCGCAGACCCAGAGCAGCAGCGGTGACGGCTGGCAGTTCGAAGCCGCCATCTACGGCTGGTTCCCGGCCATCAGCGGCACCTCTTCGTTCCCGCCGAACGGCGGCGGGCCCAGCATCGACGTCAGCATGGGTGACGTGATCGATGCGCTGAAGTTCGCCTTCATGGGCAACTTCGGCATGCGCCAAGGCCAGTGGGGCCTGTGGACCGACCTGGTCTACGCCGACTTCGGTGTCTCGCGCAGCGGCTCGCGCGACTTCAGCATCGGCGGGCGGCCGTTGCCGGCGGGAGTCAGGGCGGACCTGGACCTGGACATCAAGACATGGATCTGGACGCTGGCCGGCACCTACCAGCTGAAGAACGACAGCGAAGGCACGACGGACCTGCTGTTCGGCATACGCATGCTGGACATGAGCAATGGGCTGAGCTGGAACATCTCGGGCAGCGGCGGCGTGCTGCCACCGCGCACCGGTTCCAAGGAAGTGAGCGAAACCAACTGGGACGGCATCGTCGGCCTGAAGGGCCGCGTCGTCCTGGGCAGCGAACGCCGCTGGTTCGTGCCTTACTACGCCGACGTGGGCACCGGTGAATCGAAGCTCACCTGGCAGGTAAATGCCGGTGTGGGCTATCAGTTCGACTGGGGCGCGCTGGCCGCCTCCTGGCGCTACATGGACTACGACTTCAAGAGCAGCTCGCACATCGACAACCTGAGCTTCAACGGGCCGGTGATCGGCGCGATCTTCAAGTTCTA
>CAYUPF010000080.1:0-16597 GCA_964446545.1 uncultured Rubrivivax sp.
GGCGTGATCCAGCCGGCGACCTCGCGCACCGCGTCGAAGTCGACGTCGCCGCACAGCTTGCCGGCCTCGTTCTGGTTCATGCCGACGTCGATGACCGCGGCACCGGGCTTGACCAGGTCGGCGGTGATGGTGTTGCGGCGCCCGACCGCCGCCACCAGGATGTCGGCCTGGCGCGTGAACGCACCCAGATCCGGCGTGGCGCTGTGGCACACGGTGACGGTGGCGTTGGCCTGCAGCAGCATCAACGCCATCGGCTTGCCGACGATGTTGCTGCGCCCGACGATCACCGCATGCTTGCCCTTGGGGGCTATGCCGGCCGACTGAAGCATGCGCATGCAGCCATAGGGCGTGCAGGGCTTGAAGCCGGGCAGGCCGATCATCAGCGCGCCGGCGCTGTGCACGTGGAAGCCGTCGGCGTCCTTGTCGGGCGAGATCGCGGCGATGACCTTGTGGGTGTCGATATGCCTGGGCAGCGGCAGCTGCACCAGCATGCCGTGCACCGCCGGGTCGGCGTTCAGCGCCGCGATGCGCGCCAGCAGTGCAGCCTCGGACAGGTCGGCGGCAAAGCGGTCGAGGATGAAGCGCATGCCCACGCTCTCGCAATCGCTGCCCTTGTGGCGCACGTAGGTCTGCGACGCGGGGTCGTCGCCGACCAGGATCACCGCCAGCGTCGGCTGCACGCCGCGCGTCTTGAGCGCCGCCACGCGCTGCGCCACTTCGGTGCGCGCTGAAGCCGCCAGCGCCTTGCCGTCGATGATTCGCGCTGTCACTTGGGGGGACTCCAGGATCCGGGCCGCAGCGGCCCCGGGATTCGGGCTTCAGGCCTTGCTCTGCGCGCCGAGCGCGATCTTCAGCAGATCGGCCACGGTGTTGGCATTGAGCTTTTCCATGATGTTGGCGCGGTGCGCCTCCACCGTCTTGATGCTGATGCCCAGATCGTCGGCGATCTGCTTGTTCAGCCGCCCGGCGACGATGCGCTCCAGCACCTGCGCCTCGCGCGTGGTCAGCCGGCTGAGCAGCGCGTCGCGGCTGGCCTGTTCCTGATGCTGGCTGAAGGCGCTGCGCGCCTGGTCGAGCATGCGCTCGACCAGGCCCAGCAGCTCTTCTTCCTTGAAGGGCTTCTCGATGAAGTCCATTGCGCCCTTCTTCATCGTCGTCACCGCCATCGGCACGTCGCCGTGGCCGGTGATGAAGACCACCGGCAGCGGGCTCTTGCGTTCGAGCAGCCGGTCCTGCAACTCCAGCCCGCTCATGCCGTCCATGCGGATGTCGGCGATCAGGCAGGCGACCTCGCGCGGGTCGAAGCGCGACAGGAAGGATTCGGACGAGTCGAAGCACTTGACCCGGTAGTCCTTGCCTTCGAGCAGCCATTGCAGCGAGTCACGCACGGCCTCGTCGTCGTCGACGACATAGACGGTGCCCTTCTTGGGAATCAAGCTCATTCAGGAGGCCACGGTGGTGTTCGGGTTGGGATCGCGCTGCGCCTCGGCCGACATGCCAGCGGACTCGCCGCGGACGGGCACCTCGACCGGCAGGGTGAAGGCAAAACGGCAGCCGGAAACGGACTCGCCATTGTAGAGGTTCTGCGCACGCATCCGGCCGCGGTGCGACTCGACGATGCTGCGGCACAGCGACAACCCGATGCCCAGACCCTCGGCCTTGGTGGAGAAGAAGGCTTCGTAGAGCCGTCCGATGACCTCGTCCTTCAGCCCGGGGCCGGTGTCGGTGACGCTGAACTCGATGACCCCGCCTTCGTCCGGTGTGTGCCGCGGCACCACGCGCAGCTCGATGTTGCGGCGCGAGGCCGGCAGTTGCGCGCTGTCGATGGCCTCGGCGGCGTTTTTCAGCAGGTTCATCAGCACCTGCTCGATCAGGATCGGGTCCACCTCCAGCGGCGGCAGGCGCTGCGCCACGTAGGTGCGGATGGCGACGTTACGCCGCCGCAGTTCGATGCCGGCCAGCTCGACCGCGTCTTCGACGATCTGCCGCGCATGCGCGCTCTGACGCTGCGGCTCGCTCTTCTTCACGAAGGCGCGAATGCGGCGGATGATCTGGCCGGCGCGTTCGGCCTGGCGCGCGGTCTTGCGCAGCGCCGCCAGCAGGTCGGCCTTGTCGATGGAATTCCCGTCGACGCGCGAGACCATGCCGTTGCAGTAGTTGGTGATCGCGGTCAACGGCTGGTTCAACTCGTGCGCCACCGACGAGGCCATCTCGCCCATCGTCACCAGCCGGCTCGTGACCTGCGCGCGGTCGGCCTGCTGCGCCGCCTGTTCCTCGGCGCGCAGCCGCGCGGTGATGTCCGTGGCGATGAGCATCTGCGCCAGCCGGCCGTCGGTCCACTGCAGGTAGCGCGCGCGCACGTCGAACCACTTCTGCAGCGGCGCGACGAAGACCTCGCGCGGGTTCGAGCCGGTTTCGGTCAGCTCCTGCGTGGGCAGGCCGGACAGGCCGTCGACCATGTCCTCGGCATCGGCCTCGAAAGCGAGGTTGTCCAGGTTGCCGGTGAGCAGCGTGTGGCCGCCGGCATCGGCGCCGAACCACAGCCGGTACGAGCGGTTGGCGAACAGCAGCTCGCCCTGCGGCACCGACAGCACCGACACCGACGCGTCCAGCCCTTCGAGCACGGTGGTGAAACGCTCGTGCGAGGCCGACAGCTGGTCGCGGATGCGCTTGGCCTCGGTGATGTTGGTCATGCTGGTCATCCAGCCGGTCTGCTGGCCGCGCGGGTCGATCAGCGGCGACACGTACATGCGCGCGTCGAACAGTGACCCGTCCTTGCGCATCACGCGCACCTCGATGCCGCCGGCCGGGCTGCGGCCGCTGAGTTCCTGCTGCAGCAGCCGCGCGTTCTCGTCGATGCGGTCCCGCGGCCAGTAGGGGAAGGGCGGTTCGCGTCCGACCAGCGCCGCTTCGGAGAAGCCGGTCATCGCGCAGAAGGCGGCGTTGACGTAGGTGATGTGGCCTTCCAGGTCCATCGCGCGCATGCCGGTGAGCATGGAGTTTTCCATCGCGCGGCGGAAGTTCGTCTCCTGCACCAGCGCCGATTGGATCTGTGCCCGCCGGCGCAGGTGGCGCCAGCTGCCCAGCAGCATCCACACCGTCAGCACCGACAGCGCCACCACCATCCAGAACAGCGTGTTGCTGATCAGGCCGATCGAGGTGCGGTAGCCCTGGCCGCGCAGCAGCAGGCCGTTGACCGTGGGTGCGAGGGGGAGCTCGTAGACGATGGGCGCATGCGTGTTCAGCGTCTGCCCGGGCATGGGCGTGACCGTGCTGGCGAGCACGCGCTGGCGATCGTCGACCACACTCATGGTGTGCCGGTTGGCGATGTCCGGTGGCACGAACAGGCGCAGCAGCGCCTCGACCGAGTACTCCACCAGCAGGCTGCCGGCGAAGGTGTTGCGTGCCACCAGCGGCACGTGCATCTGGATCACCACCGCACCCACGCTGTCGACGAAGGCGGTGGAGTACACCGGCTGACGCAGGTCGCGCGCCTGCGCGAAGGCCAGCTCGGGCGGGTTCTGGGTTTCGGCATTGGGCAGCGACGGGTCGGTGGCATCGTTGCCCGGCGCGCTTTCCTCGCGGAACAGCGTGGCCCAGCGTCCGGCCTTGCGCTTGCGGTTGCTGTCGAGCCAGGCCAACTGCGTGACGGCAGGACGTTCGCGCACGAAGCTTTGGGCCTGCCCGGCGAAGTCGTCGACATCGGTCTCGCGCTTCATCAGCTCGCTGGCCATGCGCACCAGCTGTTCCTGGTTCTCGATCAGGTGCAGGCGCAGTTGCTGCTGGACGATCTCGGTGTCGCGCTTCAGCGATTCGGTCTCGCGCTCGACTTCTTCGTTGCGCAGGTACCAGAAGGCCGAGATGATCGCCGCCAGGAACAGCAGCACCGACGCCAGCGGCGCCAGCGTCACGAAGCGGTCCTGCCGCGCCGCCGGCTGATGCACCCACCAGCGTCCGAGCAGGCGGCGTGTGCGCTGCCACGCCGCGGACAGCCTGGGGGTGGCGAGTGTCGTGGCCATGGGGCGAATTATCGGAGTGCAGTGCGATGGGCTGCATCTGAATGTAAACCGTATTGTGAAATCTAAAAGCACTATTTGAAATAACAAGTAAGGTATGCGACACTGCACCCAGCTGCAAGAATGTTCGTTCGTCACAAGAGATAGGAGACACCATGTCCGCACTGCCCGATCCCGCCCGCGCTGCCGCTGGCAACGATGCCGACGCCCAGGAAACTCGCGAATGGCTGGACGCGCTGGCCGCTGTCATCCAGTCCGAAGGCGGCGAGCGCGCGCATTTCCTGCTGGAACAGCTGATCGAGGAGGCGCGCCAGCGCGGCATCGACATGCCGTTCTCGGCGAATACCGGCTACGTCAACACCATCGAGCCGGAAGACGAGGAACGCAGCCCCGGCAACCTCGAGCTGGAAGGGCGGCTGCGCGCCTACATGCGCTGGAATGCCATGGCGCTGGTGGTCAAGGCGAATCGGCTGCACCCCGCCGACGGCGGGGACCTGGGCGGCCACATCAGTTCCTTCGCCTCGGTGGCGCACATGTTCGCCGCCGGTTTCAACCACTTCTGGCATGCCGAGAGCGAAGGCCACGGCGGCGATCTGCTCTACATCCAGGGCCACAGCGCGCCCGGCATCTATGCGCGCGCCTTCATGGAGGGCCGCATCAGCGAGGAGCAGATGCTCAACTTCCGCCAGGAAGTGGCGGGCAAGGGGCTGTCGAGCTATCCGCACCCGAAGCTGATGCCGCAGTTCTGGCAGTTCCCGACGGTGTCGATGGGCCTCGGGCCGCTGATGGCCATCTACCAGGCGCGCTTTCTGAAGTACCTGCATGCGCGTGGCATCGCCGACACGAGCAACCGCAAGGTCTGGGTGTTCTGCGGCGACGGCGAGATGGACGAGCCCGAATCGCTGGGCGCCATCGGCCTGGCTTCGCGCGAGAAGCTGGACAACCTGGTGTTCGTCATCAACTGCAACCTGCAGCGCCTGGACGGCCCGGTGCGCGGCAACGGCAAGATCGTGCAGGAACTGGAAGGCGAGTTCCGCGGCTCCGGCTGGAACGTCATCAAGCTGCTGTGGGGCAGCGCCTGGGATCCGCTGCTGGCGCGCGACAAGGACGGTGCGCTGCGCAAGCTGATGATGGACACGCTGGACGGCGACTACCAGGCCTTCAAGGCCAACGACGGCGCGTTCGTGCGCAAGCATTTCTTCGGCCGCTCGCCCGCCACGCTGGAGATGGTGGCGAAGATGAGCGACGCCGACATCTGGGCGCTGCGCCGCGGCGGCCACGACCCGGCCAAGGTGTATGCCGCCTTCCATGCGGCCAACAAGCACCAGGGCCAGCCGAGCGTACTGCTGGTCAAGACCGTCAAGGGCTACGGCATGGGCGGCGCGGGCGAAGGCAAGAACACCGCGCACCAGACCAAGAAGCTGTCGGACGACGACATCCGCTACATCCGCGACCGCTTCAACATCCCCATCCCCGACAGCGAGTTGTCGAAGATCCCGTTCTACAAGCCGGCCGACGACACGCCGGAGATGAAGTACCTGCACGAGCGCCGCAAGGCGCTGGGCGGCTACCTGCCGCAGCGCCGCACCAAGGCCGACGAGCAGTTCACCGTGCCCTCGCTCGAAACCTTCAAGCCGGTGCTGGAAGCTACCGCCGACGGTCGCGAGATCAGCACCACGCAGGCCTACGTGCGCTTCCTGACGATCCTGCTGCGCGACAAGGCGCTGGGCCCGCGCGTGGTGCCGATCCTGGTCGACGAGGCGCGCACCTTCGGCATGGAGGGCCTCTTCCGCCAGATCGGCATCTACAACCCCGAAGGGCAGAAGTACACGCCGGTGGACAAGGACCAGGTGATGTACTACCGCGAGGACAAGGCCGGGCAGATCCTGCAGGAAGGCATCAACGAGGCCGGCGGCATGGCCAGCTGGATCGCCGCGGCGACCTCGTACTCGACCAACAACCGCATCATGGTGCCGTTCTACGTGTACTACTCGATGTTCGGCTTCCAGCGCGTCGGCGACCTGGCCTGGGCTGCCGGCGACATGCAGGCGCGCGGCTTCTTGCTCGGCGGCACCAGCGGGCGCACCACGCTCAACGGCGAGGGCCTGCAGCACGAGGACGGCCACAGCCACATCCTGGCCGGCACCATCCCCAACTGCGTGAGCTACGACCCGACTTTCGCGCACGAGGTGGCGGTGATCCTGCACCACGGCCTGAAGCGCATGGTCGAGAAGCAGGACAACGTCTACTACTACCTGACGCTGCTCAACGAGAACTATCCGCAGCCCGGCCTGGTGGCCGGCACCGAGGAGCAGATCCTCAAGGGCATGTACCTGCTCGAGAAGGGCGACAAGGTCGGCAAGGGCGCTAGCGTCAACCTGCTGGGCAGCGGCACGATCCTGCGCGAGGCGCAGGCGGCGCGCGAGCTGCTGGCCAAGGACTGGGGCGTGTCGGCCAAGGTCTGGAGCTGCCCGAGCTTCAACGAGCTGGCGCGCGACGGCCAGGACTGCGAGCGCTGGAACCTGCTGCACCCGACCGACACGCCGCGCGTGCCCTTCGTCACGCAGCAGCTGCAGCCGCACGACGGGCCGGTGGTCGCCTCCACCGACTACATGAAGAACTATGCCGAACAGATCCGCGCCTTCGTGCCCAAGGGCCGCAGCTTCCGCGTGCTCGGTACCGACGGCTTCGGCCGCAGCGATTTCCGTTCCCGGCTGCGCGAGCATTTCGAAGTCAACCGCCACTACATCACCGTGGCTGCCCTGAAGTCTCTGGCCGACGAGGGCACGCTGCCGGTGGCCAAGGTCGCCGAGGCGATCAAGAAGTACAAGATCGATGCCGAGCGCATCAACCCGCTGCACGCCTGAGCGACCCACAACAACGGAGACATACAAATGGCCCTGGTGGAAGTCAAGGTCCCGGACATCGGCGACTTCAAGGAGGTCGAGGTCATCGAGCTGCTGGTCAAACCCGGCGACACGGTGAAGGTGGAGCAGTCGCTGATCACGGTGGAAAGCGACAAGGCGTCGATGGAGATCCCGTCCTCGCATGCCGGTGTGGTCAAGGAAATGCGCATCAAGTTGGGCGACAAGGTGTCCGAAGGCACGATGCTGTTGCTGCTGGAAAGTGCCGAAGCCAGCGCTGCGGCGGCGCCGGCGGCTGCATCTGCAGCACCGGCGGCTGCGGCCCCGGCTCCCGCGGCTGTGGCACCAGCGGTGCCCGCCGCGGCCGGTGGTTCGGTGCAGATCCTCGTACCCGACATCGGTGACTTCGACGAGGTCGCGGTGATCGAGCTGCTGGTCAAGCCCGGTGACACGGTCGCGGTCGAGCAAAGCCTGATCACGGTGGAAAGCGACAAGGCGTCGATGGAAATTCCCTCCTCGCATGCCGGCGTGCTGCGCGAGCTGAAGGTCAGGCTCGGCGACAAGGTGTCCAAGGGTTCGGCCATCGCCGTCGTCGACGCGGCAGGTGGCGCGCCGGCAGCCGCGGCGCCGGTGGCTGCGCCCGCTGCCGCTGCGGCAGCGCCCGCGCCGGTGGCTGCGGCCGCAGCACCTGCGGCGCAGCCGGCACACCAGCCGGGTGCACCCAGCGCAACGCTGCCGCATGCCTCGCCGTCGGTGCGCAGGTTCGCACGCGAACTCGGCGTGCCGCTCGATCAAGTCAAGGGCTCGGGGCCGAAGGGCCGCATCACCCAGGCCGATGTGCAGGGTTTCGTCAAGGGCGTCATCGCCACGGCCCAGGCCGCGCCGAAGGCGGCCGCGGCCGGCGGCGGCATCCCCGGTCTGCTGGCCTGGCCGCAGGTGGACTTCGCCAAGTTCGGGCCCATCGAGCGCAAGGACCTGTCGCGCATCAAGAAGATCAGTGGCGCCAACCTGCACCGCAACTGGGTGCTGATCCCGCACGTCACCAACAACGACGAAGCCGACGTCACCGATCTGGAAGCCTTGCGCGTGCAGCTGAACAAGGAGAACGAGAAAAGCGGCATCAAGCTCACGATGCTTGCCTTCGTCATCAAGGCCGTGGTCGCGGGGCTGAAGAAGTTCCCCGAGTTCAACGCCAGCCTGGATGGCGACGCCCTGGTCTACAAGAAGTACTTCCACATCGGCTTCGCCGCCGACACGCCCAACGGCCTGGTGGTGCCGGTGCTGAAAGACGCCGACCAGAAGGGTCTGCTGCAGATCGCGCAGGAGATGGCCGAGCTGTCGAAGAAGGCGCGTGACGGCAAGCTCGGCCCAGCCGACATGAGCGGCGGCTGCTTCTCGATCAGCTCGCTGGGCGGCATTGGCGGCACCACCTTCTCGCCGATCATCAACGCGCCGGAGGTCGCGATCCTCGGCCTGTCGAAGAGCTTCCAGAAGCCGGTGTGGGACGGCAAGGCCTTTGTGCCGCGGCTGACCTTGCCGCTGTCGCTGTCCTACGACCACCGTGTCATCGATGGTGCGTCCGCCGCGCGCTTCAACGCCTATCTGGGGCAGCTGCTGGCGGACTTCCGCCGCATCGCGCTTTAGAACCCGGGAGACACACGATGGCACTCATCGAAGTGAAGGTCCCGGACATCGGCGACTTCAAGGACGTGGCGGTGATCGAGCTACTGGTCAAGCCCGGCGATTCGGTCCAAGCGGAGCAGAGCCTGATCACGGTGGAATCCGACAAGGCGTCGATGGAGATTCCATCGTCGGTGGCCGGCGTGGTCAAGGAGCTGAAAGTCGCGCTCGGCGACAGGATCAACGAAGGCTCGCTGATCCTGCTGCTGGAAGGCGAGGGCACGGCCACCGCCGCAGCGCCAGCGGCAGCAGCACCTGCTGCGGCGGCGCCCGCAGCCACAGGCGCAGCCGCGGCGCCGGCGCCGGCAGCCTCCAGCTACGCCGGCGGTGCCGACCTGGAATGCGACATGCTCGTGCTCGGCGCCGGCCCGGGCGGCTATTCGGCCGCCTTTCGTGCTGCGGACCTGGGCATGAAGGTGGTGCTGGTCGAGCGCTATGCCACGCTCGGCGGCGTGTGCCTGAACGTCGGCTGCATCCCGAGCAAGGCGTTGCTGCATGTCGCCGCAGTGATGGACGAGGTCAAGCATTTCGCCGATCTCGGCGTCAGCTATGGTGCGCCCACCGTGGATGCCGCCAAGCTGCTGGCGCACAAGAACAAGGTCGTGGGCAAGCTCACCGGCGGCCTGAAAGCGATGGCCAAGCTGCGCAAGGTCACGGTGCTGCGCGGCTACGGCGCCTTCGTCGACCCGCACCACGTGCAGGTCGAGGAAACCACCGGCAACGCGCAGGACAAGACCGGCAAGACGCAGACCATCCGCTTCGAGCATTGCATCATCGCCGCCGGCTCGCAGGCGGTGCGGCTGCCCTTCCTGCCCGACGACCCACGCATCGTCGATTCCACCGGCGCGCTGGAACTGCGCCAGACGCCGCAGCGCATGCTGGTCGTCGGCGGCGGCATCATCGGCCTGGAGATGGGCACGGTCTACAGCACGCTGGGCGCGCGGCTCGACGTGGTCGAGATGATGGATGCGCTGATGCTCGGCGCCGACCGCGACCTGGTCAAGGTGTGGCAGAAGATGAACGCGCCGCGCTTCGACAACATCCTGCTGAAAACCAAGACGGTCGGCGCCGAAGCCACTGCCGAGGGCATCAAGGTCAAGTTCGAGGGCGCCGACGGCAAGGCCAGCGAAGGGGTCTACGACCTGGTGCTGCAGGCGGTGGGCCGCAGCCCCAACGGCAAGAAGATCGGCGCCGACAAGGCCGGCGTCGCGGTCACCGAGCGCGGCTTCATTCCGGTGGACATCCAGATGCGCACCAACGTGCCGCACATCTTCGCCATCGGCGATATCGTCGGCCAGCCGATGCTGGCGCACAAGGCGGTGCACGAGGCGCACGTCGCGGCCGAGGTCGCGGCCGGCGAGAAGGCCGCCTTCGACGCGCGCGTCATCCCCAGCGTGGCCTACACCGACCCGGAAGTCGCCTGGGTCGGCCTGACCGAGGACGAGGCCAAGGCCAAAGGCGTCAAGCTGAAGAAGGGCCTGTTTCCGTGGACGGCCTCGGGCCGCGCCATCGCCAACGGCCGCGACGAAGGCTTCACCAAGCTGCTGTTCGACGCCGACACGCACCGCATCCTCGGCGGCGGCATCGTCGGCACTCATGCAGGCGACATGATCGGCGAGATTGCGCTGGCCATCGAGATGGGCGCCGACGAGGTCGACATCGGCAAGACCGTCCACCCGCACCCGACACTGGGCGAGAGCATCGGCATGGCGGCCGAGGTGGCGCACGGTACCTGTACCGACCTGCCGCCGCAGCGCAAGTAGCTCGGCCGGTCCGTTGCGTGCCCTTGGCACGCGGCGCGCGGCGGTGGGATGCCAAAGGCTCAAGTCGGCCGGGGGGCAGGCCGAAGTCCCTGCGGCAGCCCCGGCCGACGCGGGCGCCTTTCGGGCCGACCTTGGTGCTCTCCACATGCCGCAACACCCCCCGACCGCTGCTGCGCGCACGCGTCGCCGGCCTGTGCAGCACGCTGGCACCGCTGACGGGCCCGGCGGTGGCCCGCCTGCGGCTGGTCTCGTGCGCACACCCGAGGCGGTGGGGCGATGTGCCAATCCTGGACAACCTGGTCGATGAGGTGCTGCCGGCCGCGCAGCGCGGCGATCTGGCGCCGGTGTTCAGCTTCAACAGCCCGGGCTTGTGACAGGACGTGGGCATGGTCGCTGCCGGCAACCCGAAGCGGTGGCTGACGCGCGGGCGCGAGGTGCTCCACAAGGCCCGCGCGGAGGGCTTCCTTTGAGCGAAGATCGGGAAAGGGCCTGTTAACGCCATGGAGGGTTCGCGTGACTCATCAAAGGGCTGCCAGCAAGGTGCAAACCGCAGCCACAGCCGCAGCTATGGCGAGGATTTGCAACGCTGCTGGCGGCGCTTTGCGGAGATCACCCGACGCGCCGGGCCGCCGCAGGCCCCAGGGCTGGGTGCGAGCGAGGCCGCGTACCTGCGGCACGCAACGAGTGAGCAACGACGCCCTGGGGCCTGCGGCGGCCCGGCGCGAGCCCTCCCGTAGCGCCAACAGGCCTAGATGATGAGCCTGATCCGCCAGGTCTGGTTGATGCTGTTCGGCGTGCTGCTGTTTGCGCTGCTCGGCAGCGTGGCCACGCACACGCTGGTGCAGTGGCAGTCGCTGCGCCAGCAGCTGCAGGTGCGCAACGACGACGGCGCGATGATGCTGGCCCTGGCATTGTCGCAGCAGCGCGGTGACTTGGCACGCATGGATCTGGTGGCCTCGGCGCAGTTCGACACCGGCCACTACCGCCGGTTGCGCCTGCTGCGCGAGGACGGCAGCCTGCTCTTCGAGCGCGAACTGCCCGAACGAACGGGGTCCGCGCCGCGCTGGTTCGTACAGCTGCTGCCGCTGTCGGTGCAGCCAGGTAGCGCCGCCGTGTCCAACGGCTGGCAGCCGGTGGGGCGCCTGCAGTTGTGGAGCCAGGCCGACTGGGCGCTGGACGCATTGTGGGTCGGCGGCCTGCGCATGGCCGGCTGGCTGGCGATGCTCGGCCTGCTTGCGGCCGCCGTGGCGGCGCTGGCGGTGCACAGCTGGCGTCGCCCGCTGGAAGCCACGGTGGCGCAGGCTCGGGCGCTGGAGGAGCGGCGCTTCGTCATCGCCGATGAGCCACGCGTGCCCGAGCTGCGGCGCCTGACGCGCAGCATGAATTCGCTGGTGCGCCGGCTGCAGACGGTGTTCGAGCAGCAGGCGGCCACGCTCGACGAACTGCGTCAGCAGGCGCAGGCCGACGCCGTCACCGGGCTGCTGCAGCGCCGCCACTTCATGGCACAGCTCGAGCATGCGCTGCGCGCCGAACTGCAGCGCGGCGCGGGGTTGCTGCTGGTGCGCCTGTGCCAGCTGGAGGCAATGAACCGGCGCATCGGCCACGCCGCCACCGACCGGCTGCTGGCGGCACTGGCGCAGGTGCTGCAGTCCTACCCCAGCCACGTCAAGGGCGCGCTGACCGGGCGCCTCAACGGCTCGGACTTTGCGCTGTACCTGCCGGCCGCCGGCATGGCGGGAGAGACCGCGCGCTCGCTGCTCGACGCCTTGCGTGCGGCGCTGCTCACCGTGGATCGCGAGGCCGAGCTGGCCATCGGTGGCGCCGATCTGCCCTTGCCCTGCAGTGCCGCCGCCGCGTTGGCGCTGGCCGACGGCGCGCTGGCACAGGCCGAGACCGATGGTGCTTTCGCGGTCTGCATCGCGCCCGCGGCGCAGGCCGATGCACCGGCGCGCGGCCAGAGCGAGTGGCAGACACGACTTGCGGCCGCGTTGCAGGCGCAGCGCGCGCGGCTCGGTGAATTCGAGGTGTGCGACGCCGGCGGCGGCCTGCTGCACCTGGATTGCCCGATGCAGCTGCAGCTGGAGGCCGACGGTCCCTTCGAAGCGGCGCCGCGCTGGCTGGCGATGGCGGTGCGTTGCCGGCTGGTCGACCAGGCCGACCGGCTGGCGCTGGTGCTGGCGCTGCAGGCCATTGCGCAGGACGGTCGGCCGCGCGCCGTGAACGTGGCGGCGACCTCGCTGGCCACCGAAGGCTTCATCGCCGAGGTGCAACAGCTGCTGCGGGCCACTCCGGTGGGCGCGGCCGGGCTGTGGGTCGACGTGGCCGAAGCGGCCGCGCTGCAGCCGCGGCGGTTGCGCGAGGCCATCGTCGCCTGGCAGGGCCTGGGCGTGCGCATCGGCCTGGAACATGCCGGCGCGCGGCTGCGCGAGCTGCCCCGGCTGCATGCGCTGGGCGTGGACTACGTCCGCATCGGCGGCAGCTTCGTGCAGGGCGTGGCCACGCAGACGGCGGTGCGCGAACTCGCGCGCGGCCTGGTGACCTTGCTGCGCGGCATGCAGCTGCAGGTGCTGGCCGAATCGGTGCAGGACCCGGACGATCTGGCCACGTTGTGGACGCTGGGCTTCGACGGCGCCACCGGACCGGCGCTGCGCCGAGGCTGATCAGCCGATGTCGGCCACGTGCAACTCGAAGCGGCCACGCTTGCGGTCGGCAAAGTAGCACTGCAGCGTCTCGCGCACGGTGCGGAAGGCGAGCTGGTCCCAGGGAATCTCGTGTTCGTGGAACAGCTGCGCCTCGATGGTCTCGGGGCCGGGCTCGAAGCGCGTGTCCAGCAGCCGGGCGCGGTGGAACAGGTGCACCTGGCCGACGCGCACCACGTTGAGCAGCGTGTACAGCTCCTGCAGTTCGATGCGCGCACCGGCTTCTTCGACCGTCTCGCGCACCGCGCCTTCGGCGATGGTTTCGCCCAGCTCCATGAAACCGGCCGGCAGCGTCCACAAGCCGTAGCGCGGTTCGATGTTGCGCCGGCACAGCAGCACCTGTTCGCCCCACACCGGCACCGTGCCGACGACGTTGAGCGGGTTCTCGTAGTGGATCTCGCCGCAGACCGTACAGACCGCGCGCTCGCGGTTGTCGTCGGCGGGCACGCGGTACTGGGTGGGTGCGCCGCAGACTCGGCAATGCTTGATGCGGCGCATGTCGAACATGCGCGGCAGTTTAGCCGGGCGATGCGCGTGGCATCATCGCCGCGACACATCCCTTGCCAGGAAGGATCCGCGATGAGCTTCGTGCTGACCCCGCCCGCCCAGACCGCCGTGCCGGTGGCCGACGGCCGTTCGTTCCCGGTGCATCGCATCTACTGTGTCGGCCGCAACTACGTCGAACATGCGGTGGAGATGGGCCACACCGGCCGCGAGCCGCCGTTCTTCTTTCTCAAGCCGGCCGACGCGGCGTTGGTGGTGCCTGACGGGCACACCGGCACGATGGCCTATCCAGGCCTGACGTCGAACCTGCACCACGAGATCGAACTGGTCGTCGCCATCGGCCGCGGCGGGCGCGACATCGCCGCAGCCGACGCGGCGCAGCATGTGTGGGGCTATGCCATCGGTCTGGACATGACGCGCCGCGACCTGCAGAACGACATGAAGAAGCAGGGCCGCCCCTGGTGCATCGGCAAGGCCTTCGAACAGTCGGCGCCGGTCGGGCCTATCCACCCGATCGCACGCACCGGCCGGCTCACGAAGGGCGCGATCACGCTGCATGTCAACGGCGAGTTGCGCCAGAAGGGCGACCTGGGTGACCTGATCTGGAGCGTCGACGAGATCATCGCGCACCTCAGCACCGCCTGGCTGCTGCAGCCCGGCGACCTGATCTATACCGGCACGCCGGCGGGGGTGGGTGCGGTTCAGCGTGGCGACCTGATGGAAGGCCGCATCGAAGGGCTGGGCGCGCTGCGCGTCGCCGTCGCCTGAGGGAGTGTTGCGATGGAGCTGTACAACTACTTCCGTTCGTCGGCCTCGTACCGCGTGCGCATCGCGCTGGCGCTGAAGGGCCTGGACTACGACTACAAGGCCGTGCATCTGGTCAAGGGGGAGCAGACCTCCGAGTCCTATGCTGCGGTGTCGGCCACGCGTCTGGTACCGCTGCTGCGCGACGGCGAGCATGTGCTGACGCAGTCGATGGCCATCATCGAATACCTCGACGAGACCCATCCCCAACCGCCGCTGCTGCCTGCCGATGCGCTGGGGCGTGCACGGGTGCGTGCGCTGGCGCAGGACGTGGCCTGCGAGATCCACCCGCTGAACAACCTGCGCGTGCTGCGCTACCTGACGCAGTCGCTGAAGGTGTCCGAGGAGGACAAGGACCGCTGGTACCGCCACTGGGTCGAGACCGGGCTGGAAGCGGTGGAACGGCAACTGGCCGCCCAGCCGGCGCGTTTTTGCCATGGCGATGCGCCGACGCTGGCCGACTGCGTGCTGGTGCCGCAGATCTTCAATGCGCAGCGCTTCAAGTGCCGCACCGACCACGTGCCGCAAGTGATGCGCGTGTTCGAGGCCTGCATGCGCCTGGACGCCTTCGAGAAGACGCGCCCCGAAGCCTGCCCGGATGCCTTCTGAGGTCGCGGCCGGCATGTTGTGGCCGCAGTGGCAGGCCGCGCCGCAGGTCGGCGCGCTGATGAGCACGCGCGCTGGCGGCGTCAGCCGCACGCCCTGGGACAGCCTGAACCTCGGCCTCGCCGTCGGTGACGACCCGGCTGCCGTGGCCGAAAACCGCCGCCGCTTCGTGGCAGCGACCGGTGCCCGGCCGCTGTGGCTGCAGCAACTGCACGGCATCCACGTGGTGAAGGCCACGGCGGCGCAGGCCGATGGCAAGCCGCCGCGGGCCGATGCCGCCTGGACCGACGAGCCGGGCGTGGCCTGCGTGGTGCAGGTCGCCGATTGTCTGCCGCTGCTGCTGGCCGCGCCCGAGGGTCGGGCCGTGGCTGCGGCGCATGCCGGCTGGCGTGGCCTGGCCGGCGGTGTGGTCGAAGCGGCGCTGTCGGCGTTATGCGAGGCAGCCGGTTGCGCGCCGCCGGACGTTGCCGTTTGGCTGGGGCCTTGCATCGGGCCGCGGCGCTTCGAGGTCGGCGCCGATGTGTTGCAGGCCTTCGGCGCATCGCCGCAGCATGCCGACCCGCTGCGCTTCGTCACCCGCGCAACCGCGGACAGTGCGCCGCGCTGGCTGGCCAACCTGCCGCAGCTGGCGCGCGACCGGCTGCAGCGTGCCGGAGTGCATCACATCGGTGGCGGCGGTTGGTGCACGGTCGAGGACCACATGAACTTCTTTTCCTATCGCCGCGACGGCGTTACCGGTCGTCTCGCCGCCGCCGTCTGGATCCGCGGCGCATGATGTAGAGCACGATGGACAGCGGCAGCGCTCCGTAGAAGACGAAGGTGATGATGGCGCCGAGCAGCGTGCCGTCCGGCGACATCGCTTCGACCACGGCCATCATCAGCACGACGTAGATCCAGGCCAGCGCAACCAGATACATGGGCAACTCGAAGAAGGGGTATCGATCAATGACGGTCAGCCTGCGCTAAGCTTGCCACGCAAGAATCGCGACCACAACAAAGCTCGGCAGCGCGTGGCCAGCGCCCGCAACAACCGGCCTATTCGAGGAGACACATCATGCTCAAGCCCCCCACCTTCATGCCGGACCTGGGTGCCGATGCCATGAGCACGGCCCTGGGCGATGCGTTCAAGAGCCTGGCAGGCCTGAGCGTCCCGGCGCAGACCCTGCAGCAACTGCAGCGGGAGTATGTCGAAGGTGCCACCGCTCTGTGGAACCAGACGCTGCAAGGCCTCGCGCCGAACGGGGCCGAGCCCGCGCCCAAGCTGCAGGACCGGCGTTTTGCCGCGCAGGAATGGGCACAGAACCCGGCGGCTGCCTACACGGCGCAGATGTACCTGCTGAACTCGCGCACGCTGGCCAGGATGGCCGAGGCCGTCGAAGGCGATGCCAAGACCAAGGCGCGCATCCGCTTCGCGGTGCAGCAATGGGTGGACGCGATGGCACCCAGCAACTTCCTCGCGTTCAACCCCGAAGCGCAACAGCTGGCACTGAAGACCCAGGGCCAGAGCCTGGCCGCCGGCATGCAGCAGCTGCTGGGCGATGCCGGCAAGGGCCATGTGTCGCAGACCGACGAATCCGCCTTCGAGGTGGGCCGCAACGTGGCTACTACCGAAGGCGCGGTGGTGTACGAGAACGAGCTGTTCCAGCTGATCGAATACAAGG
>CAYUPF010000080.1:16697-18325 GCA_964446545.1 uncultured Rubrivivax sp.
ACGCTGCTCGACTTCAGCGACACCGGCATCCTCGATATCTTCATCGACGAGGCCGGCGTCAGGCTGCGCGAGATGACGCTGGGTGAGCAGGCGCCCGCCGGCCCGGCGCTGCTGAAGGGCCAGGAACTGGCGACGACCTTCAGCTTCCTGCGGCCTAACGACCTGGTCTGGAACTACGTGGTCGGCAACTACCTGAAGGGCGAGGCGCCGCCGGCCTTCGACCTGCTGTACTGGAACGGCGACGCCACCAATCTGCCCGGGCCGATGTACTGCTGGTACCTGCGCCATACCTATTTGCAGGACGAACTGAAGCAGCCGGGCAAACTCACGGTCTGCGGCGAGAAGCTCGATCTGGGCAGCGTCAAGGCGCCGGTGTTCATCTACGCGTCACGCGAAGACCATATCGTGCCCTGGAAGGCGGCTTATGCCTCGACGCGCATCATGAGCGGCAAGAAGCGCTTCGTGCTCGGCGCCTCCGGCCACATCGCCGGTGTCATCAACCCGCCGACGAAGAAGAAGCGCAACTACTGGAAGAACGACACGCTGCCGGCCGACGCCGAGGCCTGGCTGGCCAAGGCCACCGAGGTGCCGGGCAGCTGGTGGCCCGAGTGGTCGGGCTGGCTGAAGCCGCAAGCCGGTCCGTTGGTGGCAGCGGTCAAGACACCGGGCAGCCGCAAGTACCCGGCCATCGAAGCGGCACCCGGACGCTACGTGTTGCAGAAGGCCTGAATCGAGTTTCAGGGCGAACCCGGTTGACGGCACGGCGCCGACGGGTGAACCTCACATTCACAAACCAAGGAGATGAGCATGGCAAAGAAAGTGGCTTACGTGACGGGTGGCATGGGCGGCATCGGCACCGCCATCTGCCAGCGCCTGCACAAGGAGGGCTTCACCGTCATCGCCGGCTGCGGCCCAACGCGCGACTGGCAGAAGTGGCTCGACGAGCAGAAGGCGCAGGGCTACAGCTTCCATGCCTCGGTGGGCAACGTGGCCGACTG
The DNA here is from genome assembly GCA_964446545.1 of uncultured Rubrivivax sp. GTDB lineage: Bacteria > Pseudomonadota > Gammaproteobacteria > Burkholderiales > Burkholderiaceae_C > Rubrivivax. The sequence goes on from CAYUPF010000080.1 coordinate 17,696, forward strand.
GGACTCCACGGTTGCCGCCTTCACCAAGGCAAGCGAGGAGCATGGCCCGATCGACGTGCTCGTCAACAACGCCGGCATCACGCGCGACCGCATGTTCCTGAAGATGACGCCCGAGGACTGGAAGGCCGTCATCGACACCAACCTGAACAGCATGTTCAACGTCACCAAGCAGGTGGTGCCGGGCATGGTCGAAAAGGGCTGGGGTCGCATCATCCAGATCAGCTCCGTCAACGGCGAGAAGGGCCAGGCCGGCCAGACCAACTATTCGGCTGCCAAGGCCGGCATGCATGGTTTCACGATGGCGCTGGCGCAGGAATTGGCCAGCAAGGGCGTGACCGTCAATACCGTGAGCCCGGGCTACATCGGCACGGACATGGTGCGAGCCATCAAGCCCGAGGTGCTGGAGAAGATCGTCGCGACCATCCCGGTCAAGCGCCTGGGCACGCCGGAAGAGATCGGCTCGGTCGTCGCCTGGCTGGCGGGCGAGGATTCGGGCTTCACCACCGGTGCCGACTTCAGCTGCAACGGCGGGTTGCACATGGGTTGAAGCGGCGCAGCCGCTTCGACCCAAGGTGCAACCCTGCGGGCGGATGCTCGGCTCCCCCGAGCCCCCTCCGTGAGGGGGCTGCA
>CAYUPF010000081.1:0-3475 GCA_964446545.1 uncultured Rubrivivax sp.
GCCCGGGGGTCTGTTGCCGCCGAGGCGGCGGCTTGCGTCACCGTAGGCTGCGGCGTATGCTGTATATAAACACAGCCATCAACCGCAATCGCAATCGCAATGTCTACCCCGATCGCTGGCCCCGCGGCTGCGCCGCGCTCCTTGCTCGACGCCGTTCGGGAGCGCGTGCGCTACCTGCACTACAGCTTGCGCACCGAGCAGGCCTACGTTCATTGGATCCGGGCCTTTGTCCGCTACCACGGGCTCCGGCATCCGAAGACGATGGGCAGGCCCGAGGTCGAAGCCTTCCTCACCTGGCTGTCCAACGAACGCGGTGTCTCGGTGTCCACGCATCGGCAGGCGCTCGCGGCCACCCTGTTTCTCTACCAGCAAGTGCTCGGCCAGCAGCTGGCCTGGATGCAGGACATCGGCCGTCCCCAGCGCAAGCCACGCCTGCCCGTCGTGCTGTCGGCTTCCGAGGTTGCCGCCGTGCTAGAGCGGCTCGACGGCACGCACGGCGTGCTCGCCCGGTTGCTTTACGGCACCGGTATGCGCATCACCGAGGCGCTGCAGTTGCGCGTCAAGGACGTCGAGTTCGATCGGCAGGTCATCATCGTGCGCTGCGGCAAGGGCGGCAAGGACAGGGTGGTGATGCTGCCGGCCACGCTGACGGATGGATTGCGCGAGCAGCTTCATCACGCTCGCACGCTGTGGGAAGCCGATGCCCACGCCGGCCGCGGCGGCGTGCAGATGCCCGATGCGCTGGAACGAAAATACCCGCGTGCCGGGGCATCCTGGACGTGGTTCTGGGTCTTTCCACAGGCCACCCATTCCACCTGCCCACGCACTGGCACCGTTCGTCGCCATCACCTGTTCGACCAGACCTTCCAGCGCGACTTCAAGCGCGCGGTGCGCTCGGCCGGCATCGTGCGTCCGGCCACGCCGCACACGCTGCGCCACTCGTTCGCCACGCATCTGCTGCAGTCGGGCACGGACATCAGGACGGTGCAGGCGCTGCTCGGCCACAGCGATGTCGGCACGACGATGATTTACACGCATGTGCTCAAGGTCGGCGGCGGCGCCGTGCGCAGCCCGCTCGATGCCTTGCTGCCGGTGTAGGGCATCGCTGCGCTTTCGCTCCGGCATGCCGTCTCTTGCCGTCCCCGGTCTGCCCGGCGGGCTTCGCGCCGCCGCTGCGCACACCTTGCTCGGCCGCTGGGCCGACAGCGTCTGGTCCGGCGCGCAGTCCGCCGCGCCCTCGCAGCCCACGCTGCCGACCGGCTACCCCGAGCTCGACGCCCGGCTGCCCGGCGGCGGCTGGCCCGCCTGCGGCCTGACCGAGCTGCTGCTCGACGCGCCCGGCTGCGGCGAATGGCGCCTGCTCGCGCCAGCCTTGCACACGCTGGCCACGGCGCGGCCGGTGATCTGCGTCGCCCCGCCGCTGCAGCCCTACGCGCCGGCCCTGCAGGGCTTAAGCCTGCCGCTGCAGCGCTTCGTCTGGGTGACGCCGCCCGATCCGGCCGACGCCGCCTGGGCGCTGGAGCAGGCGCTGCGCAGCGGCAGCTGCGGCGCGGCGCTGTGGTGGGGCGAGACCGCCCTGCCGATGTGGCGCCGGCTGCACCTGGCCGCGCGCGAGCAGGGCTGCCTGCTGCTGGCGCTGCGGCCGCTGTCGGCGCGGCTGCAGCCGTCGCCGGCGCCGCTGCGCCTGGCCTGCACGCCCACGGCGCAAGGTCGGCTCGAGATCTCGGTCTTCAAGTGCCGCGGCCCGGCGCAGGCGGCGCCGCTGCGGCTGCGCCTGCCGCCCGTCGTCGCACCCTCCATCGCGACACCCGACCATGCTGTGGCTCGCGCTGCACCTGCCCTGGCTGCCGCTTGAGGCGGTGGCCTCCGGCGCGCACGCGCTGCCGCGCTGCGTCATGGCCGAGCGCGTGGTGCTGCTGGCCGACCCGGCCGCGCAGGCGGCCGGCATCAGGCCAGGCATGTCGATCGCGTCGGCGCTGGGGCTGCTGCCGGCGCTGCTGCTGCTGAACCGCGACCCGGCGCGCGAACGCCAGCTGCTGCAGCTGGCGGCGCTGGCGGCCTCGCGCTACACGCCACAGCTGGTGCTGGGGGAGCAGATGCTGCAGCTGGAGGTCCGGGGCTCGCTGCGCCTGTTCGGCGGCCTGCAGTCCTTGCTGCGCAGCCTGCGCCGCTGCATAGCCGCGCTGGGCCTGAAGCCGCAGCTGGGCATCGCGCCCACCGCCACGGCCGCGGCGCTGCTGGCCCGCTGCGCGACACCGGGCGCCGCGACCACACGGGCCCAGGCGCAGCGGCAGCTCGATGCGCTGCCGCTGCGCGAAGCCGCGCCGGAGCTGTTCGAGCTGCTGCACGGCATCGGCTGCCGCACGCTGGGCGACGTGCGCGCGCTGCCGCGCCGCGGCCTGCAGCGGCGCGGCGGGGCTGAGCTGCTGTCGCTGCTGGCCCGCGCCTACGGCGACGCGCCCGATCCGCAGACCTGGTTCGAGCCGCCGCGCGAGTTCGTGCAGACGCTGGAGCTGATGCATCGCGCCGACGACACGGGCATGCTCGACGGCGCCGCGATGCGTCTCGTGCAGGCGCTGGCCGGCTGGCTCGCGCGCCAGTGGCTGGCGGCTTCGGCCTTCAGCCTGTGGCTGCAGCACGAGACCCGCGGCCGCCGCGCGCAGCCGCCGACGCGGCTGCGCATCGAGCTCGGCCAGCCCTCGCGCGATGCGGCGCAGCTGATGCTGCTGCTGCGCGAACGCCTGTCGCGCATCGCACTGCCGGCCCCCGTCTACGGGCTGCAGCTGCGGCTGGACGAGGCGGTGGCGCTGGCCGGCCACGCCGCGGCGCTGCCCTTCGGCAGCGACCGCGGCGGCGCGCGCTGGCACGACGCCGGGCAGGACCAGCAGAACTTCCTCGCGCTGCTCGACCGCCTGAGTGCGCGCCTCGGCGCGATGCATGTGCAGCGCTGGGCATCCTGCGCCGACCATCGCCCCGAGAAGGCGGCGATGGCCTTGCCCGCCGGCGACGCGCCGGCACGGGCCGTCGAGCCGCCGCCGCGGCCGCGCCCGGCCTGGCTGCTGCCCGAACCGCTGCGCCTGGCCGAACACGAGGGCCGACCGGTGCACGGCGGAGCGCTGGTGCTGCACGGCGGGCCCGAGCGCATCGAGGCCGGCTGGTTCGACGGCACCCCCGTGTGCCGCGACTACCACGTCGCCGAGGGGCGCGACCACCGGCTGCGCTGGGTGTTCCGCGAGCTTCGCGGTGCGCAGCCCGGCTGGTTCCTGCACGGCTTGTTCGCATGAAAGCGCGCATGAGAGCGACCGACGACGGCCTGCCGGGTTATGCCGAGCTGCACTGCCGCTCGAACTTCAGCTTCCTGACCGGCGCTTCGCATCCGGGCGAGCTGGTCGCGCGTGCCGCCGAGCTGGGCTACGAGGCGATCGCCATCACCGACGAATGCAGCGTCGCCGGCATCGTGCGCGCGCACGAGGAA
>CAYUPF010000081.1:3575-17884 GCA_964446545.1 uncultured Rubrivivax sp.
GATCGCCATCACCGACGAATGCAGCGTCGCCGGCATCGTGCGCGCGCACGAGGAATACCGGCTGCAGAAGGAGGCCGCGGAAGCGGCGATGCGGGCGATGGGTTTGCCGGTACAGCAGGCCCGCTGCATCCAGCTGATCGTCGGCAGCGTGTTCGACGTGCAGGGCGAAGGCACCACGCCCGGCTGCCGGCTGGTGCTGCTGGCGCGCAACCGGGCGGGCTACGGCGACCTGGGCGAGCTGATCACGCTGGCGCGCCTGCGCTGCGCCAAGGGCGACTACCGGCTGACGGTGCGCGACCTCGATGCGCCGCCGGCCGACCCCGCGCATCTGCGCGGCCTGAAGGGCCTGCCCGATTGCCACGCGCTGCTGATCCCGCGCCGCGAGGATGATGGCGACACGCTGCTGGCGCAGGCCCGCTGGCTGAAGGCCACCTTCGCGCAGGCCGCGATCGCCGCCGAGCTGCTGCTGTGGGCCGACGACGCGCAGCACGTCGAGCGCCTCGACGCGGCCGCGGCCGCCAGCGGGCTGCCGCTGGCCGCCGCCGGTGCGGTGCTGATGCACCGGCGCTCGCGCAAGCCGCTGCAGGACACGCTGACCGCGATCCGCCTGAAGACGCCGCTGGCCGACTGCGGCTTCGCGCTTGCGCCCAACGCCGAGCAGCACCTGCGGCCGCGCGCGCGGCTCGCACAGCTGGTCCGCGCCGAATGGCTGGACGAGACGCTGCGCATCGCGCGCGGCTGCCGCTTCGAGCTGGACGAGCTCGAGTACCGCTACCCCGCCGAGCTGGTGCCGCAAGGGTGCACACCGATCGCCCATCTGCGCGCGCTCACCGAGAAGGGCGCGGCCGTGCGCTACCCCGGCGGCGTGCCCGAAAAGGTGCGCGCCTACATCGAGAAGGAATTGCAGCTGATCGAGGAGTTGAAGTACGAGGCCTTCTTCCTCACCGTCGAGGACATCGTGCGCGAGGCGCGTTCGCGGGGCATCCTGTGCCAGGGCCGCGGCTCGGCGGCCAACTCGGTGGTCTGCTACTGCCTGGGCATCACCGCGGTGCCGCCCGAAGACAGCTCGCCGCTGTTCGAGCGCTTCATCTCGCGCGAGCGCGGCGAGCCGCCCGACATCGACGTCGACTTCGAGCACGAGCGGCGCGAAGAGGTCATCCAGTACATCTACGGCAAGTACGGCCACGAACGTTGCGCGCTGGCCGCGGCGCTGGCCACCTACCGCCGGCGCGGCGCGGTGCGCGACGTCGGCAAGGCGCTGGGCTTCGACGCTTCGCAGGTGGACGCGTTCGCGCGTTCGTTCCAGTGGTTCGACGACGACGCCCACATGCAGCAGGCGCTGCAGGAGGCCGGCCTGGACGCGGCAGCCGCGCCGGTGCAGCTGTGGGTCGCGCTGGTCGGCCAGCTGCGCGGCTTCCCGCGCCACCTGTCGCAGCACGTGGGTGGCTTCGTCATCGCCGACCACAAGCTCGCGCGCCTGGTGCCGATCGAGACCGCGGCGATGGACCAGCGCCGCGTGATCCAGTGGGACAAGGAGGACCTCGAATCGCTGGGGCTGCTGAAGGTGGATGTGCTGGCGCTGGGCATGCTGACGGTGATGCGCCGCTCGCTAGCCCTGATGCAGCGCTGGCGCGGGCTGCACTGGTCGATGCACGACATCCCGCGCGAGGACCCGAAGGTCTACGACATGATCTGCAAGGCCGACACCATCGGCGTGTTCCAGATCGAAAGCCGTGCGCAGATGAGCATGCTGCCGCGGCTGAAGCCGCGCGAGTTCTACGACCTGGTGGTCGAGGTGGCGATCGTGCGGCCCGGGCCGATCCAGGGCGACATGGTGCATCCGTACCTGAAGAAGCGCGAGCAACTGGCGCGCCGCGGCACGGTGCAGGCCACGCCCTACCCCGCGCTGGACGCGGCGCTGGAGCGCACGCTGGGCGTGCCGATCTTCCAGGAGCAGGTGATGCAGATCTGCACCATCGCCGCCGGCTTCACCACCGGCCAGGCCGACCAGCTGCGCCGCTCGATGGCGGCCTGGCGGCGCACCGGCACGGTCGAGGACCACAAGCACCAGATCATCGAAGGCATGGTCGGCAACAAATACGACCGTGCCTTCGCCGAAGCCATCTTCAGGCAGATCAGCGGCTTCGGCGAATACGGCTTTCCCGAAAGCCATGCCTACAGCTTTGCCATCCTGGCCTACTTCAGCAGCTGGCTCAAATGCCACGAGCCGGCGATCTTTCTGGCGGCGCTGCTGAACTCGCAGCCGATGGGCTTCTACGGCCCGTCGCAGCTGATGCAGGACGCGCGGCGGCACGGCGTCGAAGTGCGAGCGGCCGACGTGCTGCACAGCGACTGGGACTGCACGCTCGAAGCGCGCGACGACAGCGACCAGCCCGCGGTGCGGCTGGGCCTGCGCCTGATCACGGCCCTGCCGGAAGCTGCCGCGCTGCGCATGGTGCAGGCCCGCGGCGAACGCGCCTTCGCCGACATCGACGACCTGGCGCGCCGCGCCGCGCTCGATGCGCGCGAGCTGCAGGTGCTGGCGCGCGCCGACGCCTTGCTGCCGCTGGCCGGCCACCGCCGCCGCCAGCTGTGGGCGGCAGCCGGCCAGGACACGCCGCGCGCGCTGCTGGCCGAGGCCCCGGTGCGCGAGGCCGAGGCCGAGCAGCCCGCGTTGCCACCCGCGCCCGAAGGCGAGGCCATCGTGCTCGACTACGCCAGCACCGGGCTGACGCTGCGCCGCCACCCGCTGGCGCTGCTGCGCGAGCGCATCGCGCGGCGCGGCGGGCGCAGCGCGGCCGAACTGGCGCGGCTGCCCGCCGGCCGCAGCGCCTGGGCCTGCGGCCTGGTCACGGTGCGGCAGCAGCCGTCCACCGCCAACGACACGATCTTCGTCACGCTGGAGGACGAGACCGGCAGCGTCAACGTCATCGTCTGGAAGCAGGTGCGCGAGGCGCACCGGCGCGCACTGCTGCAATCACAGCTGCTGGCGGTGGCGGGCCGCTGGCAGACGGCGAACGGCGTGTCGCACCTGATCGCGCGCCGCCTGGTGGACCTGACGCCGTGGCTGGGGCGGCTGGTCACGGCGTCGCGCGACTTTCATTGATGTCTTCGCGTCCAGCGCTCGGGCTGCGCCCGCGAACCCGAACCACCGCCCTGCCATCCCACGGGTGCGCGGGCACGCGCACAGCGAGCGCGCGTTGCAGTGCGGTGGTGGCACCCGCGAGCGTGGGCCGGAGAACGCGGGTAACGCCGGCGCGCTGCCGCAGCCGCATGGGCACGCCGGCCTGCTGAATGGCCACCGACTCCGCGCAGGACCGCTATGCGCCGTGAGCCACAGTCCACATCCATACGTTCGATCCCGAATCGGTATGAACAGAGCGAATGCGTCACGCGGGCGATCCCGTCGCGGGCTTGCCCAGGTCGGCCAGGATCGGGCAGTCGGGGCGTTCGTCGCCGGCGCAGCAGTCGGACAGTGCCTGCAAGGTGTCGGCCATCTGCCGCAGGCCGTCGATCTTGCGCTGCAGGTCGGCGATGTGCGCCTGGGCGATGCGCTTGACGTCGGCACTCTGGCGCGAGCGGTCGCGCCACAGCCCGAGCAGTTCGTCGATCTCGGCGACCGAGAATCCCAGGTCACGCGCCCGCCGGACGAAACGCAGCACGTGGACATCGGCCTGGGAATAGGCCCGGTATCCCGATGCGGTACGCCCTGCCGGCGGGATCAGCGCGACCTGCTCGTAGTAGCGGATCATCTTGGCCGAAACGCCGGATGCCCTGGCCGCTTCACCGATGTTCATCGACTTTCCTCCGTTTTCATGGGGCCGCGCCCGACGCCGCAGCCTGCGGCGGCTGGAACCGCCGCAGGCGCAGTGCGTTGCCGAGCACGAACACGCTCGACAGGGCCATCGCGCCGGCCGCGAAGACCGGCGACAGCAGCAGTCCGTAGGCGGGATACAGCACGCCCGCAGCCACCGGGATCAGGGCGGTGTTGTAGGCGAAGGCCCAGAACAGGTTCTGCCGGATGTTGCCGAGGGTCGCCTGCGACAACGCGATGGCGTTGGGCACCCCCTGCAGGTTGCCGGACATCAGCACCACGTCGGCGGCCTCCATCGCCACGTCGGTGCCGGTGCCGATGGCCAGCCCGACATCGGCCGCGGCCAGCGCCGGCGCATCGTTGATGCCGTCGCCGACGAAGGCCAGGCGCCCGTGCGCGGCCTTCAGGCGCCGCACCGCCTCGACCTTGCCCTGGGGCAGCACCTCGGCCACCACTTCGTCGATGCCCAGCTGGCGGGCGATCGCCTGGGCGGTGCGCGCGTTGTCGCCGGTGATCATGGCGACCTTCAAACCCAGCCCGTGCAGCGCCGCGATGGCGCCGGGGGTGCCGGCCTTGATCGGGTCGGCCACGGCCACGACGGCCGCCAGGCGCCCGCCGATGGCGGCATACAGCGGCGACTTGCCCTCGTTGCCCAGCCGCTCGGCCGCCGCGGCGAAGACCCCGACCTCCAGGCCCAGCTGGCGCATGTAACGATCGGCGCCGACCTCGACGCGCTCACCGGCCACGCTCGCGCGCACGCCGAAGCCGGTGACCGACTCGAAGTCGCCGAGCGCCGGCAGGGCGATACCTTCGCGCTCGGCGGCTTCGACGATGGCGCGCGCGATCGGGTGCTCGGAGCGCGACTCCACCGCCGCGATGCGCGCCAGCACCTGGGCGCGCTCGAAGCCTGGCGCGAGCTCCAGATCGGTCAGCGCCGGACGCCCTTCGGTCAGCGTGCCGGTCTTGTCGACGGCCACGACCCGGGCATCCTTGAGAAGCTGCAAGGCCTCGCCCTTGCGGAACAGCACGCCCAGCTCCGCGCCGCGGCCGGTGCCGACCATGATCGAGGTCGGCGTCGCCAGGCCCATGGCGCAGGGGCAGGCGATGATGAGCACCGCCACCGCATTGACCAGCGCGAAGCTCAGCGCGGGCGACGGCCCGAAGACCAGCCAGACGACGAAGGTCAGTGCCGCCGCCGCCATGACGGCAGGCACGAACCACATCGTCACCTTGTCCACCAGCGCCTGGATCGGCAGCTTGGAGCCCTGGGCCTGCTCGACCAGGCGGATGATCTGCGCCAACACCGTCTGGCCGCCCACCGCGGTGGCGCGCAGGCTGAAGGCGCCCTGCTGGTTGACCGTGCCGCCGACCACCCGGCTGCCTGCGGATTTGGCCACGGGCACGGGCTCGCCGGTGATCATCGACTCGTCGACGTAGCTCCGGCCTTCGACGACCTCGCCATCGACCGGCAGGCGCTCGCCCGGCCGCACCTGCACGATGTCGCCCGCAAGCACCTCGCCGACGGGCAGCTCCGTTGCACGGCCATCGCGCAGCACCTGTGCGGTCCTGGCCTGCAGGCCGACCAGCCGCTGGATCGCTTGCGAGGTGCGGCCCTTGGCGCGCGCTTCGAGGAAGCGGCCGAGCAGGATCAGGGCGACGATCACGGCCGCCGCCTCGTAGTAGACGTTCACCGTGCCGGCCGGCAGCAGCCCGGACGCGAAGGTGGCGACCACCGAATAGGCGTAGGCGGCCAGCGTGCCGACCGCCACCAGCGAGTTCATGTCCGGCGCCAGGCGCCACAGCGCGGGCAGGCCCTGGCGATAGAAGCGCTGGCCGGGCCCGATCAGCACCAGCGTCGTCAGCAGGAACTGCAGGTACCAGCTCCATTGCATGCCGATGCTGCGCATGACCAGTTCATGCACGCCGGGCACCAGGTGCGAGCCCATTTCGAGCACGAACACCGGCAGCGCCAGCACCGCGGCCGCCAGCAGGTCGCGCTTCAACTCCGCGCGCTCTGCGTCCTTCCTGGCGACGGTGTCGTCGCCGCTGTCGTGTGCGGCAGGATCGAGCGCCCGGGCCTCGTATCCCGCCTTCCGGACGGCGGCCACCAAGGCATCGACGCCGGCCACGCCGCGCACCGTCGCTCGCTCGGTCGCCAGGTTGACCGTGGCTTCCTGCACCCCGGGCACGGCCTGGAGCGCGCGCTCGACACGCCCGACGCAGGAGGCACAGGTCATGCCCTCGATCGCCAGCTCGGCGGTGCTTGCCGACACATCGTAGCCGGCCTTCGCGACGGCCTGGACCAGGGCCGCGCGATCGACGCGCCCGATGGGCCGGATGACCGCCCGCTCCGTCGCGAGATTGACAATGACCGAGCCCACGCCGTCGACCTTGGCCAGGGCGGCTTCCACCCGGCCGACGCAGGAGGCGCAACTCATGCCCTCGATCGGCAGGCTGATCGCCGCTGCGGGGCTTGCGCGGTGTTCGCGTGCTGCGTTCATGCTTTGTCCTGATTCACCTATTCGACACCAGCATCAGGTTAAGCCTTGCCACCATGGGAAGGTCAAGCGGCACCCCGACGCGGTCCCGACCATTGTTCGCAGCCGATCCCGCCGGGCGCCGCTCGCGGCGGGTGTGGTTGGCCGAAGCCCTATCCTTGGGATCGGGATCTGTCGGCGTAGATCATTTCGTCTACGCCCTCCGAGCCACTTCTCAACGATGCCCACACGCGCCGCATGAACACCGGCTCCGACGACGGCCTTGCACCGCCGCGGCGCGAGCCGCCGGGCGCGCGGCTGCTGGCCGGGCTGGCCGATCTGTCGCCGGCGTACTTCGGCATGGTCATGGCCACGGGCATCGTCTCGCTCGCGGCGCACATGCTCGGCCTGCCGAGCATTGCCCGAGCCCTGTTCGGGCTCAACATCGTCGTCTACGCCGTGCTGTGGCTGCTGACGCTGCTGCGCATGTTGAGCCATCCGCGCCGCTTCTTCGGCGACATGGTCGACCATCTGCGCGGCCCCGGCTACTTCACCACCGCCGCCGGCACCAGCGTGCTGGGCTGCCAGTTCGTGCTGCTCGCCGCCGACGACCGCCCCGCCGTCATGCTCTGGCTGCTGGCGATCACGCTGTGGGTCGTGTTGACCTACACCATCTTCGCGGGCTTCACCATCAAGCAGCGCAAGCCGACCCTCGACCAGGGCATCAGCGGCGCCTGGCTGCTGGCCGTCGTGGCGGTGCAGTCGATCGCCGTGCTCAGCGCACTGCTGGCGGCCCACACCGCCCAGCCCCACAAGCTGGAGATGAACTTCCTCGCGCTGTCGATGTGGCTGTGGGGAGGCATGCTCTACATCTGGATGATGTCGCTGATCTTCTACCGCTACACCTTCTTCCCGCTTTCCCCCGGCGATCTGTCGCCACCGTACTGGATCAACATGGGCGCGATGGCGATCTCGACCCTGGCGGGCTCGCTGCTCATCATCAACGCGCCCGACGCGCCTTTTCTGCTGTCGCTGCTGCCCTTCATCAAGGGCTTCACCGTCCTTTACTGGGCGACGGGCACCTGGTGGGTGCCGATGCTGGTGATCCTCGGGCTGTGGCGCTACGTGTTCCGGCGCTTCCCGCTGAAGTACGACCCGCTCTACTGGGGCGCGGTGTTTCCGCTGGGCATGTATGCAGCCAGCACCCACGAGATGATCATGGCGATGGGCTTCGATTTCCTCGACTTCCTGCCGCCGATCTTCCTGGCCCTGGGCCTGGCGGGGTGGACGGCAGCCTTTGCCGGGCTCGTGCGCCATCTGCTGCGCCGCATCGGTGCGCTTCGATCGGATGCGCGGAAACGTCCCCTTTGAACACCTTCACCGTCGACCTTGCACTTTGGTGAAGGTGTTTCCATCGCCCACACCGTCCTGATCAACCTCTAGCTGCCGCCGCGGGGCAATTCGCGCCGCCCAACGGGCGCCTCGGGAGAACGGGTCAATCGGTGTGGACCTCCACCGTCGAGGGAACGGCCCTGCGCACCGCATCGCCGACGGGTGAGTGCGCTTCGGCCCACGCGACGATCTGCCGAAGCTGCTCGGGTGAAGTTCCGTCGGCAGCAATGGCAACGCGGATTCGCATGCTTTGGGGCCCCGGGGGGACGTCCTGCCAAAGCCCGAACATGCCGCGATCGTCCGAGACGCTGTCAACGCTGACCTCCAGCTTGGTGAGGACCACGCCCAGTTGTGCAGCCCGCATGGCGATGACGGTGGCGTCGCAGTTGGCGAGCGCGGCCCGCAGGAACCAACCGGGCGTCGGCGCGGCACCACCACCGCCGACGCTCTTGGGCATGTCACTGACCAAGACGGCGCCGTTCGGTCCCTCGGCCTTGCACATCAGTCCGTCCTGAATGGTTGCAACGGCTGATTTGTCGGTCGCGCGCCCCTTCTCGGGATGCTCGGAGAAGAACCGGACCACGCCTTCGATCGCCTGCTGAATCCGCGCAACGGTCATGAAGTTTCTCCGGATCGGTCGCGGGCGTGATGGGTTTGAGCGCCCCGAGGTTCGAGCTGAGCGGACCGGAAGCGCCCATCGCCCGCCGCGGGGTGCGCATCATGAGTCAAGAGCGCCTCGCAGGCTATGCCGGTGGAGGTCCGCCTCGGGCTTAGGCCCGGTGGTCGAGGCGTGCCAGGCGCGACCGCGCCGCACCAAGAAGAGCCCGAGAGTAGAGCTTGTGGAAGCCGAGCAGAGACTTGAACACAAGGTCCATGCCCGGCTTGCCTGTCGACCTGCCGACGACTGGAACGACGGCAGAGCCAAAGTACAGTCGCGTGCCGTGCGTCGGCTCCTGCGGCGGCACTGGCGACACCATCAGCCAGGACCTCGTGCGACCACCGACGTCGCACATGAGCAGTTGATTGTTGCTTCGATCCTCTACCCGCCAGGCAGCGAAGTGGCCAACTTCACCGGTCGCCAACTGCTTGGCCTGAGCATCGGTGGACGGCTTGCAGAGAAACAGGCCGAGAAGTAGCCGCTCGATCTTGAAGAGCCCGCCTGTGTAGAAGGCCTCCACATACTCTGCCTGCGACACGGTTGCGGCGAGCTCGGTCGCGTAGCAGTCGGTGTAGGCGCCTGCGTCGGCGTACTTGGCCAGCAGCGCTTGCGCAGGCAATGGGCAGGGCTGAACTTTCGACATGGGCTGGAGCCTACTTGCTCCGGCCGGCCAGGCGCTGAAGACTCGCGATGTGCGCCGCGATGGCCTCGCCGCAGGCGCGGTACACCGACTCGCCGGGATGGAAGCCGTCCTCGGCCATGGCCTCGGGCTCGAGTTTCATGTCGATGGCGAGGTGCGACACGTCGCCGCGCGTGGCCGCCCAGCGCGCCAGCGCCTCGTCGTGGCGGCGCGCGTCGTCGCCCATCACGCGGCGCAAGGGTTCGGGCAACAGCGGAAAACGGTGCACCGGCGGCAGCGGCGCGAACACCACGTGCGCCGCACGCCCTTCGCTCAGCAACCAGTCGGCCAGTTCGGCGCGCTGCCGCACGGCGCGGCGCGTGGGCACCAGGTCGATGACGTCGTTGACGCCGCTCAGCACCACGGCCACGTCGGCCGGGGGCGGCGCGGCGGCGCGCAGCAGCGCGAACACCTGCTGCGTGGTCAGCCCCGACTGCGCATGCAGCGCCCAGCGCACCAGCCGGGTCGTGTGCTGGTGCAGCGCGCGGCTCAGCTGCCCGGCCAGCGCCTGGTCCTGATGGGCCACACCCACACCGGCCGCCGACGAATCGCCGGCGATCAGCAGCCGCAGCTCGGGCTCGCCCCGCCCCACGCGGCCCTGGCGCGGGCCGGCCGCCTCGGGCAGCACCGGCGCGCGCTTGCGCGTGTGCACCGCCTGGGCCACCAGCAGCGGCGCAAGCACCAGCTTCAGCGCGAGCGACATGCTGCGACCGCGTCGATCTTCAGAACTTGGAAAAGTCCGGCTTGCGCTTCTGGAAGAAGGCCTGGAAGGCCTCCATCGCCTCGGGGCTGCGCAGCCGCGCGGCGAACAACTCCGCCTCGCTGCGGATGGTCTGGCGGATGGCTTCGGCCTGCGGCGCGCGCAGCAGCTTCTTCGCCTCGCGCACGGCGCCCGGCGGCAGGTTGTTGAAGCGCTCGGCCACGCGCCGTGCGTGGTTCACCACCTCGCCGGCCGGCAGCACCGCGTTCGCCAGGCCGTATTCCACCGCGTCGGCGCCGGTGAAGGGGTCGCCGAGCAGCAGCTTCTCGGCCGCGCGCGCCTGGCCCACCCGCTGTGGCAGCAGCAGGCTGGACGCGAACTCCGGCACCAGGCCCAAGCCGACGAAAGGCATGGCCAGCCGCGCCTCGTCGGAAACGTAGACGAAGTCGCAGTGCAGCAGCATCGTCGTGCCGATGCCGATGGCCGCGCCGGTGACCGCCGCGATCACCGGCTTGTCGCATTCGGCCAGCGCGAACATGAACTGGAACACCGGCGCGTCCATGCCCTCGCCGGGCGGGCGCGACATGAAATCCTCGATGTCGTTGCCCGAGGTGAAGATGCCCGGCTGGCCGGTGATCAGCACCGCGCGCACCGCGGGGTCGGCCTGGGCCGCACGCAGCGCATCGGCCATCGCCTGGTACATGGCGGCGGTGAGCGCGTTCTTCTTCTCCGGGCGTGCGATTTCGATGGTGGCGACGCCGTTCAGCGTCGCAGTCTTGATGCTCATGCTCAGACCCTTTCCAGGATACCGGCGGCGCCCTGGCCCATGCCCACGCACATCGTCACCATGCCGTACTTCAGGTTGTGGCGGCGCAGCGCATGCACCACCGTGGCCGAGCGGATGGCGCCGGTGGCGCCCAGCGGGTGGCCCAGCGCGATGGCGCCGCCCATGGGGTTGACGATGCCGCGCTCCAGGTCCAGCGAATTCAGCACCGCCAGCGACTGCGCGGCAAAGGCCTCGTTCAGCTCCACCCAGCCCAGGTCACTGCTCCTCAAGCCGGCCAGCTTCAGCGCCGCAGGGATGGCCTCGATCGGGCCGATGCCCATGATCTCGGGCGGCACACCGCGCACCGCAAAGCTGACGAAGCGCGCCAGCGGCTTCAGGTCGAACTGCTTGATGGCCTTCTCGCTGGCCAGGATCAGCGCACCCGCGCCGTCGCTGGTCTGCGAGCTGTTGCCGGCCGTCACCGAGCCCTTGGCCGCGAACACCGGCCTCAGCTTGGCCAGGCCTTCGAGCGAGGTGTCGGCACGCGGGCCTTCGTCGATGTCGACGCTGCGCGTCTTGGCGATACTGTCGCCGCTGGCCAGGTCGGGCGTGCGGCTGGTCACGGTGATCGGCGTCATCTCGTCCTTGAACTCGCCGGCGGCGATGGCCTTCAAGGCCTTCTGGTGCGAGGCCAGCGCGAACTCGTCCTGCGCCTCGCGGCTGACCTTCCACTGCGCCGCCACCTTCTCGGCGGTGATGCCCATGCCGTAGGCGATGCCGATGTTCTCGTCGCGCGCGAACACTTCCGGGTTGAAGGAGGGCTTGTTGCCGCCCATCGGCACCAGGCTCATGCTTTCGGCGCCGCCGGCGATCATGACCTCGGCCTCGCCGACGCGGATGCGGTCGGCCGCCATCTGCAGCGCGGTCAGGCCCGAGGCGCAGAAGCGGTTGACGGTGACGCCGCCCACCGAGGTCGGCAGCCCGGCCAGCACCGCGGCCACGCGCGCCATGTTCATGCCCTGCTCGCCTTCGGGGAAGGAGCAGCCGATGATGGCGTCCTCGATGGCCTTCGGGTCGAGGTTCGGCACTTGCGCCAGCGCGCTGCGCATCACCGCGACCAGCAGATCGTCGGGGCGGGTGTTGCGGAAGTAGCCGCGGCCCGAGCGGCCGATCGGCGTGCGCGTGGCGGCAACGATGTAGGCGTCTTGAACTTGTTTGCTGCTCATGTGGAGTACTCCGAATTCAGTGTCTCGAGTGGCCGCCGCGGAACCGGCTTTGCCGGGCCGCCAGCGGCGCCCCCTCGAGGGGGAGCGCCGCAGGCGCTGCGGGGGTGGGTCAATTCCTGACGGGCTTGCCGGTTTGCATCATTCCCATGATGCGTTCCTGCGTCTTGGGGTGGTCCAGCAGCGAGCAGAAATGCTTGCGCTCCAGCGTCATCAGGTATTCCTCGGTCACCAGCGACCCGGCATCGACGTCGCCGCCGCAGACCACGTCGGCGATCAGCGCGCTGATGTGGAAGTCGTGCTTGCTGATGAAGCCGCCGTCGCGCATGTTGGCCAGCTGGCCCTTGATGGTGGCGATGGCGTTGCGCCCGGCCGCCGGGATCATGGCGCGCACCGGGGCGCGGTAGCCCGAGTCGAACATCGCCTTGGCCTGGGCGATGGCCACGTACAGCAGCTCGTCCTTGTGCGGCACGATGATGTCGCTGTCGAGCAGGTAGCCGAGCTTGCGGCTTTCGATCGCGCTGGTGCCCACCTTGGCCATGGCCGCTGCCGTGAAGCCTTCGCGGATGAAGGGGAAGACATCGGCATGGGCGTTGCCGGCCGCCGCCATCTCGGCCGCGCGGCGCGCGATGTAGGCGAGGCCCCCGCCGCCGGGGATCAGGCCCACGCCCACTTCGACCAGGCCGATGTAACTTTCCATCGTCGCGACGCGCTTGGCGCAGGCCACGGCGATCTCGCAGCCGCCGCCCAGCGCCATGCCGCGCACCGCGGCCACCGTCGGTATGTTGGCGTAGCGCAATGCGAGCATCGAGTCCTGCATCATCTTGATGGCCGGCGCGATGGCCTTGGAGCCGCCCTTCATGAACTCGGGCAGCATCGCCTGCAGGTCGGCGCCGTAGGAGAAGGGGTCGTCACCGGACCAGATGACCAGACCCTTGTAGCCGCCTTCGGCCAGCGCGATGCCGCGCTGCAGGCCCTCGATCACGCCCTGGTCGATGGCATGCACCTTGGTCTTGATGCTGGCGATCAGCACCTCGTCGTCCAGCGTCCACAGCCGCATCGAGGCGTCCTCGTGCACGGTCTTGCCGGCGGTGGCGGGGTCGAGCACACTGGCCCCGGCGACGTTCTCGCGGAAGAACTGGCGCCGGTACACCGGCAGCGCCGACAGCGGCTGGACCTGCTTCTGCGTCGGGTTCCACGAGCCCTCGGCCGTGTGCACGCCCGCATTTTCAGCAACCGGTCCGTCGAACACCCAGTCGGGCAGCGGCGCGTTGCTCAGCGCCTTGCCGGCGTCGATGTCGGCCTTGACCCATTCGGCCACCTGCTTCCAGCCGGCCTGCTGCCACAGCTCGAAGGGGCCCTGCTTGACGCCGAAGCCCCAGCGCATCGCGAAATCGATGTCGCGTGCGGTATCGGCAATACTGGCCAGGTGCACGGCCGCGTAGTGGAAGCTGTTGCGGTGCAGCGCCCACAGGAACTGCGCTTGCGGGTTGCTCGATTCGCGCAGCAGCTTCAGCCGTTCGGCCGCGGGCTTCTTCAGCATGCGCTCGACGATGGCGTCGGCCTTGCCGCCGGCGGCCACGTAGCCGCCGCTGGCGGCGTCGAAGCGTTGGATGTCCTTGCCGACCTTCTTGTAGAAACCTGCGCCGCTCTTCTGGCCCAGCGCGCCGGCCTGCAGCAATTTCTGCAGGTCGGCCGGCGTGGCGAAGCTGGGGTAGAACGGGTCGGTGTCGGCCGACAGCGTGTCCTGCAGCGTCTTGATGACATGCGCCATCGTGTCCAGGCCCACGACGTCGGCGGTGCGGAAGGTGCCGCTGCTGGCACGGCCCAGCTTCTTGCCGGTGAGGTCGTCGACGACGTCGACGCTCAGGCCCGCCTTCTTCGCCTCGAGCATCGTCGCCAGCAGGCCGGCGATGCCGACGCGGTTGGCGATGAAGTTGGGCGTGTCCTTGGCGCGCACCACGTTCTTGCCCAGCCCGCTGGTGACGAAGGCTTCCAGCTGGTCCAGCACCTCGGCCTTCGTGCTCGGCGTGGGGATCAGCTCCACCAGCGCCATGTAGCGCGGCGGGTTGAAGAAGTGGATGCCGCAGAAGCGCGCGCGCATCTCTTCCGGAATGGCCTCGCTCAGCTTGGTGATCGACAGCCCCGAGGTGTTGCTCGCCAGGATGGCGTGCGGCGCCACGTGCGGCGCTATTCTCTTGTACAGGTCGAGCTTCCAGTCCATGCGCTCGGCGATGGCCTCGATCACCAAGTCGCAGCCGGCCAGCTGCTCCAGGTGTTCCTCGTAGTTGACGGGCTGGATCAGCGCGGCGTTCTCGGGCACGCCCAGCGGCGCCGGCTTGAGTTTCTTCAGCCCTTCGACCGCCTTGGTCACGATGCCGTTCTTCGGGCCTTCCTTGGCGGGAAGATCAAAGAGCACGACCGGCACGCGGCAGTTCACCAGATGCGCGGCGATCTGCGCGCCCATCACGCCTGCGCCGAGCACGGCGACCTTGCGGACATTGAATCGATTCACGTTCACACTCCTTGAGTTCATTCCACGCGCTGCCAGGTCTGCGTGCGGCCGAGCATCGGCATGCCGATGTAGCCGCGCACGTCGA
>CAYUPF010000082.1:0-17805 GCA_964446545.1 uncultured Rubrivivax sp.
TGGACCATTCGGCGCTGGTGCGGGCGCTGGAGCTGATGGCCGCGCACGAGGTGGCGAAGGCATGACCATGGTCGCCGACCGCATCGCCTGGGTGCGTGTCTCGTCCATCGTGCTGCCGCTGGCCACGCCGATCAGCGATGCCAAGGTGCTGACCGGCAGGCAGAAGCCAATGACCGAGGTGCTGATGCTCTTCGCCGAAGTGCAGACGACGAACGGTCACGAAGGCCTGGGCTTCAGCTACGCCAAGCGCGCCGGCGGCCCGGGCCAGTTTGCGCACGCGAAGGAGGTCGCGCCGGTGCTGATCGGCGAAGACCCCAGCGACATCGGCCGGCTGTGGAACAAGCTGTGCTGGGCGGGCGCCTCGGTGGGCCGCAGCGGCCTGGCGACACAGGCGCTGGGCGCCTTCGATGTGGCGCTGTACGACCTGAAGGCGCGGCGCGCCGGCCTGTCACTGGCCAAGCTGCTGGGCAGCTGGCGCGATTCGGTGGCCTGCTACAACAGCTCGGGCGGCTTCCTGCACACGCCGCTGGAGCAGCTGCTGGTGAATGCCGCGGCCTCGCGCGAGCGCGGCATCGGTGGCATCAAGCTGAAAGTGGGGCAGCCCGACCGCGTGCTGGACCTCAAGCGCGTCGAGGCGGTGCGCAAGCATCTGGGCGACGGCATGCCGCTGATGGTCGATGCCAACCAGCAATGGGACCGTCCGACCGCGCAGCGCATGTGCCGCAGCTTCGAGGACTTCAAGTTGGTGTGGATCGAGGAGCCGCTGGACGCCTACGACCACGAAGGCCATGCCGCGCTGGCGGCGGCCTTCGACACACCCATCGCCACCGGCGAGATGCTGACCAGCGCCGCCGAGCATGCCGAGCTGATCCGCCATCGGGCTGCGGACTACCTGATGCCCGACGCGCCGCGGGTCGGCGGCATCACGCCCTTCCTGAAGATCGCGGCGATGGCCGAAGCCGGCGGGCTGATGCTGGCGCCGCACTTCGCGATGGAACTGCACGTGCACCTGGCCGCCGCCTACCCGAGCGAGCCCTGGGTGGAACATTTCGACTGGCTGGAGCCGCTGTTCAACGAGCGGCTGGAAATCCGCGATGGCCGCATGCTCGTGCCCACGCGAGCCGGCCTGGGCCTGAGCCTGAGCGAGCAGGCGCGCGCCTGGACCGTAGCCACGGCCGAAGCCGGCACACGGCCCTGAAGTGAACCACCCCCTGCGCGCTTTGCGCACCCCCCCGAGAGGGCACCGCTTGCGGACCGGCAGAGCCGGTTCCGCGGCGGTTGTTCGATGGGCTGGGTCGTACGAAGCCGCTGCGCCGCGATGGAAAAGGAGAGCACGATGAACGCCCCGCTGACCATCCGCATGCACGAGCGCGACAACGTCGCCATCGTCGCTAACGACGGCGGCTTGCCCGAGGGCAGCACGCTGCCCTCGGGCCTGGTGCTGCGCGACCGCGTGCCGCAGGGCCACAAGGTGGCGCTGGTGGACATCGCCGCCGATGCGCCGGTGCATCGCTACGGCATCCCCATCGGCCATGCGTTGAAGGACATCGCCGCCGGCAGCTGGGTGCACGAGCGACTGCTGAAGATGCCGGCCGCGCGCGGCCTGGAAGGGCTGCCGATCGCCACCGTCAAGCCACCCACGTTGCCGCCGCTGGACGGCTACAGCTTCGAGGGCTACCGCAATGCCGACGGTTCGGTGGGCACGCGCAACATCCTCGCCATCACGCAGACGGTGCAGTGTGTGGCCGGGGTCACCGAATTCGCGGTGCAGCGCATCAAGACGGAGCTGCTGCCGCGCTTCCCCAACGTCGACGACGTGGTCGCGCTGGAGCATGGCTACGGCTGCGGCGTGGCCATCGATGCACCCGATGCGGTGGTGCCGATCCGTACGCTGCGCAACATCAGCCTGAACCCCAACTTCGGCGGCGAGCTGATGGTGGTCAGCCTGGGCTGCGAGAAGCTGCAGCCTGAACGGCTGCTGCCGCAGGGCAGCTTTGCCATCGTCGACGAGCGCAACGTCGCCGACGTGGGCAACAGTGCCGAAGCCCCCTTGGACGTGGTGCGCTTGCAGGACGACGCGCATGTCGGCTTCATGTCGATGGTCGAGTCGATCATGCGCCAGGCCGAGGTGCACCTGGAACGCCTCAACGCGCGCCGCCGCGAAACCGTGCCGGCCAGCGAGCTGGTGGTCGGCGTGCAATGCGGCGGCAGCGATGCCTTCAGCGGCGTCACCGCCAACCCGGCGGTGGGCTTCTGCACCGACCTGCTGGTGCGCGCCGGCGCCAGCGTGATGTTCAGCGAGACCACCGAGGTGCGCGACGGTATCGACCAGCTCACCGCGCGCGCCACCACGCCCGAGGTGGCGGCCGCAATGATCCGCGAGATGGCCTGGTACGACGCCTACCTGCAGCGCGGCAGCGTCGACCGCAGCGCCAACACCACGCCGGGCAACAAGGCGGGCGGGCTGTCGAACATCGTCGAGAAGGCGATGGGCTCGATCATCAAGTCGGGCACGGCGCCGATTGCCAACGTGCTGGCGCCCGGCGAAAAACTCAAGGCCAAGGGCCTGACCTATGCCGCCACCCCCGCCAGCGACTTCATCTGCGGCACGCTGCAGCTGGCCGCGGGCATGAACCTGCATGTCTTCACCACCGGCCGCGGCACGCCCTATGGGCTGGCCGCGGTGCCGGTGATCAAGGTGGCCACGCGCAGCGACCTGGCGCGGCGCTGGCACGACCTGATGGACATCAACGCCGGCAGCATCGCCGACGGCAGCGCCAGTATCGAGGACGTAGGCTGGGAGTTGTTCCGCTTCATGCTCGACGTCGCCAGCGGCCGCAAGAAGACCTGGGCCGAACGGTGGAAGCTGCACAACGCGCTGGTGCTGTTCAATCCGGCGCCGGTGACTTGAGTTCCTCGGGTGGCCAGGCTGCAGATCAGCCGAAGAGGCGAAGACTGACCTGCCATCTTCGTGGCAGTTCCCGACTAATACCCCACCGTGAATCGCTGGCGCATATGCGCCGGCTTCTCGAGCTCGTCGATTATCGCTACGGCATAGTCTTGAACGGAAATCCGGCTTTCGCCCTTGGCAGATCACCACCCAGCCGGAACTTTCCTGTCCGTTCACCCGGTTCCAGCATCGCGGATGGCGCCAGGAACGACCACTCGAGGTCTGGCTCACTGCAGCCCCGACGAAGCCGCGCCGCGGCAGCCCCACAATGGACGCATGAGCGCGAAGAACACCCTGTTCGGTTTCCACGCGGTCGGTGTGCGGCTGAAGACCGCGCCGGCTTCGGTGCATGAAGTGCATGTCGATGTGTCGCGCCGCGACCAGCGCATGCGCCAGCTGGTCGAGCGTGCCCAGGCTGCCAAGGTGCGGGTGCTCGACAGCGACGACACGCAGCTGACGCAGCTGGCCGGCACGCCGCGCCATCAGGGCGTGGTGGCGCGCGTCACGGCGCTGCCGCAGACCCATTCGCTCGACGACCTGCTCGACGCGGTGGAAGGCCCGCCGCTGCTGCTGGTGCTGGACGGCGTGACCGACCCGCACAACCTGGGCGCCTGCCTGCGCGTGGCCGACGGCACCGGCGTGCATGCGGTGGTCGCGCCCAAGGACCATGCGGTGGGCCTGAACGCGACCGTGGCCAAGGTGGCCAGCGGCGCGGCCGAGACCGTGCCCTACCTGATGGTCATCAACCTGGCGCGTACGCTCAACGAGCTGAAGGAGCGCGACATCCTCGTCGTCGGCACCAGCGACGACGCGCCGCTCACGCACTACGAAGCCGAGTTGAAGGGCCCGCTGGCGCTGGTGCTGGGCGCCGAGGGCAAGGGGCTGCGCCAGCTGACGCGCAAGACCTGCGATGTGCTGGTGCGCATCCCGATGCTCGGCGCGGTGGAAAGCCTCAACGTCTCGGTGGCGGCCGGCGTGTGCCTGTACGAGGCGCGGCGCCAGCGCGGCGGCTGATGCAAGCCGACGCCGTGGCGGCGGTGCGCGCGCTGGCGGCGCGGGCGCGGCAGGTCTGCGTGCTCACCGGCGCGGGCATGAGCGCGGAGAGCGGCATCGCCACCTTCCGCGATGCGATGAGCGGCCTGTGGTCGCGCTTCGACCCGACCGAACTGGCCAGCGAGGAGGGCTTCCGCGCCAACCCGGCGCGCGTCTGGGCCTGGTATGCCGAGCGCAAGCAGGCGGTGCGCGCCGCGCAGCCGAACGCCGGGCACGTGGCGCTGGCCGAGTACGGCCGCCGCCGGCCCGGCGTGCTGACGATCGTCACGCAGAACGTCGACGACCTGCATCAGCGCGCCGGCTGGCCGCAGACGATCCGGCTGCATGGCGACATCCTCGCCGACCGCTGGCTGCAAGCTTGCCCCGGCGGTCGCGGCTGCGAGGTCGCGCAGGCCGTGCCCGGCGAGCCGCCGCGCTGCGCCGACTGCGGCAACCTGCTGCGCCCCGGTGTCGTCTGGTTCGGCGAGATGCTGCCCGAGGACGCGATGGCGGCCGCGGAGCATGCCGCGCGCCGCTGCGAGCTGATGCTGGTGGTCGGCACCTCGGGCGCGGTGTGGCCGGCGGCCGGCCTTGCCGCGGTGGCGCGGCGTGCCGGCGCGCAGGTGG
Organism: uncultured Rubrivivax sp.; assembly: GCA_964446545.1. Taxonomy (GTDB): domain Bacteria; phylum Pseudomonadota; class Gammaproteobacteria; order Burkholderiales; family Burkholderiaceae_C; genus Rubrivivax. The sequence continues at coordinate 4,610 of CAYUPF010000082.1, forward strand.
CGATGCTGAACCCGGACGCCAGCGAGATCGACGACCAGGCCCACTGGGTGCTGCGCGGCACGGCGGCGACGCTGCTGCCGCGGCTGCTGGACTGACGCAACCGATGTCGACGATCGAACGCCCCGCCATCGCGCCGCCCTCGTTGCGGCAACTCTGGGCCGACTTCGGCCCGCGTTACGCGGCCAACGGTTTCATCGGCTGGCTGTTCGCGGCCACCGCGCCGGTGGCCATCATCCTGTCGGTGGGCAGCCAGGGTGGGTTGAGCGAGGCGCAGCTGGCGTCCTGGCTGTTCGGCGCCTTCTTCATCAATGGGTTGATCACCATCCTGTTCTGCTGGCTGTACCGCCAGCCGCTGGCCTTCTTCTGGACCATTCCCGGCACGGTGCTGGTCGGCCCGGCACTCACGCACCTGAGCTTTGCCGAGGTGGTCGGCGCCTACATCGCCACCGCTCTGCTGATGCTGCTGCTGGGTGCTTCGGGCTGGGTGCGGCGCGCGATGCTGGCGGTGCCCATGCCCATCGTCATGGGCATGGTGGCCGGCGTGTTCCTGCGCTTCGGCCTGGACTTGGTGCGCGCGCTTCACCAGGATCCGGCCATCGCCGGCAGCATGGTCGCGGCCTGGCTGGGCTTGAGCCTGTGGCCGGCGGCGGGGCGGCGGCTGCCGCCGCTGATCGGCGCGCTGCTGGCCGGTGCGCTGGCCATCGCGCTGCTCGGCCGTTTCGACACGGCCACGCTGGGCGCGATCGAGTTCGCCCGGCCGCTGCTGCAGGCGCCGGCCTGGTCGTGGGCGGCGATGGTCGAGCTGGTGCTGCCGCTGGCCATCACCGTGCTGGTGGTGCAGAACGGGCAGGGCGTGGCCGTGCTGCGCGCCGCCGGCCACGAGCCGCCGGTCAACGCCATCACCGTGGCCTGCGGCGTGGGCGCGCTGGCCAGCGCGGCAGTGGGCGCCGTCAGCACCTGCCTGACCGGGCCCACCAACGCCATCCTCAGCGCCTCGGGCGAGAAGCCGCGCCACTACGCCGCCGGCATCCTCACCGGCGTGCTGGCGCTGGGATTCGGCCTGCTGGCGCCGGCTTGCACGCGGCTGATGCTGCACGCGCCCAAGGCCTTCATCATGACCTTGGCCGGGCTGGCCATGCTGCGCGTGCTGCAGGCGGCCTTTGTCACCTCGTTCAAGGACCGCTTCACGCTGGGCGCGCTGGTCGCCTTCCTGGTGACGGTGGCCGACCTGGGGCTGTGGAACATCGGCGCCGCCTTCTGGGGCCTGCTGGCTGGCATCGCCACCTCCTGGCTGCTGGAGTGGGGCGACTTCAAGGCCAGCCTGCGCTGAGCCGCTTGGCGCGGCTGGCTACACTGGCGCGAGCCTTGCCAACCGAGCCGCACCATGACCGTCATCGCCATCAACCACCCGCTGGTGCGCCACAAGGTCGGGCTGCTGCGCGAGGATCAGATCTCGACCAAGAAATTCCGTGAGCTGACCAACGAGATCGCGCGGTTGCTGGCCTACGAGGCCACCGCCGACTTCCCGCTGGAAAAGACCACCATCGAGTGTTGGAGCGGGCCGGTGCAGATCGAGCAGATCGCCGGGCGCAAGGTGACGGTGGTGCCGATCCTGCGCGCCGGGCTGGGCATGCTCGACGGCGTGCTCGACATGATCCCGAATGCCAAGGTCAGCGTGGTCGGCGTCAGCCGCAACCACGAGACGCTGCAGCCCGAGCAGTACTTCGAACGTTTCGTCGGTCATCTGGAGGAGCGCACCGCGCTGATCATCGACCCGATGCTGGCGACGGCCGGCTCGATGATCGCCACGGTGGATCTGCTGAAGCGCCGCGGCTGCAAGCACATCCGCGCGCTGGTGCTGGTGGCCGCGCCCGAGGGCATCGCCGCGCTCGACAAGGCGCACCCCGACGTGCGCTGCTGGACCGCGGCCATCGACAGCCATCTCAACGAGGTCGGCTACATCATTCCCGGCCTGGGCGACGCGGGCGACAAGATCTTCGGAACGAAGTAGAGCAGGAAACAGTGCACGGCCACTGTTTCCTGCTCTACTTCGAGCCCGAGCTCTGCGAGGGCAGGTGAGGAAAGAACGCAATGAGCGCCTGGCACAGCCGCTACTGGTCCGAGCACACCAGCGAACAGTTCAGCCGCCTGCCGCGCGAGCAGCTGATCGCCGTGCTGCCGGTGGGTGCGGTCGAGCAGCACGGCCCGCACATGCCGATCGGCACCGACCACGTCACCATCGACGGCGTCGTCGCAGCCACGGTGCCCAAGCTGCCCGACGCGCTGCCGGTGCTGTTCCTGCCGACGCTGGCCTATGGCAAGAGCAACGAACATGCGCGCTATCCGGGCACGATCACGCTATCGGCCGCCACGCTGATGCAGATGTGGATGGAGATCGGCGCCAGCGTCGCACGCGCCGGCGTGCGCAAGTTCATGCTCTTCAACGCGCACGGCGGGCAGATGAACGCGATGGACATCGTCGTCCGCGACCTGCGCGAAATACACGGCCTGATGGCGGTGTCGGCGCACTGGTACATGCTGGGCCTGCCGCCGGGGCTGTTCAGCGAGCACGAACTGCAGCACGGCATCCACGCCGGCGACCTGGAAACCTCGGTGATGCTGGCGCTCGCGCCGCGCCACGTGCACATGGACAAGGCCAAGGCCTTCGGCTCGCTGACCGAGACGCTGGCCGGGGAGAACCGCTTCCTGTCGATCACGCGCAGCGGCAAGCTCGGCTGGCAGGCGCAGGACCTCAACCCCGAAGGCGCCTGCGGCGATGCCACGCGTGCCACCGCCGACAAGGGCCGCACGGTGCTCGACCATGTCAGCGACCGCTTCGTCGAGCTGCTGACCGAGGTGCACCGCTTCGACCTGAAGCGGCTGGACAATCCGCCGGCCTGGCAGTAGGGCACGGCGCGCGGGTTTGGCGGGGGGCCGGACCGCTCGCCACGCTGAACGCTTCGCAAGTCGAGGCCGTCACCCCGTCCAGCCGAGCGCCCCCACCAGCGCGCCCATCGCCACCAGCCATACCGGGCCGAGCCTCGTCTTCAGCAGCAGCAGCACGGTCAGCGGCACCAGCAGCATCGCGCCCCAGCTGTCGCGCACCGGCGCGGTCAGCACCCAGCCGGTGGCCAGCAACAGGCCCAAGGTCAGCGGTGCCATGCCGGCGCCGAAGGCACGCATCGCGCGCGACTCGCACCGTCGGTTGCCGTAGCGCGAGGCGGCCAAGGCCAGCGCGGTCGACGGCAGCAGGCTGCCGGCCAAGGTGGCGAGCACACCCGCCAGCCCGGCGATGTTCCAGCCGACGACGGCCACGAACAACACGTTCGGCCCCGGCGCGGCCTGCGCGATGGCCACCGACGAGGTGAACTCTGTGTCGTTGAGCCAGCTGCGCTCGCCGACCACGTAGCGCTGCGTGTCCGGCGCGACGGTGATGGCACCGCCGACGGCCAGCAGCGACAGCATGCCGAAGTGCAGGAACAGCGACATCAGCACGCCGCCGTCCAGTCCATGGATGCCGAAGAGCAGGGCGTTCATGCTTGGCGGCCCAGCCTCCACCAGGCGGCGGCCACCGACGCGCTGCCCAGGCCCAGCACCACGCCGACCATCGGCCAGCGCCACACGCCGATGGCCAGCAACGTGAGCAGTGCGATGCCCGCCGCGGCCGGCCCGCCCAGCGGGTTGCGGCGCAGGCTGCCGACCAGTTTCAGCGCGGTGCCGACTACCAGCCCGGCAGCCACCGCGCCCATGCCGCGCAGCGCGCCGGCAGCCATCGGCACGTCGACGAACTCGCGGTACAGCGCGGCCAGCAGCAGCACGATCAACAGCGGCGCGCACAGCAGCCCGGCCAGCGCCGCGGCGGCGCCGCGCCAGCCGCAGAAGCGGTCGCCGATGATCAGCGCCATGTTGACGATGTTCGGCCCGGGCAGCACCTGACCGAGCGACAACACCTCCAGGAACTGCGCCGCTGTCATCCAGCGCTCGCGTTCCACCAACTCGCGCTGCGCCACCGCCAGCACGCCGCCGAAGCCCTGCAGCGCCATGCGGTTGAAGACGCGCGCGATGTCCAGCGCGCTGCGTGGACGCTGCAGCGCGTCGGCCTCAGGCATGCAGCGCCCCGCGCATGCGCCGCGCCGCCCACAGGCTGGTGATGAGTGCGGCCGACATCCAGGCCAACGCCACCCAGCTTAAGGACCCGAAGCCGGCGGCGGCGATCATGGCGCCGCCGCTGGCCGAGCCGGCGAACTGGCCGAAGTACATCGCCGACGAGTTCAGCGAGATCAGCGCCGTGGCCAGCGCCGGTGCGGCCAGCGCCAGCCGCGCCTGCTGCGCCGAGTTCGACGCGAAGCAGCCCAGCGCCCACGGCGCGGTGACCAGCAGCGCGCTGCCGAAGCCGATGGCCAGCGGCCAGGCCAGCAAGGACACGGCCATGCAGCCCAGCGTCAACGCCACCGCGGTGGCCGCGCCGATGCGGTCGATGAAACGTGTCAGCAGCACGTTGCCGACCAGCCCGATGGCACCGAACCACAGGAAGAGCAGGCTGATCTGCGTCGCGCTGGCGCCCAGCACCTGGCTGTAGTAGGGCGCGAAGTAGCTGAACAGCGTGAACTGCCCGGCGCTGCTCATCGCCGTGACCGCCACGATGGCCATCAGCACCGGGTGCGTGAACACCGTGCGCCAGTCGGCCAGCGACAGCGCCGGCGGGCGGATGCCATCGGGCAGCGCGCGCCACACGAAGAACGCGGCGCCGAGTGACAGGACGGCCACGCCGACGAAGGCTGAAGCCCAGCCCCAGGTCTCGCCGATGTAGGCCGACAGCGGCATGCCCAGCACCGAGGCCACCGACCAGCCCAGGAAGACGAAGGTGATGGCACGGCCGCGCTCTTGCGGCGGCGTCAGCGCGGCGATCGCCGAGGCCGCCTGCGGCGTGAACGCGGCGGCACCGAGCATCGTCAGGCAGCGCAGCGGCAGCAGCGTGGCATAGCTCGGCATCAGCGCGCTCAGCAGATGGCCGGCGGCAAACCACAGCAGCGCCAGCACCAGCAGGCGGCGGCGGTCCCAGCCGCTGAGCACGCCGGCGAGGATGGGCGAGCCGAAGGCCATGACCACCGCGGCCGCGCCGATCAGCTGGCCACCCAGCGCCACCGACACCTGCAGCGAGCGCACGATGTCGTTGAGCACGCCGGCCGTGACCATGACGCCGCAGCCGATGGCGAAATTGCCGGCCAGCAAGGCCCAGCGCGGCGCGGCGGACGTTGCCGCGCCGCTCAGCGCATCACCTTCAGCGCGTCGGGGTTGATGATGTTCGTCGGCGTGTTGGCGACGAAGTTCACCACGTTGTCGAAGGCGGCGCTGAAGTACAGCTCGTAGCTGTCCTGCTCGACATAACCGATGTGCGGCGTGCACACCGCGTTCTCCAGGCGCAGCAGCGGGTGGCCCTGCAGGATCGGCTCGCTCTCGAACACGTCGATGGCCGCCATGCCCGGGCGGCCGCGGTTCAGCGCCGAGACCAGCGCGTGCTCCTCCACCAACTCGGCGCGCGAGGTGTTGACGAACAGCGCGGTGGGTTTCATGCGCGACAGGTCCTCGAGCTTGACGATGCCCTGCGTGGCCTCGCTCAGCCGCAGATGCACGCTGAGCACGTCGCAGCTCTCGAAGAAGGATTCGCAGGACGCCGCCGCCTCGTGGCCGTCGGCAATGGCCTTGGCGCGTGCCGACACGCTGCCCCAGACGCTGACCTGCATGCCGAAGGCGCGGCCGTAGCCGGCCACCAGTTGGCCGATCTTGCCGTAGCCCCAGATGCCCAGGCGGCGGCCCTTGAGCACCTGGCCGATGCCGAAGTTGGGCGGCATCGACGCCGTCTTCAGCCCCGACTGCTGCCAGGCGCCGTGTTTCAGGTTGCCGATGTATTGAGGCAGCCGGCGCATGCTGGCCATGATCAGCGCCCAGGTCAGCTCGGCCGGCGCCACCGGCGAGCCCACGCCTTCGGCCACCGCGATGCCGAGCTTGGTGCAGGCTTCGACGTCGATGTGGCCGCCGACGCGGCCGGTCTGCGAGATCAGCTTCAGCTTGGGCAGCTTTTCCAGCAGCTGCCTGGGGAACTGCGTGCGCTCGCGGATCAGCACCAGCACGTCGGCGTCGCGCAGCCGCACCGACAGCTGGCCGATGCCCTTGACGGTGTTGGTGAAGACCTTGGCGTTCAGCGATTCCAGCTTGGCCGCGCACTTCAGCTTGCGCACCGCGTCCTGGTAGTCGTCGAGGATGATGATGTTCATGGCAGTGGGCATTCTGCACCGCCGCGTGCGCCGGCCGGGCGCGGCGCTACGATGCGGCCCACACCACCCGAGGAGACCCCCGACCATGAGTCTGTCGATGTATTCGGCCAGCGCGCCCGTGTTCAGCCGCATCCTGGGCAGCATGCTGAACTGGCTGGTCCGGGCCGAGGCCCATGCGCAGGCGCGCAAGTTCGACCCCAACAACTATCTGGGGCTGCGCCTGGCGCCGGACATGCTGCCCTTCGTGCGGCAGGTGCAGATCGTCAGCGACGGCGCTAAGGGTTGCATGTCGCGCCTGGCCGGCACCGAGATCCCGAAGTGGGAGGACGACGAGGCCAGCCTGGACGACCTGCGCGTGCGCATTCGCAAGACCATCGAACATGTGCAGTCCTTCAGCGCCGCGCAGATCGACGGCTCGGACAGCCGCACCATTGCCGTGCCCACGCGCAGCGGCGACCCGCTGAGCTTCAGCGGCGAGACCTTCCTGAAGCACTTCGCGCTGCCGAACTTTTTCTTCCATGCGACCACGGCCTATGCGCTGCTGCGCCATGCCGGCGTCGAGCTGGGCAAGGCCGACTTCCTCGGCCGCTGATCGAAGCGCAGCATGGCGGATACCTGGAGCGGCGCCGACTACGCGCGCCATTCGAACCTGCAGGCGGCGATGGCCGACGAGGTGCTGTCGCGGCTGCCACTGCGTGGCGACGAGCAGCTGCTGGACGTCGGCTGCGGTGACGGCAAGCTCAGCGCGCGCATCGCCGAACAGCTGCCATATGGCGCGGTGCTGGGTGTGGACGCCTCGGCCGACATGGTGGCCTTCGCGCGACAGCAGTTCGGTGCTGCCGCCTGGCCGAACCTGCGCTTCGAGGTCGTCGATGCACGCCGGCTGAACTTCGACGCGCGCTTCGATCGCGTGGTGTCCTTCAACGCGCTGCACTGGATACCGCAGCAGGCCGAGGCGCTGCGTGGCATCCGCGCGGCGCTGAAGCCGCAGGGCAGGGCGCATCTGCGTCTGGTGACGCGCGGCGCGCTCACCAGCCTGGAAGAAGTGGCCGAAGCGCTGCGCCAGGAGCCGTCATGGGCGCCACATTTCACCGCCTTCAGCGACCCCTATCTGCGTCTCGATGCGCAGCAGTACAGCGCGCTGGCGCGCGGCCTGGGGCTGCAGACGATCACCGTGCACAGTGAGATGAAGCGCTGGGACTTCGGCAGCGACGAGGCCTTCTTCGGCTTTTGCAATGCCGGCTTCGGTGCCTGGACGCAGGTGCTGCCCGAGGAGCGTCGCCACGACTTCGTGCGGACCGTGATGCGGCGCTACGAGGCGTTGATCGAGGCCGCCTTCGGCCAGCGCCACTGCTTCCACTTCATGCAGACCGACCTGCTGCTGGCCCCGGCCTGAGCCGGGGTGCTTCAGTTCAGAACAGCGGTGCGAAGCCGCTGTGGCGGTGGCTGCTCGGGAACACCGATTCGATGCCGCGCTGCAGCGTGTCGCGCTCGGTACCGTAGCCCTGGCGCGGCAGCGCGTCGAAGACCGCGGCGCGCAGCAGCCACAGGTCGGCCGGTTCGGCGGCGTGGCGGATCTGGAAGCGCAGCCACTCGGCGCGCGGGCCGGGCAGCGCCTCGACGGCCGCCAGGTAGGTCTGTTTCAGGTTGACGAAGGCGCGGCGCGCCGCGATGCGTGCCAGCCGCTCGTCCGGCGTGCCGGCGCCGGACAGGGCACTGCGGGCCAGGTGGTGGCGTGGTGCGCTGGCGTTCATGCGGCCCCCCCGGCGCCTGCGGCGCCGACCCCCCAAGGGGGTGCGAGCCATCTTGGGGCGGCCCGGCGATGGCTCATGACAGCAGCGGCACGAAGCCGGAGCGTGGCGCGCGCGTGGGGAAGTGGCGGTTCAGCTGCGCCAGGCGGCGCTCGGCCTCGTGCTGGCTGTGGTTGAGGGCCACCACGGTATAGAGCTCGGTGCGCAGGTGCCACAGTTCGCGCAGCGTGCGCGTCTGGTCGATGCGCAGGCGCAGCGCACTGGCGGCTGTGGCGGGCAGGTCGGCCAGGATGTCGACGAAGTCCTGGCGCACCGGCGGCAGCCGGTTCAGCGCGGGCGAGGACTGCAGCGGGCCTGGCGTCAGCAGCCAGAACCAGATGCGGTTCCAGGCCGAGCGCGGCGCCTGGCGCAGCGACGGCGGGCAGACTTCGGCACGCCAGCCGATGCGCGAGGCGAGGGTGTCGCGGTACCGCGGGCGAAGGAGCAGGCTGAAAGACATCATGACTGTGACTTCGGACACAACGCAACAAACTTGAGTGCATTGTTCGATGCCACCCGCCGTGATAAAGGCGGAACAAAGGGTCCAAGTGCCGCCAGTTCGCGCCCGCAGGCACGGGCCTCAGACCGGCCCGTACACCTGCTTGCGCTGCGCGGTGTAGTGCCACCACGGCGTGGGGGCGGCGCCGCGCATGAAGTCGGTGGCGGCCATGAAGGTGTCCAGCACGCAGGGGTCCTGGCGCTTGCCGGTGGCCTGGCACAGCGCCTGGTAGAGTTGCAAGGGGTCGCGCGAGCGCAACTCGTCGGGCTGGCGGATGCCCAGGCGCCGCAGGTCCGCGGCCAGCGCCGGCCCGATGTTGGGCAACTGCTCCAGCGTGCGGCAGTCGGCAGCGCTGGCCGCCTTGGGCGACTTGAGCAGGCGCGCCACGGCTACATCAGCATGGTGTTGCGGATCAGTCCGACCGCCAGGCCTTCCAGCTCGAAGCTCTCGTCGTCGGGTGCGACGTGCAGCGTCTGGAATTCAGGGTTCTCGGGGATCAGCTCGATGCCGGCCTTGGTGCGGCGGAAGCGCTTGACCGTAACTTCGTCGCCCAGGCGCGCGACGACGATCTGGCCGTTCTTGGCCTCGCGCGACTTCTGCACCGCGAGCAGGTCGCCGTCCATGATGCCGGCGTCGCGCATGCTCATGCCGCGCACCTTGAGCAGGTAGTCGGGCCGGCGCGCGAACAGGCTGGCTTCCATCAGGTAGCTCTGGTCGATGTGCTCCTGCGCCAGGATCGGCGCACCGGCGGCGACGCGGCCGACCAGCGGCAGGTTCAGCTGTGCCAGGCTGGGCAGCGGCAGGCTGTACTGCTTGCCGTACTGGCTGAAGCGCGCAGCGTTGAGCGCACGCAATATGTCAGACTTCAAGCGGATGCCGCGCGAGGTGCCGCCCACCAGCTCGATCACGCCCTTGCGGGCCAGCGCCTGCAGGTGCTCTTCGGCGGCGTTGGCGGAGCGAAAGCCCAGCTCGGCAGCGATCTCGGCGCGAGTGGGCGGGGCGCCGGTACGCTCGATCGCGCTTTGCACCAGGTCCAGGATCTGCTGCTGGCGGTCGGTGAGCTTGGGGCTTTCGGTCATGCGGTGCCTGTTGATTTGTCCAGTGGCTGTATTTTCATCCAGAGATTGATTCATGGCAAGCCTTGATGGCACGGTGGTGGTGCTGGGCACCGGCGGCACCATCGCCGGCACTGCCGACAGCGCCACCGACAGCGTCGGCTACCGCGCCGCGAGCCTGGGCGTGGACGCGCTGCTGGCGGCGGTGCCGCCGCTGGCCGGCTGGCCCATCGAATGCCGGCAGATGGCCCAGGTCGACAGCAAGGACATGGGCCTGGGGCTGTGGCTGGCACTGCGCGCGGTGCTGCAGCAGCAGCTGCAGCGGCCCGAAGTCGTCGGTGCGGTCATCACGCACGGCACTGACACGCTGGAGGAGACGGCCTACTTCCTGCACCGCGTGCTCGCCCCGGGCAAGCCGATGTTGCTGACGGCGGCGATGCGCCCGGCCACCTCGCTGCAGGCCGACGGCCCGCAGAACCTGCTCGATGCCGTGACGTTGGCTCGTGCCGGCATCCCCGCTGGCGTGCGCGTGGTGTTGGGCGGGCAGGTCTTTGACGCGGCGGAGCTGCGCAAGCAGCATCCCTGGCGCGTCGATGCCTTCGGTGCCGGCGACGCCGGCGTGCTCGGTCTGATCCAGGACGGCGTGCTGCAGAGTTTTCGTGAAGCGCCGCCGGCTGTACCCCATGTCGCGGCCGACGCCTTGCCCGACGACGCCGAAGCCTGGCCCCAGGTGGAGATCGTCACCAGCCATGCCGGCGCGCGTGGCACGGTGATCGACGCGCTGGTGGCCGCCGGCGTGCACGGCATCGTCATTGCCGGCACCGGCAACGGCGCCGTGCACGAACAGCTGCTGCAGGCCGCGCGGCGCGCCATCGCCGCCGGCGTGCCGGTGGTGCGCGCCTCGCGTTGCCTGCTCGGCGGCGTGTTCGGTGCGCCGGCTGGGGCCTTGCCCAGCTATGGCACGCTGACACCGTGGCAGGCGCGCATCGAGCTGATGCTGGATCTGCTGGCGCGCTGAGCGTCAGCGGACTCAGGCCACGCTGAGCGCGACGTCGATGTTGCCGCGCGTGGCGTTGGAGTACGGGCAGACCTCGTGGGCGGTCTTCACCAGCGCCTCGGCCGCGGCCTTGTCCATGCCCGGGATCGACACCAGCATGCCCACGGCAATGCCGAAGGCGCCGGGCTTGCCGGTCATCGGCCCGATCGACACGTCGGCCTTGATCGACACCTCGGCCGGCAGCGTGATCTTCTGGCGCGCGGCCACGGCCTTCATCGCGCCGATGAAGCAGGCCGAATAGCCGGCCGCGAACAGCTGCTCGGGGTTGGTGCCGGGGCCGTTGTCGCCACCCAGTTCCTTGGGCGTGGACAACTGCAGCTTGATTTTGCCGTCGGACGATTCGGTGCTGCCGGTGCGCCCGCCGGTGGAGGTGGCGTGGGCGGTGTAGAGGGCTTTGTCGATGGCCATGGTCGATTCCTTTGCAGTCGAGGTTGAAAGCGCGGCGTTCAGACCGCGCGAGGGAGGGAGGCGGAAAGCCGCTGGCGCAGCGCCTGCAGCTTCGAGGTCAGCTCGGACAGCTCGGACAACTCGCAGCCCGAGGCGGTGGCAATGGTTTGGGGCACGCGCACGGCACGCGCCTTCAGCGCGCGGCCGGCAGCCGTGAGCTGCAGCAGCACGCGGCGCTCGTCGGTCGCATCGCGCAGGCGCTGCACCAGGCCGGAGGATTCCAGGCGCTTGAGCAGCGGCGTCAGCGTGCCCGAATCCAGCGCCAGGCGCTCGCCCAGCTGCGACACGGTGAGGCCGTCGCCCTGCCACAGCACCAGCATCGCCAGGTACTGCGGATAGGTCAGGCCCAACGGCTCGAGCAGCGGCTTGTACAGCTTGGTCATGGCCAGCGACGCCGCATAGAGCGCGAAGCACAGCTGATGGTCCAGCGCCAACCAGTCGGGCGGGCGGCGGCCTGAAGCGGCGGTGGTGCGGGTTGCCATGACAGTATTGTTACGAACAATTAAATTGTGCGCAATACAAAACCCTGTCGACGACAGGGCAGTTGCCGTCCGCCTGGGGATCCCTGGTTTTGTACCTCAGAATATCATAACAAGGTACAATCCATCATCCATGTCGTTCCGTGCCCGTGCTGCCGCCGCCCCTCTCTACGTCCCCGTCGAGGGGCCGGTCGGCACGCTGTACGCGGAACTGGTCGAACGCACCCGGGCCGAAGGCGAATTGCTGCCCGGCACGCCCGGTTCGCTGGCGCTGCGCGAGCGGCCCAGCTCCGGCGCGTACTGGTACAGGCGCCACTACGGATCGCCCGGTACGCCGCAGGTCGAGGACTTCGTCTGTAAGCAGGACGATCTGGAAAGCTACGAGGCCATGAGTCGGCGCATCGAAGCGACTGAATGGCGCCAGGAGCAGGTGCGCAACCTGCGGCATCTGGGCATGCAGGTGGCAGACAAGGACGTGGCCCGCGTCCTGGTCGAGATGCACAACCGCGGGCTGTTCAGCGCCGGCCTCGTAGTGGTCGGAACACTGGCCTTCATGACCTGGCTCAACGAACTGGGCGTGCGGGCGGTCGCTTCCCGCACGCAGGACATCGACCTGGCCCGGCGGCAGAAGCTCGGGCTGGCGGCGCCCATCTCCTTCCTGCAGGCCGTGAATGCCACCCGGCTGGGCTTCTCCGCCATCCCGGGCATCTCCCCGGCAGCGCCGCCCACGTCGGTCAAGCGGCCGGGCAGGGACGGGCTGCGCGTGGACATGCTCGCACCAGGGCCGCAGTTGGGCCGGTTGGTGCAAGTGCCCGAACTGGACTGGCATGCCCAGGCCATTCCGCATTTCGACTATCTGCTGGCCTCCCCAAGGCGTGTGGCGGTGCTGGCGGGCGGGCACTGCGTACCGGTCAACGCGCCGGCGCCGGAGCGCATGGCCTGGCACAAGCTGTATTCGAGCACCCGCCGCCCGAACGAAGGCGCCAAGGCCGAGAAGGACCTGCGGCAGGCCGCCACACTGCTGGCCGTTCTGGTGGAGCGCGACAACCTGGAGCTCGTGGCCACGGCAAGAGCGGCGCCTAAGGAACTGCTCAGCGCAGCCCGCCGGCGGCTGCCGGCGCTGCGCAGCCTGCTCGCCGCGCATCCCCAGGCGCTCGATCAGGTGCATCGAGCATTGGCCGGCAGCGGCGTGCCGCCAATGGTGCGCAACGACTGACGCGTGACCCCTGCGACAGCCCGGCCTTCTGCGGCTTCAGCGCGGCGGCCGATCAGCACAGGCTCATTTCGAGCTGCACATCGCGATAGGCCACTTCGGGCCGCACCATGCCCCGCGCGCCGCGGTGCAGCCGGACAAGGCCATAGCGTTCCATGGTGCGCAGGGTGCGCGACAGGTTGCCCGGCGTGCGGCCGGTCGCCGCCGCCAGCTTGTGCAGCGACGCGGGCTGCGTTTCGGCGATCACCGCCAGCAGCGCGCGGTTGCGGTTGGACAGCAGCTTGGCAAAGCTCTCCGGCGACGTGAACCACAGCTTGGGGGGTCGGCGGCCTTGGGCTTCAGCTCACCCTGGGCGATGGCCAGCGTGCGCGCCTTGATGGC
>CAYUPF010000083.1:0-17161 GCA_964446545.1 uncultured Rubrivivax sp.
GGCGCTGAAGGGTTCGACCGAAGACGAACAGTTCTTCGACGAGAAGCACGGCTGAACGAGCACATCGTCCTGCCGCAGCCCGGAGGCCAAAAGCCCCCGGGCTTTTTTTCGAGTGTCCGCGCGGCTCCCGGCGCAGGCCCCGGGTTGCACCCGAGCGGGTCAATCCCGATTGGCCTAACTAGCGTTCGGCAGATAAAACCTCGCTGCGTCCCGATTGTCGGGGGCGGGAGCAGGGTGGCGATGCGGATGCGCTTGCGGGGTAGGGTGTGACGGTAGCGCAGCCGCCGGCGCCCGTCATGCGCGGGCAGATCCTGGCCGCCGCGGCGCGGCTGTTCGGCCGGCAGGGTTATGCCAGCACCACGCTGCGCCAGATCGCGCAGGCGGCCGGCATTCGCGCCGGCAGCGTCTACTACCACTTCAGCGGCAAGGACGAGATCGCAGCCTGCGTGCTCGACGAAGGCATCGCCGCCGTCACCGACGCGGTGCAGCGCCGGCTCGATGCACTGCCTGCCGGCGCCGACATGCGCGCGCGTCTCGGCGCCGCGGTCGAAGGGCACTTGTGGGGCATGCTGCAGCGCGGCGAGTTCACCGCGGCGCACATCCGCATCTACCGCTACGTGTCGGACGCGACGCGGGCCCGGCATCGCGCGATCCGCAGCGCCTACACGCGGCTGTGGGACGATCTGCTGCAGCAGGCCGCCGACGCCGGGCTGCTGCGCACCGACATCCCGGTGCCGATGGTGCGGCAGTTCCTGGTCGGCGCGCTCAACTGGCCGGTGGACTGGTACGACCCCAAGCGCGGCAGCTTCGAGCAGTTGGCGACGCAGATCACCGCGCTGGCGCTCGACGGCATGGTGCGCCACCCGCCGCAGCCCACGCGGTCTTCCGCCCGGCGGGTGGAGCTGGCGCGATGAGCACGAATGGGGCTGACGTCCAGGACGTGGTGTTGCAGGTCGAGCAGATCGAGCGCCGCTTCGGCGGCCTGGTGGCGTTGACCGGCGTCGACCTGCAGATCCGCCGCGGCGAGATCTTCGGCCTGGTCGGCCCCAACGGCAGCGGCAAGACCACGCTGACCAACGCGATCACTGGCTTCTACCCGCCGCAGAAGGGGCGCATCACTCTCGAGGGCCACGACATCACCGGCATGGCGCCGCATGCGGTGGCGCGGCGCGGCGTCGCGCGCACCTTCCAGAACCTGGCGCTGTTCAACGGCATGACGGTGCTGGACAACATCCTGCTCGGCCGCCACGTGCACATGCAGCCGGGCGTGCTGCGCACCGCGCTGTATCCGTGGCTGGCGCGACCCGACGAGATCGCGCACCGCCGCGTGGTCGAGGAGACGATCGACTTCATGCAGCTGCAGAGCGTGCGCGACGATCTGGTCGACACCATCCCGATCGGTTTGAAGAAGCGCGTCGAACTGGCGCGCGCGCTGGTGGCCGAGCCGCGCTTCCTGATCCTGGACGAGCCGATGGCCGGCATGAACCAGGAGGAGAAGGAGTACATGGCGCGCTTCGTGCTCGATGCGCGCGACGAACGTGGCGTCACGGTGCTGCTGATCGAGCACCACATGGACATCATCACCGGCATCTGCGACCGCATGCTGGTGCTGAGCTACGGCGAGGTCATCGACACCGGCGTGCCGCGCGAGGTGGTGAAGAACCCGCGCGTCATCGAAGCCTACCTGGGAGGCGCGCGTGGCGAAGGCTGACACGGCGATGCACGGCCCCTGGGACCTGTCGCCCGACACCACCTTGCCGCGGCTGCTGGCGGCCAACGCGCGCTCGCTGGGCGAAGCCGTGGCGATGCGCGAGAAGGACCGCGGCATCTGGCAGCAGATCGGCTGGTCGCAGTGGCTGGAATCGGTGCTGTGTTGTGCCGCAGGGCTCGAAGCGCTGGGCTTCGCGCCCGGCGACGCGCTGATGGTCGTCGGCGACAACCGGCCGCACCTGTACACCGGGCTCGTCGCCGCGGGCGCGCTGCGCGGCTTTGCGATGCCGGTCTATCCCGATGCCGCGCCGGACGAGGTGCGGCATTCGATCCAGGCCTCCGAGGTGCGCTTCGTGCTGGCCGAGGACCAGGAGCAGGTGGACAAGATCCTCGACCTGCGCGAGAGCTGCCCGAGCATCGCGCACGTGATCTACGACGATCCGCGTGGCGTGGGGGCCTACAACGCCCCCGGCCTGCTGTCGTGGACCAGGCTGCAGGAACTCGGCGCCGAGCGGCTGCAGCGCGAGCCGGCGCTGCGAGAGAAGCTGATCGAACGCGCCGCGCCCGACGACCCGGCCGCCTTCATCCACAGCTCGGGCACCACCGGCCGGCCCAAGGGCGTGGTGCTGAGCCACCGCAACGTCCTGTCCGGCGTGGCCAATGCACACCGCGCCAAGGCCTTCACGTTTGGCGAGGAGATCCTGGCCTACCTGCCGATGGCCTGGATCGGCGACTTCGCCATCACGCTGGGCGCCGGCATCGGGCTGCACTTCACCATCAACGTGCCCGAGCGGCCCGAGACCGTGCTGCACGACCTGCGCGAGATCGCGCCTACCTTCTACCTGGCCGCGCCGCGCAGCTGGGACAACCTGCTGACGATGGTGCAGGTGCGCATGGAGGATTCGACGCGGCTGAAGAAGGCGCTGTACGACTTCTTCATGCAGCAGGCGGTGGCGCGCGAGCGCGCGCTGCTCGAAGGCCGCCCGCCCGGCAGCGCGCACAAGCTGTGGGGCCGGCTCGGCGAATGGCTGGTCTACGGCCCGATCAAGGACCAGCTGGGACTGACGCGCGTGAAGAACGCCTTCACCGGCGGCGAGGCCATCGGCGAGGACACCTTCGTCTTCTACCGCGCGCTCGGCGTCAAGCTGCGCCAGCTCTACGGCCAGACCGAGAGCAGCGCCTTCAACGCGATGCAGGAGCCCGGCGAGGTGCAGCTGCACACCGTTGGCCGGCCGCTGCCGGGCGTGGAAACGCGCATCGCCGACAACGGCGAGATCCTGGTGCGCTCGGGCTCGGTGTTCCGCGGCTACCACCGCAACGACGAAGCGACGCAGGCCGCGCTGCAGGACGGCTGGCTGCACACCGGTGACGCCGGCTACCTGGAACCGGACGGCCACCTGGTGGTGCTGGGGCGGCTGTCGGAGGTGGTGCACACCGCCCAGGGCGAGCGCTACATCCCCAACTACATCGAGAACCGGCTGAAGTTCAGCCCCTGGATCAAGGACGTGGCGGTGCTGGGCAAGGGCCGCGAGCGGCTGTCGGCCATCGTCTGCATCGACAAGGACCCGGTGGGCCACTGGGCCGAGCTGCGCGGCATCTCGTACATGTCCTATGCCGACCTGTCGCAGAAGCCCGAGGTCATCGAGCTGGTCAAGGCCGCGGTGCAGCGCGTCAACGCCACGCTGCCCGAGGGGCTGAAGCTGCGCCACTTCGTCAGCCTGCA
The DNA here is from genome assembly GCA_964446545.1 of uncultured Rubrivivax sp. GTDB lineage: Bacteria > Pseudomonadota > Gammaproteobacteria > Burkholderiales > Burkholderiaceae_C > Rubrivivax. The sequence continues at coordinate 3,434 of CAYUPF010000083.1, forward strand.
CAAGGAATTCGACGCCGACGACGGCGAGATCACGCGCACGCGCAAGCTGCGCCGCAACGTGGTGGAGGAACGCTATGCGCCGATCATCGAGGCCATCTACGCCGGACAGGCCAGCGTCACGATGAAGGCGCGGATCGTCTACGAGACCGGCGAGGTCGGTGTCACCGAGCGCGAGCTGCGCATCATGGAGGCCTGAGCCGATGGACCTGATGTACCTGCTCGAGCTCGGCATCAACGGCGCGATGTCGGGGCTGATGTACGCGCTGGTGGCGATGGGCATCGTGCTCATCTACAAGTCGTCGTCGGTGCCCAACCTGGCGCAGGGCGCGCTGACGATGGTCGGCGCCTACGTGGTGCTGGCCTTCGCCAACGGCGCCGGGTTGCCGATGTGGGCCGCGATCCCGCTGGCGATGCTGACGATGATGGGCATGGGCATGGGCATCGAGCGCGTCGCGCTGCGCCGCCTGGCCGGGCGGCCGATCGTCATGATCCTGATGATGACGCTGGGGCTGGACATCTTCCTGCGCGCGGTCACGCTGGTCATCGGCGGCGGCACCGCGCGGCCGCTGGACATCGGCATCAGCAACGACCCGCTGTTCCTCGGCCCGCTGCTGCTGAACCGCGCCTATGTGGTCGGCGCCGTCGTGGCGCTGGCGCTGTTCACGGTGTTCGTGTTCTTCTTCCGCACGCGCCGCGGCGTGGTGCTGCGCGCCATCGCCGACGACTACATGGCGTCGTGGGCGGTGGGCATCTCGGTCGAGCGCGGCGTGGCGCTGTCGTGGGCGCTGTCCTCGCTGGTGGCCACCACCGCCGGCGTGCTGTGGGGCAGCATCCAGGGCGTCGACCAGTCGCTGTCGCTGCTGCTGCTCAAGGGCATCACCGTGGCGGTGCTGGGCGGCATGGACAGCCTGGGCGGCGCCATCCTGGCCGGCATCGGCCTGGGCGCCTTCGAGGCGGTGGCCGCCGGCATCCTGGACCCGATGCTCGGCGGCGGCACGCGCGAGCTGGTGGTGGCGCTGGTGCTGATCCTGACGATCATGATCCGCCCGCACGGCCTGTTCGGCCGACACGACATCGAAAGGCTGTAGCGATGCTGTACCGCCGGGCGGGCATCCGCCACACCGACTACGCCGCCGACCGCGCGCTGTTCCCCATCCCGGCCGACCGCTGGGCCATCGGCGTGCTGCTGGCGGTGGGGCTGCTGGCGCCGCTGCTGTTCAGCTCGCTCACCGTGTCGAGCTACCTGACGCCGTGGCTGGTGTGGGTGTCGGCGACCTTGGGGCTGAACCTGATCCTCGGCTGGGCCGGGCAGTTCCACTTCGGCTATGCGGCGGTGATGGGCATTGGCGCCTACACCACCGTGCATGCCTACAAGGCGGGCGTGCCGTGGGAGATCGCGGTGGTGCTGGGCGGCTTGATGGCCACGATCATCGGCGTGGGCTTCGCCTTTGCCGCGTTGCGCGTCAAGGGCCTGTACCTGGCGCTGTCGACCTTGGCGCTGCAGTTCGTGATGGACTGGGTGATCTCGCACGTGCCGGCCATCAGCGGCGGCGTCAGCGCCACCTTGCAGGCGCCGGCGATGGCGCTGCTGGGCCAGCGCATCGATTCCGACGCGGGGCTGTACTACGTGGCGCTGGGCTGGGCGCTGCTGGTGACCTTGTTCATGCTGAACCTGCGCCGCACCGCGCTGGGCCGCGCGCTGGTCGCCGTGCGCGAGAAGGACTACGCCGCGGCGGTCATCGGCGTGCAGGCCTTCCGCTACAAGCTGGTGGCCTTCGCCACCTCGTCCTTCATCGGCGGCGTCAGCGGTGCGATGCTGATCTTCTGCTTCTATCACGCGGTGACGCCGGAGCAGTTTGCCGTCAACGTCTCGATCGAGCTGCTGGCGATGGTCATCGTCGGTGGGCTGGCCAGCATCATCGGCAGCTGGTTCGGCGCGGCCTTCATCCTGCTGCTGCCGGGGCAGATCCATACGCTGATCGCCTGGATCGCCAAGCTGCTGGGCGCGGACATCGGCATCGAGACGCTGTCGCACCTGCCCTATGCGGTGTACGGCGGGCTGATCATCATCTTCCTGCTGGTGGAACCGATGGGGCTGGGCAAGCTCTACGGCAACGTGCGCAACTACCTGATGGTCTGGCCCTTCGGCTACGCGAGAAAGTGACATGAGCGCCGCCGCCCCCGTGCTGACGTTGAACAACATCGAGGTCATCTACGACCGCGTGGCGCTGGCCATCAAGGGCGCGTCGCTGGACGTGCCGCAGGGCGGCATGGTGGCGCTGCTCGGCGCCAACGGCGCCGGCAAGAGCACCTTGCTGAAGGCGGTGAGCGGCCTGCTGAAGGCCGAGCGCGGCGAGGTCACGCGCGGCGAGCTGCACTTCCTGGGCGAGAACATCGACGCGCTGCCGCCGCAGACGCGCGTCAAGCGCGGCATCGTGCAGGTGCTGGAAGGCCGGCGCGTGTTCGAGCACCTGACGCCGGACGAGAACCTGCTGGCGGCCTCTGCCGTGCGCGGCAGCGGCAGCGCCGAGGTGCAACGCGACCGCGACCGCGTCTACGGCTACTTTCCGCGGCTGTTCGAGCGCCGCACCGCGCAGGCCGGCTATCTGTCCGGCGGCGAACAGCAGATGCTGGCCATCGGCCGCGCGCTGATGACGCGGCCCAAGCTGCTGATGCTGGACGAGCCCAGCCTGGGGCTGGCGCCGTTCCTGGTGGCCGAGATCTTCGACATCGTGCGCCGCATCAACCGGGAAGAAGGCCTGTCGGTGCTGCTGGTCGAGCAGAACGCCATCGCCGCGCTGGAAGTGGTGTCGCACGGCTATCTGATCGACGGCGGGCGCATCGTCATGCACGACAGCGCCGAGGCGATGAAGAAGAACCCCGACATCCAGGAGTTCTACCTGGGCGGCCACGAGGGCCGCGATTTCAACGAGATCAAACACTACCGGCGCAGAAAACGTTGGTTGTCCTGATCACCCCTTTCACCCCAAGCAGGAGACAGACGATGAAATTCAGAACCCTCACCACCTTGGCCGCGCTGGCCCTGGCCGCAGGCGCGGCCCAGGCACAGGTCAAGTTCGGCCTGTGCTACGACTTCAGCAAGGCCTACACCTTCGTCACACCCCAGGTGGCGCAGGGCATCAAGGACTATGCCGACTTGCTCAATTCCAAGGGCGGGCTCGAAGGCCAGAAGATCGAGATCATCGCGCAGGACCATGGCAACGAGCCGCAGCGCGGCATCGAGTGCTACGAGAAGCTCAAGCGCGAGGGCGTGATGATCTTCGACTTCCTGTCCACGCCGGTGTCGCGCGCGGTGCTGCCGCGCGCCATGGCTGACGGCAACGTCATGCTGCAGAGCTTCGCCGGCCGCGGCGACGCGATCGACGGCGACGTGTTCAAGTGGATCTTCCCGATCGGCCCGACCTACTGGGGCCAGGTGGCCAACGACGTGCAGTACGTCAAGGACCAGCAAAAGGGCAACCTCAAGGGCGTGAAGATCGGCTTCCTCTACCCCGACTACGCCTTCGGCCAGGAACCGATTCCGATGTTGAAGACGCTGGCCGCGAAGGAGGGCTTCGAGCTGATCCTGTTCCCGAACCCGCTGCCCGGCAGGGACCAGGCGGCGGTGTGGACGCAGATCCGCCGTGCCAACCCCGACTGGGTGATCAGCTGGAACCTGAGCGCGATGCACGTGGTGGCCGCCAAGGAGGCCAAGCGCAACGGCTACCCGATGGACAAGATGATCGTCGTCAACTGGTTCAACGAGGTCGACATCGCCAACATCGGCCCGGCCGAGGCCAAGGGCATCAAGCGCGGCACCAACGTGGTCGGCGGCAAGGACCACCCGATCATCAAGGAGATCGAGGCCGAGCTGTATGCCAAGGGCAAGGGCAACGGCGATGTCAAGCACATGAACGACATCTACTACAACACCGGCTTGGCGATGTACGCACCGGCCTTCGAAGGCGTGCGCCTGGCGATCAAGCAGGGCGGCATGCCGCTGACGCCGGCGAAGATCAAGGCCGGAATGGAGAGCCTGAAGAACTACGACTCCAACGGCCTGATCGCGCCGGTGACCGTGACCGCCAAGGACCATGGCGGCGGCGGCAGGACGCGCATCGACATGTGGGACGGCACGAAGTGGGTGCCGCAGAGCGACTGGATCGCGGCCTACACCGACGAGGTGGAGAAGGTGGTGAAGGAGCAGTCGGCGGAGTTTGCGAAGACGCAGAAGTAGTGAGTTGATGGGCCGGGGTGCCTATGGCGCCCTGGCCGCTTCAGATTGACTCATAAGGCAAGCGCGCGGCGCCGCTGCGCACCGTCGGCCTGGGCGGCGCCGGTCGGCGCGCCATGACCCAGTCGTAGAAGCCCTGCGCGGCCGCCGACAGCCCGCGGTCGCGTCGCCGCACCAGGTAGATGCGCCGCGTCAGCCCCGGCCAGCGGACCGGCCGGATCGCGAGCTCCGGCGAGCGGAACTGGTACAGCGTCAGCGCCGGCACGACGCTGATGCCCAGGCCCGCGCGCACCATGCCCGCGACGGTGGCGAGCTGGTCGACCTCGAGCACCGACGGCAGCGGCTGCGGATGGGTCGCCGCGTCGATGTACTGGCGCACGCTCGAGGTCCGCGACAGGTGGATGAAGGGCCAGGGCGCGAGGTCGCGCGGGCGTGGGTCGCGCTGCTTGGCGAGCGGGTGGCCGGCCGGGCAGACGAGGTGGAAGTCGTCGCTGCAGAAGAGCTCGGCGCGCAGCTCGGGCGTTTGGGCGCGCGTCGCGGCGAGCGCGAAGTCCGCCCTGCCGCTGCGCACGCGCTCGATGCAGGGCTCGGAGAGCACGTCGGCGACCTCGAGCTCGATGCCGGGGTACTCGGCACGAAAGCCCGCCAGCACCGCCGGCAGCCAGTCCGCGGCGAGCGAGGGCAGCAGCGCGATCGAGACGCGGCCGCGTTCGCGCGCGGCGCGCTCGCGCATGCCCGACAGCGCGGCGTCGAACTCGGCCAGCACGCGCCGCGCCGCGAGCTCGAACTCCTCGCCCTCGGCGCTCAGCTCGACGCGGCGGGTGCTGCGCTCGAACAGGCGCACGCCGAGCGATTCCTCGAGCTGGCGGATCAGCGCGCTGAACGCCGGCTGCGACAGGTGGCTGGCCGCGGCCGCGCGCGTGAAGTTGCGTTCGGCGGCGAGCGCCATGAAGGCGCGCAGCTGGCGGGTCGAAATATTCATCTGAATTCTGGATTAATTGATCACGAGTTTCTATTTCACAGATTAGCGCGACTTACCTAGAGTCGCCCCGGAACAACTACCGAGTCGCCGCCGAGCAGGTGGCGCCCGCAGGAGACGATGACAAAACCCTTGTTGCGCATCGGCTGCGCGGCCGGCTTCTCCGGCGACCGCACCGATGCTGCCGCGCCGGTGGTCGATGCGCTGATCGCCGGCGGCGGCCCAGCGGTGCTGATCTTCGAGACGCTCGCCGAGCGCACGCTCGCGCTCGCGCAGCTGGCGCGTCGCAGCGACCCGACCGGCGGCTACGAGCCGCTGCTCGACGAGTTGCTGCGCCCGGTGCTCGCGCGCTGTCTCGGGGCCGGCGTGCGCATCGTCAGCAACTTCGGCGCGGCCAACCCGACGGGCGCGGCCCGCCGCATCCTCGCCCTCGCACGCGAACTCGGCCTGGCCGCGCCACGCGTCGCGGTCGTCGAAGGCGACGACCTGAGCGGGCCCGCGCAGCGCGGGCTGTGGCAGCACACGGCCGAGGGCCTGCAGGTCGTCTCGGCCAACGCCTACCTCGGCGCCGAGACGATCGCCGACGCGCTGCAGGACGGCGCGCAGATCGTCGTCTGCGGGCGCGTCGCCGACCCGTCGCTGACCGTCGGTCCGGCGCTCGCGCACTTCGGCTGGACGCGCGACGACTGGGACCGCCTCGCGCGCGCGACGATGGCCGGCCACCTGCTCGAATGCGGCGCGCAGGTCAGCGGCGGCTACTACGCCGACCCGGGCGTGAAGGACGTGCCCGGCCTCGCGAACCTCGGCTACCCGATCGCCGAGATCGACGCCGACGGCCACTGCACTATCACCAAGCCGGCCGGCACCGGCGGACGCATCGACGTGCACACCGTCAAGGAGCAACTGCTCTACGAAGTGCACGACCCGCGCGCCTACCTGACCCCCGACGTCACCGCCGACATCGGCGCGGCCGAGGTCGCGCAGCTCGGCCCCGACCGCGTGCGGCTCACCGGCGTGCGCGGCCACCCGCGGCCCGCGGCGCTGAAGGTGAACATCTGCCACGAGACCGGCTGGTTCGCCGAGGGCGAGATCTCCTACGCCGGCGCGCGGGCCGAGGGGCGCGCGCGGCTCGCGGCGCAAGTGCTGCGCGAGCGGCTGCACGGGCTCGGGCCGCTGCGCGCCGATTTGATCGGCGTGGCAAGCGTGTTCGGCGACGACGCCGGCCGCTGGCTGGACCGCCAGCCCCAGGGCGACGCGCGCGACGTGCGTCTGCGCGTCGCGCTGCGCCACGCCGACAAGGCGAGCGCCGAGCGGCTGCTGCGCGAAGTCACCGCGCTCTACACCTGCGGCCCGGCCGGCGGCGGCGGCGTGCGCACCGCGCTGCGCGCGCGCCTGGGCACGGTGTCGTGCAGCGTGCCGCGCGAGCGGGTACGGGCCTCGCACCGCATCGTCGAGGAGCTTGCTTGATGGCATCGCAGCTCACCGCCCCGCTCCACCGGCTCGCCCACGGCCGCACCGGCGACAAGGGCGACCGCTCGAACATCAGCGTGATCGCCTGGCATGCGGCGCTGTGGCCGCTGCTCGTCGAGCAGGTCACCGAAGCGGCCGTGGCGCGCCAGTTCGCGTTTCGCCGGCCCGCGTCGGTGACGCGCCACCTGCTGCCGACGCTGCAGGCGATGAACTTCGTGATCGACGACGTGCTCGACGGCGGCGTCAACGACTCCCTCAACCTCGACAGCCACGGCAAGGCGCTGTCGTACCTGCTGCTCGATCTGCCGATCGAGGTGCCGGCCGAGCTGGCCGCGCATCTCGTCGGACCGGGCTGACCGCTTCAACCACCACCAGGAGACAACCGCATGAACCTCCCCGCCCCGACCCGACGACAGCTCGCGCTCGCCGCGCTCGCCGCCTTCGCCACCCTCACGCTGCCAGGCCTCGCCGCCGCGCAGGCCTTCCCGACCAAGCCGATCACGTTCATCGTGCCCTTCGCGGCCGGCAGCGCCACCGACCAGCTCGCACGTGCGCTCGGCCAGTCGATCACCGAGCAGACGAAGCAGCCGGTGGTGGTGGAGAACAAGGCCGGCGCGAGCGGCATGCCGGCCGCGCAGCAGGCCGCGCGTGCGGCGGCCGACGGCTACACCGTGCTCATCACCACCAACACCACGCATGCGGCCAACGAGCACCTCTACAAGAAGCTGCCCTACGACCCGGTGAAGGACTTCGCGCCCGTCACCGGCCTGGGCAAGGGCGGGCAGGTGCTGGTGGTCAATACCGCTGCGCCGTACAAGAGCGTGGCCGAGCTGGTGGACTTCGCGAAGAAGAACCCCGGCAAGCTGACCTTCGGCAGCGGTAGCTCGTCGAGCCGCCTCGCGGGCGAGATGCTCAAGCAGCTCGCCGGCGTCGACATCCTGCACGTGCCCTACAAGAGCAACCCGCTCGCGATCACCGACCTGCTCGGCGGCCAGATCGACCTGATGATCACCGACACCTCGACCGGCGTGCCGCAGATCAAGGCCGGCAAGCTGCGCGCGCTCGGCTTCTCGACGCGCACGCGCAGCCCGCAGCTGCCCGAGGTGCCGACCATCGACGAGGCCGGCGTGAAGGGCTACGACATGGGCTACTGGTTCGCCGCCTACGTGCCGGCCGGCACGCCGGCGCCGGTGGTGGCGCGGCTCAACGAGCTGCTCGCCGCCGCGGTGAAGAGCGCCCCGGTCAAGGGCTTCTTCGACACCGGCGGCGTCGCGCCGTGGACGAGCACGCCCGCCGAGCTCGCAAGCTTCCAGACCGCCGAGACGGCGAAGTGGGGCAAGGTCATCAAGGCCGCCGGCATCGAGGCAGAGTGAAGCTCGGGCGGCGCCTGCGACGGCGACGCGCCGGCCGCCTGGATGACGCCGCTGACCGCGCCGAGCGAGGCGGCGGCCCTGAGACAACTAGAACGGTGCCTGCCAACGCACGGCCAGCAGCACCGTGCGCCCGGCCGCGGTCTCGAAATAGCGGGCATTGCCCTCGTTGACGATGACCGCGCCGGCGTAGATCTTGTCCGTCAGGTTGTCCAGCCGTGCCAGCAGCGACAGCGTGCCCGGGCCCAAGGGCATGCTGTGGCTCAGCCGCAGCGCGCCGACGGTGGCCGAGGGCGAGAAGTCGGTGTTGCGGTCGTTCACCGGCATCTGGCCCTGGTAGCGCAGTTCCAGCGCCAGTTCGGTCTGCGGCATCAAACGCCAGGCCAGGCTGGCAAAGGCGCTCTTTTCCATCGTGCCGGCGATGCGGTTGCCGGCTGGCACGGTGATCCGGTCCGCGGGCTGCGTGCAAGGCACGGCGGCGCAGGTCTGGAAGCTGTCTTCGTAGACGGCGTCCAGATAGGTCAGGGCCAGCAGCGCCCGCCATTGCGGGTGCGGCTGCCAGCGCGCGCCCAGTTCGGCGCCGCTGCGCCGCGTGCTGCCGACGTTCTGGAAGGTGGAACGGCCGCCGGCATTGGTGAGCACGCCGATCTCGTCATCCGTGTGGGCACGGAACAGCGCCGCATCGAGGCCCAGGCCCAGCGCGTCGTCGCGCCACTTCGCGCCGATCTCGACCTGCTGGCTGGTCTGCGGTTGCAGCGTGGTGTTGAAGCCGGTGCCGCCATCGGGCCGGTAGGCCAGCTCGTTCAGCGTCGGCGACTCGAAGCCCTGGCCGGCGCTGACATACAGGTTCCAGGCGGGCGAGGGCAGCCACTGCAGCGCCACCACCGGCGTGGTGTAGCCGTAGCTCAGCGTGCCGGAGTCGTCGCCGTTGGCCAGATAGTGATCGCGTGTCTGCACGCGCAGCTGGCCGCTGCGCAGCCCTGCCGTGAGCATCCAGGTGGGGGCCAGCGCAATCTCGCCCTGCAGGTACAGGTCGCTGCTGCGCACGCGGTTCGATTCGTCGCGGCGCAGCGCGCCGGTGACGCCCAGCTGCTGGTCGGCACCGCTGCCGATGAAGTTCTGGTAGCCGCGCCGGGCCTCGCGCTGCTGCTCGGCGGCCACGCCGGCGATCAGCGACGCATGGTCCCAGCGCCAGATCAGGCGTGCATCCAGGCCCGAGTAGTCGCGGCCGAGGTCGATCACGCCGCCGGGGTGCTGCGGGTTGGCCTGCGTGGCCGGTGGGATGGCCTGCCATTGCGTGACGTCGCGCTGGCCGGCATAGAGCGTGAGCACGCTCTCGCTCAAGGCGCCGGCCTCGGCGAAGCGATGACGCCAGCTGCCGCCGCCCTGCGTCTGGCCGCTGGTCTTGCGCGTATTGAACAGGGTTGCCTGCGGCGCGGTCTGGAAGGGGTCGGTGTTGAACTGCTCGCGCGTCAGGCCCAGCGGGTCCTGCGCCGGCTGATCGACGCTGTTCAGCAGCAGCGTCAGCGTGTCCTGATCGCCGACCCAGCCCAGGCGCAGGTTGCCCAGCGTGCGCTCGGCAGCGCTGTGCGGGCGCACGCCGTCGGTGCTGAACTGGCTGGCCTGCACGCGGATGTTCCAGCCGCCGGCCAGCAGCGCCTCGGCGCCCAGCCGCGCCTGCCACAAGCCGTTGCTGCCGATGTCGCCGTCGACAGCATAGGCATTGCCGGTGGGCGCGGCGCTGACCAGCGAGATCACGCCGCCGGAGTTGGCGCCGTACAGCGCCGAGAACGGGCCGCGCAGCACCTCGATGCGCTGTGCACCGGCAATGTCGAAGTGCGACACCTGGCCCTGGCCGTCGGGCATGGTCGCCGGAATGCCGTCGGTGTACAGGCGCAGGCCACGGATGCCGAAGGTGGCGCGCGCACCGAAACCGCGCGAGCTGAGCTGCAGGTCCTGCGCATAGTTGTTGCGCAGGTTGGCCACGATGCCGGGTACGCGGCTCAGCGACTCCGACAGGTTGACCATCGGCCCGGCCGAGCGCAGTTCCTTCTCGTCGACCACGCTGATGGCATAGGGCGTCTCGAAGGCCCGCCGCTGCACGCCGCCGCCGCTGATGACCACGCTGTCGGTCTGGGTGGGCGCAGGCTGGGGCCAGGCAGCGGGGGTTGCGGCCAGCAGACAGGCCGCCGCAATCTGGCGGCGGCGGGGCATGGGGCAAGGAGTGCGATGCATCGCAGCGCATTGAAGTGGAACAACGCGCACCGTTCCAGCCCAGGCAAACCCTGCTACGTTTCAGGCCTTGGACGACACCTTGTGGCGCATCAGGCGGCCTTTCTCACGCTCCCAGTCGCGTTTCTTCTCCGTGTCGCGCTTGTCGTGTTCGGCCTTGCCCTTGGCCAGCGCGATCTCCACCTTGGCGCGCCCGCCCTTGAAATGCAGGTTCAGCGGCACCAGCGTGAAGCCCTTCTGCTCGACCTTGCCGACCAGGCGCTTGATCTCTTCCTTGTGCATCAGCAGCTTCTTGGTGCGGTCGGCCTCGGGCTGCACGTGGGTCGAGGCGCTGCGCAGCGCGTTGATGCGGCAGCCGATCAGGTAGAGCTCGCCATCGCGGATGACCACGTAGCCGTCGGTCAACTGCACCTGCCCGGCGCGGATGGCCTTGATCTCCCAGCCCTGCAGCACGATGCCGGCCTCGTATCGCTCCTCGATGTGGTATTCAAAGCGCGCACGGCGGTTTTCGGCGATCTGGGACATGGGCTCTCTAGAATTCGCGTCATTGTATGAAGCACGTGAACAAGTCGGTCCTGCTGTGGTACTCGCCGGCCGAGATGTACCAGCTGGTGACGGCCATCGAGGACTATCCGCGCTTCCTGCCCTGGTGCGAACGCGCCGAGATCATCCAGCGCCATGACGACGGCGTCACCGCACGCATCGGCCTGGCCTATGCCGGCGTGCGGCATACCTTCACCACACGCAACGAACATGTGCTGGGCGAGGCGGTGGTCGTCAAGCTGGTCGACGGCCCGTTCTCGCTGCTCGACGGTACCTGGGCCTTCCTGCCGCTGGGTCGAAACGGCAGCGAGACCAAGGCCTGCAAGATCGAGTTCGACTTGCGCTACGCCTTCGCCAGCAAGGCGCTCGAGACCGTGCTCAGCCCGGTGTTCGACCGCGTGGCCAACACCTTCGTCGAATCCTTCGTCGCGCGCGCCGAGTCGGTGTATGGACCCCGCTGACGTCGCCGCGCTGCGCGTCGAGGTGCTGTACTGCCCGGCGCCGGGGGTGGCCGATTGCGTCGCGCTGCAATTGCCGCCGGGCTCGTGCCTGCAAGATGCCGTCGATGCCAGCGGCCTGTGCCTGCGCCATGCCTTGGATGCTGCCACGCTGAGAGCAGGCATCTGGGGCCGCGTGCAGCCGTCGCAGACGCTGTTGCGCGACCGCGACCGCGTCGAGCTGTACCGGCCGCTGCGTGTGGACCCGAAGGAGGCGAGGCGCCTGCGCTACAAGCGCAGCAAACAGGGCACCGGCTAGGAGCCGGAGCGGCACTCGCTGGCAATGGCCTCACGGGCGCGCTTGCTCTCCCTGGCGCGCGCATCGTCGTCGAGGATCTCGCGTTCGCCATCGGCCTTGATGCGCGCGATGCGCTGGCCGCTGTCCAGCGTGGCGAGTTGTTCGCGTGCGCGCTGACAGTTGTCCTTGCGCACGGCCGCGGCCTTCTGCTTGTCGGCCTCGGCGCGCGCCGCCTGTTCCTGCTCGGCGCGCTTGCGGCGTTCTTCCAGTTCCGGGTCGACCGCGGCCTTGGCCGGTGCCGAAGCCGCGGCCACCGCAGAGGCGGCGGGAGCGGGGGGGGGCCGGCGCGCCGCCAGCTCGGGCCGCTGCAGCACGTCCTTGTCGGGCACGTCGCGCGGCGGCGGAATGTCGCTGATGTGGATCTGGCCACGGCTGTCGCGCCATTTCCACTGCGCCTCGGCGGGGCTGGTAATGAGCAAACAGGCCAGCGTCGCCAGGCCCAGGCCGGCCAGGCGACGGTGCAGCGGCAAGAGGGAAATCATGCGTCAAGTGTAGTGTCACGCCCCCTGGAGCCGGGTGTGCAAAGCGTCACGTCGCCGGCCCCGGCGTGGCCGCATCCGTATAATTCGCTTTTGCGGTGCGACACGTATCGAACGTGTCACTCGACCGAGCTGCCGGTTTATGCAGCCCTAGAGTCCGTGCCCCACCACAAGTGGTCGGCTCACGGCGCTTCATGGGGGACCATGTAGGTGCATGCCTGCCTCTCCCCCTCTGACGGTTCTGCCCTAGCGGCAGGTCCGATGATGATGTCGAACGACATCCTCCGAAGAGTGGCAATGTCTTGACTTGCCTTGTCGCGCATGGCCTCGGCCATGATTGCGACCCGTTGCGCGACCAACGGTAGCCTACGATGGCATGCAGGATTGGTAACGATTCTGTGTGAAGCCCATCCGACAACGTCTCCCACCTCGGTGGCCGGTGCAGCCCGCGAGGGCGCGCCGGGACTCTGCCAGCAGGATGGCGGACGAGGGGCCAGGCTAGTTCCGCATGGGTAACGTACGTGAACTGTCGATTGAACCCGGGTAAGGATTGAGTGGCCAAACCTGCTGTCAGGCCACAGCCAAAAGGCACGCTGCCGGTTGCTCTCGTCGCAAAAGAGAGCACGTCGTCATTGGCGCAGCCCCGGGAAAGACAGACCCTAAACGGACAGGCATCGCGGATCAACACCGCGCTGTCGGCAATTTAAGGAACGTGGTAAGCCCCACTGTCCGCCTGTGCGCTCCGGCGCATGGGCAGGGAAGCCGCAAGGTAACCTGTTGGGCGAGGGGGTAGGGGATCGTGGAAAAAGCGAACGCCCGGCTGTAATCGCCGGGACAGGGGTTCAAGATTTGCCCCGCTGCGAAAGCAGGCCCACTTCCACGTGGTGCAACCGTCGCGAGCCGGTTGCTGAGTTCTACCAGGCCCCGAAGGGACGCAAGCTTCCCTTCGGGGAGACGTGCGCGTCCTCGACGGGTCCACCAACGAGGTCAGCATGGAAGAGATCATCGACAACGATGGTTCTGCGTCCTCGCACGTGCCGAACGGCTGGCAGTCCATCGAATGGCGCCGGGTTGAGATGCACGTGAGAACGATGCAGATGCGGATAGCGAAGGCTACGCAGGAATGTGATTGGCGCAGGGGGAAAGCCCTGCAACGGTCGCTGATCCGCTCGTTTGCCGCCAGGTCACTGGCGGTGCGGCGAGTGACAGAGAACCAAGGCAAGCGGACGGCAGGCGTCGACCGCGAGCTGTGGGATACGCCAACCCGTAAATGGGAGGCTGTCAGTGCGTTGAAACAGCAGAGGGGATATCGACCGCAGCCGCTGCGGCGGGTCTTCATCCCCAAGGCGAATGGCAAGGAACGCCCGCTGGGCATTCCGACGATGACGGACCGGGCGATGCAGGCTCTCCACCTGCTGGGTCTGGAACCAGTCGTTGAGTCGCAGAGCGACCCGAACAGCTACGGCTTTCGGCGCAACCGCTCGACGGCCGATGCCATGAGTCAACTGTTCGTGTGCCTGTCCCAGAAGGCTGCGGCCCCATGGGTGCTGGAGGCGGATATCGAAGGCTGTTTCGATCACATCAATCACGAATGGCTGGTGAACCACGTCCGCATGGACAAGGCGA
>CAYUPF010000084.1:0-17154 GCA_964446545.1 uncultured Rubrivivax sp.
GCCCCGCCGCCGCCCGCCCCGCCGGTGGCAGCGCCCATGCCGGCACCCGCCGTGCGGGCGGCAGCCCCGGTGGCCGCGCCCGAGCCGGCCGCCGGCAGCGGCTTCTTCGGTTGGGTGAAGAAGCTCTTCGCGGCCCCCAGCCCGGCGCCGACGCCGGTGGCGCAGCCGGTGAAGGTAGCGCCGCAGGCCCAGCCCGAAGCCGTGCGCCCCGAAGGTCGTCGTGGTGAACGCGGCGAGCGCGGTGAACGTGGCGGCCGCGGCGGCCGTGACGGCCGCTCCGGCGAAGGCCGCGGTGGCCGCGGCGAGGCGCGCGACAGCCGCCCGCCGCGCGACGCCGCCGCCAGCCCGGCCGCCCCCGCCGAGGCCAACGCCCGCGGTCCGCGTCCCGAACGCGGCGAAGCGCGCCGCAACGGCCGCCCCGAGCGCGAGGAAGCGCCGGTCGAAACGCGCAGCTTCGTCGATTCCGTGCCGGCCGAAGGCGCGGCAGCGGAAGGCGAACGCGAAGGTGGCCGCCGTCGCCGCCGTGGCGGGCGCGGCGCGCGCGAGCGTGACGAGGCACGCGGCGATGCGCCGCTCGGCACCGATACGCCGGTCGCCGCCGAAGCCGTGGCCATCGATGCCGAAGCGGTGCCGGTGGAAACCAGCCTCGACGAACGCGCGGCGCCGGTCGAGGACAACGGTGCGCCGCGCGCCGAACGCGAAGGCGGTCGCCGTCGTGGACGCGGCGGACGCAACCGCCGCGAAGGCCGCGAGGCCGAAGGCAGCGAACGCCCGCTCGACAGCGCCGCCGAGGTGCAGGACGAGGCGCTGCCGCAACCGGAAGCACCCGCCCAGGAACCGGTGGTCGTTGCCGAGGCGCGCGTCGAAGCACCGGCCGAGGTCGTGGCCGTGGCCGTGGCCGCGACACCGGTCGAACCCGTGGCCGCCGAAACCGCGCCGGCCGTGGCCAAACCCTTCGCGCTGCCCATCGACGACCTGCGCGCGCTGGCGGCATCCGCCGGGCTGGAATGGGTGAACTCGGATGCCGAGCGCATCCTGGTGGTGCAGCAGGCCATGGCCAACGAGCCGAAGCCGGTGCACGTGCCGCGCCAGCCGCGGCCGCGCGTCGTCATCGACGACGGCCCGCTGGTGCTGGTGGAAACACGCAAGGACCTGTCGCAGCTGAAGCTGCCCTTCGAGCAGCAGCAGCCGCCGGCCGCCTGATACAGTCCTGCTGCCGCGTGGCCTTCGAGCCGCGCGGCATTCGCTGGGGGTGCCGCGTCTTCGCCTGCAAGGGCGATGACGTGGCTGAGAGAGTCCCTTTGAACCTGATTGAGGTCATCCTCGCGCAGGGAAGCCAGGCCGATCATGGGCGCAGCCGCGCGCGCTTCAGCCTCATTTCCTGCCATCGCTCGGAAACCACCGATGGCAACACACACCGACACCGCGCACGGCGCGTCCCTTCCGATCGGCGCCGACGCGCGCGTGTTCGGCTTCTTCGATCATGCGGCGCTGTGGTTCAGCCTCGGCGTCGGCCTGCTCGTCATGCAGGTCGGCGCGCTGCTGGCGCCGGCGCTCGGCCCGCCGCAGGCGCTGGCGGCGATCGTCGCCGGCTCGCTGCTCGGCGCGGGCCTGCTGGCCTGGGTGGCCTGGCTGGGCTGCCGGCATGGGCTGTCGAGCTCGGCGCTGATCGGCTCGGCGCTGGGCAGCGGCTTCGGCCGCCTGCCGGTGGCGCTGAACATCGTGCAACTGCTCGGCTGGACGGCCTTCGAGCTGGTGGTCATGCGCGACGGCAGCGCCGCGCTGCTGCGCCGCGCCGGCCTGGACGCCGCCTGGACCGCGCCGTTGCTGACGCTGCTGTGGGGCGGGCTGATCATCGCGCTGGCCTCGGGCTCGATGGTCGGCCTGGTGCGGCGCTTCGTCAGTCGCTTCGGCCTGCCGCTGGTGGTGCTGTCGCTGGCCTGGCTGAGCTGGCAGTTCGGCAGCCGGCTGGCCGATGCCGGCTGGCAGGCCTGGTGGTCACGCCCCGGCAGCGGCGGCATGAGCACGCTGCAGGCGCTGGACCTGGTGATCGCGATGCCGGTGTCGTGGCTGCCGCTGGTGGCCGACTACGCCCGCTACGGCCGCCACACCGGCAGCACGCTGCGCGGCACCTGGCTGGGTTATGCGCTGGCCAACATCTGGTGCTACACGCTGGGCGTGATGGTGGTGTCCACCGCCGCGCCGGATACCGACCTGGTGAGCTCGCTGCTGCTGGCCCAGGGCGGGCTGATCGCGCTGGGGCTGATCCTCATCGACGAGGCCGACAACGCCTATGGCGACGTGCACTCGGGCGCGGTGTCGCTGCACTTCGCCTCGCGTGCGCGCTGGTCGATCCGGCGTGCCGGCATGGTGCTGGCAGCGCTGGCCACCGGCGCCGCGCTGTGGCTGCCGATGCACAGCCTGGAGCCCTTTCTGCTGATGCTGAGCTCGGTGTTCGTGCCGCTGTTCGGCGTGGTCATCGCGCAGATCGCCTTCGGCGGCCTGCCGGCAGCGCGTGCCGTGCACCTGGGGCCGGCGCTGGTGTGGATCGCCGGCATCGTCTGCTTCCACCTGGGCTCGCGCTACTGGCCGCAGTGGGGCTCCGCGTTGCCGGCGCTGGCCTTCACGCTGCTGGCCGCCGGCCTGCTGCGGCTGCGCACTACGGCAGCCGCTCCAGCGCATGCTGGTACGCCGGCTGGTGCATCAGCTCGTCCCAAGTGAGCGGCGGTGTCTGCGGCAGCAGCGCCAGCCGGCGCTGCTCGCTGTCGGGGTCGGGCTGCCAGTGGCCGGCATGGGCTTGCTGCTGCAGCCCGGCCAGCAGCTCGTCCACGGCTTCGCCGTTGCCCACGCTCTGGTTGCACAGCAGCACCAGGTCGCAGCCGGCGTCCAGCGCCAGCGCTGCAGCTTCGGCGTAGTTCAGGTCGCCGCCATCCAAATGGCGCGCGCCCTCCATGCTCAGGTCATCGCTGAAGATCGCGCCGTGGAAGCCCAGCTGGCCGCGCAGGATGTCCTTCAGCCAGCGCGGCGAGAAGCCGGCCGGGCGGTGGTCGACCTTCGGGTAGATGACATGCGCCGGCATCACGCCGACCAGGCTGGTGCTCAAGGCGCCGTAGGGCAGCGCGTCGTCGCCCAGGATGGCTTTCAGCGAGCGCTTGTCCACCGGCACCGCCACGTGGCTGTCGGCCTTGACGAAGCCGTGGCCCGGGAAGTGTTTGCCGCAGTTGCCCATGCCGGCCAGCAGCAGGCCGTGCATCAGGCTTTTGGCCAGCAAGGTGGCCACGCGCGCGTCGCGGTGGAAGGCGCGGTCGCCGATGACGCCGCTGCCACCGTGGTCCAGGTCGAGCACCGGGGTGAAGCTGAAGTCCACGCCGCAGGCGCGCAGCTCGGCCGCGAGTACGTAGCCGCAGGCGGTGGCGGCGTCGGTGGCGGCCAGCGGGTCCTTCATCCACAGCTCGCCCAGGGCGCGCATCGGCGGCAGGTGGGTGAAGCCGTCGCTGCGGAAGCGCTGCACGCGGCCGCCTTCGTGGTCGACGCAGATCAGGATGTCGGGACGCTGGCGCTTGATGGCGGTGCTCAGCTCGACCAGCTGGCGTCGGTCGACCCAATGGCGCGCGAACAGAATCAGCCCGCCGGTGAGCGGGTGCTTCAGCCGGCGGCGGTCGGCCGCGCTCAGCGAGGGGCCGGCGATGTCGAGCACGACCGGGGCATGGGCGATCATCGGGGGGTCTCCTCGTGTTCCACGACCACGAAGGCCGCGGCATGGTCGCTTTCGTCGCTGACGCTGACAAACGCGCGCAAGCGGCGCTCGGCAAACCAGTCGGCCAGCGCACCGTGCAGCCGGATCTCGGGCTTGCCGCTGGCAGCGTTGACGATCTCGCAGGCGCGCCAGGTCATCGGCATGCGCATGCCCAGGCCGATGGCCTTGGAGAAGGCTTCCTTGGCCGAGAAGCGCGTGGCCAGGTAGCTCAGCCCGCGCTGCGCCACGCGGGCACTGCGCGCGCGGTACACCGCCAGTTCGTGTTCGCCCAGCACCTTCTGCGCAAAGCGCTCGCCGCGGCGCTCGACCGTGGCGCGTAGGCGCCGGATATCGATGACGTCGGTGCCGATGCCGTAGATCATGCGGGCGCCTGAGCGAGGCGGATGCAGCGCTGGACCAGGCGCACCGTCTCGGCGATGCCGAACTCCAGCGCATCGCCGACCAGCGCGTGGCCGATCGAGACCTCCTGCACGCCGGGCACGGCGCGCAGGAAGTCACCGAGGTTGAGCCGGTTGAGGTCGTGCCCGGCGTTCAGGCCAAGGCCCACGGCCAGCGCCGCCTCGGCCGCGCGCGCATAGGCAGCCAGCCGCTCGCCCTGGGCCGGCGTGCCATGCGCGCGCGCGAAGCTCTCCGTGTACAGCTCCACGCGGTCGGCGCCCAACTCGCGCGCCAGCGCCATCGCCTCGGGCAACGGGTCCATGAACAGGCTGATACGCACGCCCAGCGATTTCAGCTCGTCGATCACCGGCCGCAGACGCGCACCATCGGCGCGCAGGTCCCAGCCATGGTCGGAGGTGGCCTGCTCCGCGCTGTCGGGCACCAGCGTGCACTGCTGCGGCCGCCATTCGCGCACCAGTGGCATCAGGTTGTGGAAGGGGTTGCCTTCGATGTTGTATTCGGAGCGCGGCCAGCGCTGCAGCAGCGCATGCAGCTCGCGCACGTCGGATGGGCGGATGTGGCGCTCGTCGGGCCGCGGATGCACGGTGATGCCGTCGGCGCCGGCCTGCAAGGCCAGCGTGGCGATGTGCACGACGTTGGGGATGTCCAGCGGCCGCGTGTTGCGCAGCAAGGCGACGCGGTTGACGTTGACCGACAGCGCGGTGCGTGCGCCGTGGTGCGAGGCGCCGGCTTCGGGGGCGACGAGGGGATTCATCGGGGGGACGCTCCGGGGGCTAGGAGTTTGCGCACATCGGCCATCACCTGGCGCGTGCGCAGCATGGGCGAACCCAGATGATATTGAAGCAGCGTGCGCAGCGCTGCGCGCAGCGGCGGCAGTGCCACTGCGCACTCGGCTTGAAGCGCCGCCACGCTGCCGTGTTCCAGCGCCGCCTGCAGCGCCATCAGGCGCGCACCGACCAAACCGGCGTCGTCGGCCGCGGCGGGCACGATGCCGGCTTCGGGCCGCAACGCGTAGGCGGCTTCGGCGCGCACCGGCTGCAGCGTTGGCGTGACGCAGTTCAGCTCGGGCAGCAGGCCGATCTCGCGCAGCAGGATGAGTTCGAAGGCACGCAGCGCCGCCTGCGACTGCGTCTCGTCGGCCACCGCCAGCACCGGCAGCACCTGCGCGTAGGCGTCGAACAGCGCGACGTGCGGGTCCTGCCGCGCCAGCAGGCGCAGCAGCAGTTCGTTGAGATAGAAGCCCGAGAACAGCGCGCCGCCGCTAGGCATCGGCGCGCCGCCGGCCCATTCGGCCGCGCGCAGCGTGTGCACCTCGGCATCTTCATGGCCGCGGCCCAGACTGACCGAAAGGCACTGGAAGGGCAGCAGCACGCCGCGCAGCTGCGAATAGGGCCGCTTCGCGCCCTTGGCGGCCACCGCCAGCCGACCCCGCTCGCGCGTGAACAGGTCGAGGATCAGGCTGGTCTCGCTCCAGTCGTACTGGTGCAGTACGTAGGCCGACAGCTGCCTCATCGATGCCCCTCGCTCGACGAGTACGTCGGGCGGTCCCTCGAGGGGGCGAGCGCGCACGAGAAGCGTCCAGTGGACGCTTCTCGCCAGCGAGCGGCCGGCTTGGGGCGGCCCGGCGCTCGGCCCACCCCGCGCTTCATTCGTAGCCGAAGCTGCGCAGGTGCGTCTCGTCGTCCGCCCAGCCGGAGCGCACCTTGACCCACAGCTCGAGGAAGACCTTGGCGCCGAGCAGGTGCTCCAGCTCCTGGCGCGCCTCGCTGCCGATGCGCTTGAGCCGTTCGCCGCCCGCGCCCACCACCATGCCCTTGTGCGCATCGCGCTCGACGATGATGGTGGCGGCGATGCGCCTGAGGTTGCCTTCCTCCTCGAACTTGTCGATGACGACGGTGCAGCTGTAGGGCAGCTCGTCGCCGGTCAGGCGGAACAGCTTCTCGCGCACGATCTCGCTGGCCAGGAAGCGGTCACTGCGGTCGGTGAGCGCATCTTCCTCGTGCATCCACGGCCCTTCGGGCAGGTAGGGCGCGAGGATCTGGAACAGGCGCTGCACGTCGTCGTCCTTGCGCGCCGACATCGGCACGAACTCGGCGAAGGCATGGCGTTCCTGCATGCTCTTCAGCCAGGGCAGCATGTCGTTGCGGCGCTTGACGGCATCGAGCTTGTTGGCGATCAGCAGCACCGGCTTGCCCGGCGGCAGCAGCGCCAGCACCTTGGCATCGTCCAGGCCGAAGCGCCCGGCCTCGACCAGGAACAGCACCACGTCCACCTCGGACAGCGAGGACAGCACGGTGCGGTTCAGCGTGCGGTGCAGCGCGGTGCCGTGTTTCATCTGGAAGCCGGGCGTGTCGACGAAGACGAACTGCGCCGGCCCCACCGTGCGGATGCCGGTGATGCGGTGGCGCGTGGTCTGCGCCTTGCGCGAGGTGATGCTGATCTTCTGCCCGACCAGCGCGTTCAGCAGCGTCGACTTGCCGACATTGGGCCGGCCGACGATGGCCACCAAGCCGCAGCGCGTGGGCGGCGCGGGGGTCTCGCTCATCGTCGCGGCACGTGCATCAGGACCTCAACGGACTGCCGGGCCGATCGCTGGCCTTCAGCACTTCGAGCATGCGGCGCGCGGCCTGCTGCTCGGCGCTGCGCCGCGAGCGGCCCTCGCCGCGCTCGGCCAGGCCCAGCGGCGCCACCTGGCATTCGACCTCGAAGGTCTGCGCATGCGCCTGGCCGCGCGTGGCGACGATGCGGTAGGTCGGCACCGCCAGGCGGCGCGCCTGCAGCCATTCCTGCAGCTCGGTCTTGGCGTCCTTGCTCCAGTTGTCGATCTCGGTGCTGTCGATCAACTCGCCGAAAAGCCGCCGCACCACCTGCTGCGCCGCATCGAAGCCACCGTCCAGGAAGGCCGCGCCGATCAGCGCCTCGAGCGCATCGGCCAGGATCGACGCGCGCTGCGCGCCGCCGCCGCGGGCTTCGCCCTCGGACAGGCGCAGCACCTGCGGCAGGCCCAGGCCCAGCGCTGCGCGGTGCAGGCTGTCCTCGCGCACCAGGTGCGCGCGCACGCGCGTCAGGTCGCCCTCGTCCGAGCCGGCAAAGCGCTGGTACAGCAGCGCCGACACGGCCATGTTGAGCACCGCGTCGCCCAGGAACTCCAGCCGCTCGTTGTGGGCGCTGCCGAAACTGCGGTGCGTGAGGGCGCGCGTCAACAGCGCGGGTTGCGCGAAGACATGGCCCAGGCGTTGCTGAAGGGCATCGAGCGCGGGTTCGGACATGTTCCCAGCTTACTTGGAACGCCCTCTGTACTTCAACAGCAAGTACACCGGCTCGACGATGGGGATTTCCTTGTCGTAGGCAAAGCGGATGACCAGCTTGTCGTTCTCCTTGGTGACCTCGAGGTCCTTGCCGGAGATGGAAGCGATCGAATATTCGATGTCCTTCTGCTTGTCGAAGGCCCTGCGCACCTCGCCCACCGTGGCCGGCGATTCGGCGGCAACACGGTCGACGGCACGCTGCACGGTCATGAATTCGTTCACGGTGGGCAGCACGCGTACCGCCAGATAGCCGATGAAGCCGACAATGATGGCCCAGGCCATCAGGCCGATCATGCTCATGCCGCGCTGCGCACGCCGCGATAGGGTCGTCCTCTGCATCATCTGCACCTCTCGCCGGCGTCCCGCTGCCGCATCAGTTGAAGGCACCGATGCGACCCAGATTGCCGAAGTTCATCCACACGAAAAAGGCCTTGCCGACGATGTTCTCGTCCGGCACGAAGCCCCAGAACCGTGAATCCTGCGAGTTGTCGCGGTTGTCGCCCATCATGAAATAGTGACCCGGCGGCACCTTGCAGACCACGCCCTCGGGCTGATATCGGCAGTTTTCATGCATGGGAAAGGTCTTCTGGTCGCCGCCGAAGAAGGCGGGGCGCTTGGGATCGACCAAGATGCGATGTTCTACCGCCCCCAGCAGCTCGCTGAACATCGGCGCGTAGCGCATGCTGTCCTCGTCGTAGAACTCGCCCAGCGGCTGGGTCGGCACCGGCTGGCCGTTGATCGTCAGCTTCTGGTTCAGGTAGGCCACCTCGTCACCGGGCACGCCGACCACGCGCTTGATGTAGTCGACTCTGGGGTCGACCGGGTAGCGGAAGACCATCACGTCGCCGCGCTGCGGGTCGTTGTTGGCGATGATCTTCTTGTTCAGCACCGGCAGGCGCACGCCGTAGTGGAACTTGTTCACGAGAATCAGGTCGCCGACCAGCAAGGTGGGCACCATCGAGCCCGACGGGATCTTGAAGGGCTCGAACAGGAAGGAGCGCAGCAGGAAGACGATCAGGATCACCGGGAACAGCCCGGCCGTCCAGTCCAGCCACCAGGGCTGGGCCAGCAGCTTGCGCTTGGCCTGCTCGACGTCGCCGTCGACCTTGGCTATGCCCATCTTCGCCAGCTCGGCGCGGCGCGCGCTGTCCTGGCTTTGCAGCGCTGCGGCCGCCGCCTCGCGCGCCGGCTTGAAGCGCAAGCGCTCGGCCAGCCAGTAGGCGAAGGTGCACGCCGTCAGCGTGAACAGCAGCAGCGCGAAGTTGCCCGTCCAGTAGCCCAGGAACCAGCCGCCCAGGTAGACCCCGAGCGCGCCGTACAACACGGCAGTCAACGTACTCATCAGTCGTCCACGCGAAGAATGGCCAAGAAGGCTTCCTGCGGCACTTCGACGGTGCCGATCTGCTTCATGCGCTTCTTGCCGGCCTTCTGCTTCTCCAGCAGCTTGCGCTTGCGCGTGATGTCGCCCCCATAACATTTTGCCAGCACGTTCTTGCGCAGCGCCTTGATGTTCTCGCGCGCGATGATGTTGGCGCCGATGGCCGCCTGGATGGCCACGTCGTACATCTGGCGCGGGATGATCTCGCGCATCTTCGACACCACCGCGCGGCCGCGGAACTGGCTCTGCGCGCGGTGCACGATGATCGACAGCGCATCGACCTTGTCGCCGTTGATCAGGATGTCGACCTTGACGACGTCGGCGGCGCGGTATTCCTTGAACTCGTAGTCCATCGACGCATAGCCGCGCGACACGCTCTTCAGCTTGTCGAAGAAGTCCAGCACGATCTCGGCCAGCGGCATCTCGTAGGTCAGCATCACCTGGCGGCCGTGGTAGGCCATGTTGAGCTGCACGCCGCGCTTCTGGTTGGCCAGCGTCATCACCGGGCCGACGTAGTCCTGCGGCATGTACAGGTGCACGGTGACGATCGGCTCGCGGATTTCCTTGATGCGGCCGGGGTCGGGCATCTTCGACGGGTTCTCGATCTCGATCACCTCGCCGTCGCCCAGCTCCACCTGGTAGATGACGCTGGGCGCGGTGGTGATCAGGTCCTGGTCGAACTCGCGCTCCAGCCGCTCCTGCACGATCTCCATGTGCAGCAGGCCGAGGAAGCCGCAGCGGAAGCCGAAGCCCAGCGCCTGGCTGACCTCGGGCTCGTAGTGCAGCGACGAGTCGTTGAGCTTGAGCTTCTCCAGCGCATCGCGCAGCTGCTCGTATTCGCTGGCCTCGGTCGGGTACAGGCCGGCGAAGACCTGCGGCTTGATCTCCTTGAAGCCGGGCAGCGGCTCGCCGGCCGGGCCGGCGTTGTTGGGCAGCTTCTTCTCCAGCGTGATGGTGTCGCCCACCTTGGCCGCCTGCAGCTCGCGGATGCCGGCGATGATGAAGCCCACCTCGCCGGCCTTCAGTTGGTCGCGTGGCAGCGACTTGGGCGTGAACACGCCCAGCTGCTCGATGCCGTAGGCGGCGTTGGTCGCCATCAGACGAAAGCGTTCGCCCTTGCGAAGCTGGCCATCGACCACGCGCACCAGCATGACGACGCCGACATAGTTGTCGAACCAGCTGTCGATGATCATGGCGCGCGGCGGACCCTCGGGGTTGCCGCGCGGTGCGGGCATGCGTTCGACGATGGCTTCGAGGATGTCGTCCAGGCCCATGCCGGTCTTGGCCGAACAAGGGATGGCGTCGGTGGCATCGATGCCGATGACGTCCTCGATCTCTTCCTTGGCGCGCTCTGGGTCGGACTGCGGCAGGTCCATCTTGTTCAGCACCGGCACCACCTCGACGCCCAGGTCGAGTGCGGTGTAGCAGTTGGCCACCGTCTGCGCCTCGACGCCCTGGCTGGCATCGACGACCAGCAGCGCGCCTTCGCAGGCCGACAGCGAGCGGCTGACCTCGTAACTGAAGTCCACGTGGCCGGGCGTGTCGATGAGGTTCAGGTTGTAGACCTTGCCGTCGCGCGCCGTGTATTCGAGGGCCGCGGTCTGCGCCTTGATGGTGATGCCGCGCTCGCGCTCGATGTCCATCGAGTCGAGCACCTGCGCTTCCATTTCGCGGTCACTCAAGCCGCCGCAGCGCTGGATGAGGCGATCGGCCAGCGTGCTCTTGCCGTGGTCGATGTGAGCGATGATCGAAAAATTGCGGATGTGATCCATGCACTTGTTTATGCGTACGCGAGAGCTGCGGCTACAACGGCGAAGCCGTTGCGATGAAGGCTCATATCGCGCAGCGATGTGAAGGCCCGAAGGGCCGTGCCGCAATCAAAAAAAAGGCACGTCGAATGGGTGACGCGCCTTCCAACAGAACGTTTGGCAACTGCTTGTTGGGCTTTCATTGTAGTCAAAAGAATCGGGCTGGAAGCCGCGCCAGTGCTTGTTTTTCGGCCGTTGCGGACTGCCAACATAGAATCTTTTCAACAAGATATCCACAGGTCTGTGGCGTGCTTGGGCGCTTCGCACAAAAGCCACAGAGTCTGACCGCGTTGGCCGGTAAACGGCGCCTTCTCAGGCTGATTCTAGTCGCCCTGCGATGCAATCCCCGACGCGGTCGATTTGAAGTGACAGGTCACTAACCTACCATCCAGTCGAACCCCGTCAAGGCGCGCAGGCACGGAAATTGACGATCCCGCATCATGGAAACACCCCTGGGCGTACTCGGCCAATCGGGGTGTTTCGTCGTGCCTCAGCGTGTCGGCTTGATGACCAGGTAGTTGACGGCCTCGCCGCGGCGCACCAGCACGCTCACCGCCTTGGCCTTCTCGGCCTTCTGCACCAGCTGGTTGAACTGCTTGACGTCGGCGATCTCGGTGTTGTCCATCGACAGGATGACGTCGCCCTCGCGCAGTCCGGCACGGGCCGCCGCACCATCCACCGCTTCGACGCGCACGCCGCCACGCAGCCGCATCTCGCGCTTCTGCGCATCGCTGAGGTCGGCCACCGACAGCCCCAGCGCCCCCTTGGGTGCGGGCGGTGTGCCGGGGTCGCTGGTGCGGATCGGCTTGTCGGCCTCGAACTCGGCCACGGTGACGGTGATGTCCTTGTTGACGCCGCGGCGGAACACCTGCAGCGTCGCCTTGGTGCCGGGCTTGGTGTTGCCGATCAAACGCGGCAGTTCACCCGACTTCTCCACCACCTTGCCATCGACCTTGGTGATGATGTCGCCGGCCTCGATGCCCGCCTTGTCCGCGGGCCCGCCGGCCTCGGCGTTCTGCACCAGCGCGCCAGTGGGTTTGCCCAGGCCGATGGATTCGGCGACTTCCTTGGTCACCGGCGCGATCTGCACGCCGATGCGCCCGCGGATGACACGCCCGTTGGTGCGCAGTTGCTCCGACACGCGCATCGCATCGGCGATGGGGATGGCAAAGGCAATGCCCATGTAGCCGCCCGAACGGCTGAAGATCTGCGAGTTGATGCCCACCACCTCGCCCTTCAGGTTGAGCAGCGGGCCGCCGGAGTTGCCGGGGTTGATGGCCACGTCGGTCTGGATGAAGGGCAGATAGTCGCCGGTGTCGCGCTGCTTGGCGCTGACGATACCGGCAGTGACGGTGTTCTCCAGCCCGAAGGGTGAGCCGATGGCGACGACCCATTCACCGACCTTCAGGCGGTCGCTGTCACCGATCTTGACGAAGGGCAGCCCGGTGGCTTCGAGCTTGACCACGGCGATGTCGGTGCGCCGGTCGGTACCGACGATGCGCGCCTTGAACTCGCGCTTGTCGGTCAGGGTGACCAGCACCTCGTCGGCACCATCGACCACATGCGCATTGGTCATGACGAAGCCATCGGCACTGAGGATGAAGCCCGAGCCCATGCCGCGCTGCTGCGGCTCCTCGTCGCCGCCGCGTGGCGCGCGCCGCGGGTCGGGACGGCCGGGCAGCGGGATGCCGAAGCGGCGGAAGAACTCCTCCACATTCGGGTCGATCTCGGCACCGCCGGCCGAGGCCTGGCGGCCGCGCTCCAGCGTGCGGATGTTCACCACCGCCGGGCCGACACGCTCGACCAGTTCGGTGAAGTCGGGCAGCGACTGCGCGCGCACCAGCGCCGGCCATGCAGCCAGCGCCAGCAACAACATCAGGCCGAGCCACAGAACGCGCATCCGGGCATCGAATTCAGGGACGGAAACTCTGGAACGCATTCGGACTCCTGGGAAGTCGCGGCCAACAGCCATCGACCATATGTGGGGATCAGCGGCGCCGTTCAAGGGCCTGGTGGAACTGCTTGAGCGTCTGGGGCGGCACGTCACCCATCACCGTGACCCACCAGTCGCTGCCGTAGGCCTGCATCTGCGTATGCGTGGCGCCCACCTGGGTGAGCAGCGCCTTCTTGGGGCGCGCTCGGTCGATGATCTCGACGAAGATCGACACATGGGTCAGGCCGTCGGAGAACACGGCCTGCAGCACCGATGCCGGCTCGCCGCCGCCTTCCACCGGGTCGAGCGTGCGGCGGGTGCAGTTACTCAGCTGGAAGCCGGCCGGCACGGCATTCAAGACCCAGCCTTCATTGTCCAGTTGCGTCGGCACCTGCGAAGGCCGCACCTGGCGGTAGCCGTTGAGCTGTTTCATCGGCTGCAGCACGCTTTGTGGCTTGGGCTTGACGCCGACCTCGACCTGCGAGAAAGCGCTCGACTCCAGCACCTGCTGGCGCTCGCCGAGCACGTCGGCACGCAGCACCAGGCCACTGCGGCTGTCGATCCACAGCCGCTGCGCGAAGCGGTGCGCATCGCGCGGGCTGAGCAGCAGGATCTGCGCCTCGCGCCCGGCGACATGTTCGATACCCTGCTCGCGCAACTCGTAGTTCTCTTCGGCGCGCGGCTCGATCACCGGGCGCAGCGAGGCCTGTCGCGGGTCGCGTTCCTCGACCACCGCCACGCGCGAACGCGGCCACAGCGTGAAGACACGGTCGTTGTGGCGGTAGATCTGCTGCATGCGCCCGTCGAGCACCTCGATGCGCTCGTAGGACTGCGCACCTTCGCAGAAATGCGCGACACGCGCGCTGGACAGCGCGCCATCGGCACTGTAGACCAGCGTGCCCTGGTAGTTGCGCTCGTGCGCCGCGACATGGATGCGCGCCAGCCACTTGCGCGCCTCGGCGGACGACAAGGGCTTGCCCAACGCTTCCTTGGTGTCGGCATGCGCCAGCGGCAGCGCGCTCAGTGCCGCCCACAGCACGAACAGGCCGAGCCAGGGCAAGCGGGTCGCCGGCGCACGCATCGGCTTCAGCGGTCCAGCGATACGTTGGTGATGCTGCGGCCGGAGCCGCCCGGCAACGAGCCCGGCAGCGCCGTGGCGTAGTCACGGTGCGCGCGCAGGTAGCGGTCGAGTTGGGCGTCGCGCACGATGCGTCCGCCCGACGGCGCCACTACTTCGGCCAGCGCCGGCGCGGCCGACGCGGCCACGGCCATGACGGTGGGTGCGGTCGGCGCCGCAGCCAGCGTCGACGCCGAGTTCTCGCCGGCCGGGCCTACGGTCACCACCAGCACCGTGGCCAGCGCCATCACGCTGGCCGCCAGCGCCGCCGGCATGAGCCAGGCGCGGCGCCGCGCCGGCGTCGCGGCCTGCAGCGGCTGCGGTACGAGCACGGCCGGCTCCGTGTCCAGACGTTGGCTCAAACGTTCGAGGAAGGCCCGGTCCCGCCTCGGCGCACTGGCCAGGTCCTCGCTGCGCAGCACGTCGCCGATGAGGTGGTAGGCATGCCAGCGCTCGCGCGCCGCCGCATTGCCGGCCGCCCAGGCGGCACAGCCGCCGCCGGACTCGGCGGCATCGGCCTCGCCGTCGGCCAGCGCCGACAGCAGCCAGCGCGGATCGTTCGCGTCGACAGGGGGTTGATGGTTCATGCTCGACTCCAGGGCAGGGCTTACCAGCGTTTTCCGTCTTTGGCCTCGATGTGCGGACGCAGCCGCTCGGCAATGGCCTCGCGGGCGCGAAAGATGCGCGAGCGCACGGTACCGATCGGACAGTTCATTGCTTCGGCAATCTCTTCATAGCTCAGGCCCTCGATCTCGCGCAGCGTGATCGCCTGGCGCAGGTCCTCGGACAAGGCCTCGATGGCGGCGTTCACGGTGGCAGCGATTTCCTTGCTCGCCAGCAAGGATTCGGGGGTTTCGCCGTCCGTTAGTTCAGTCCCGGCACGGGAAGTTTCGTCGTCTTCGTCACGCAGCGCGAAAGCCGCCTCGGTAATGACCGGGTCGCGCTTCATGTCACTGAGCGCCTTCTTGGCCGAATTGACGGCGATGCGGTACAGCCAGGTGTAGAAGGCGCTCTCCCCGCGAAACTGCGGCAGCGCCCGGTAGGCGCGGATGAAGGTTTCCTGCGCGATGTCCTCGACCAGGTCGGTGTCGCGCACCATGCGCGCGATCAGCCGCTCGATGCGCCGCTGGTACTTGACCACCAGCATCTCGAAGGCCCGGCGGTCGCCTCGCTTGAAGCGCTCGATCAGCTGGGCGTCGGCATCCGCGGCGTTCATGCGCCTGGCCGCAGCGGCGGCGCGGCATGCAGCGCCACCCTCAGCGCCTGCCAGTCCGCGGCGGCATCGCCGCGCGACAGCGGCAGCCAATGCGCACCAGGCGAAAAGCGCACCAGCATCCAGTCGCCCAGGTCGATCATCAGCGCCACCTGGCCGGTCAGGCTCTCCGGGTGCAAGGACCAGGTCGCGCCATCCCAGGCCAGCCGCCGGGCCGGTTTGACCAGCCTGCGGCCCGCCCACCAGGCGGAAGCCAGGCCCAGGGCCAAGGCGCCGCCGGCCAGCGCCACGCCTTCAACCCCCGATTGCGCGCCGGCCCACGCGACGGCCACGGCCGTGCTCAGCGCGACCAGGGCTTGCTGGAACAACCGCCAGGGCCCGGCGCTGCAGGACAAGGCCTGGACAGGGGGGGCAACGCGCATGCGCGGCGACAGGAGCGTCGTCAAACCCGGCGGAAGACCAGCGTGCCGTTGGTGCCGCCGAAGCCGAAGTTGTTCTTCACCGCGTAGTCGATCTTCATTTCGCGCGCCGCGTTGGCGCAGTAGTCCAGGTCGCACTGCGGATCCTGGTTGAAGATGTTGATCGTCGGCGGCGACACCTGGTGGTGCAGCGCCAGCACGGTGAACAGCGATTCGATGCCGCCGGCGCCGCCGAGCAGGTGGCCGGTCATCGACTTGGTGGAATTGACCACCAGACGCCTGGCATGCTCGCCGAAGGCCAGCTTGATGGCGTTGGTCTCGTTGACATCGCCCAGCGGCGTGGAGGTGCCGTGCGCGTTGAGGTACTGCACCTGGTCGGCGTTGAGGCCGGCGTTGCGCAGTGCCGCCTTCATCGCACGCTTCGGGCCGTCGACGTTGGGCGCGGTCATGTGGAAGGCATCGGCGCCCATGCCGAAGCCGGCCAGCTCGGCGTAGATGCTGGCGCCGCGGCGTTTGGCGTGCTCGTACTCCTCGAGCACCAGCACGCCGGCGCCTTCGCCGAGCACGAAGCCGTCGCGGTCCTTGTCCCAGGGGCGCGAGGCGGTCTTCGGGTCGTCGTTGCGCGTCGACAGCGCGCGCGCCGCGGCGAAACCACCGACGCCCAGCGGCGAGATCGTGGCCTCGGAGCCGCCGGCGACCATCACGTCGGCGTCACCGTATTCGATCAGCCGGCCGGCCTCGCCGATGCAGTGCAGCCCGGTGGTGCAGGCGGTGACGATCGCTAGATTCGGCCCGGTGAAGCCGTACTGGATGGACAGATGGCCCGAGATCATGTTGATGATCGAGGCCGGCACGAAAAAAGGCGAGATGCGGCGCGGGCCGCGCGCGCGGTACTCGCCGTCGGTCTGCTCGATCATCGGCAACCCGCCGATGCCAGAACCGACCAGGCAGCCGATGCGTTCGGCCGTCTCTTCGGTCAGCGCATCGCCCACCGGCAGACCGGAATCGCGCACCGCCTGCATCGCCGCGGCCAGGCCGTAGTGGATGAAGGCGTCCATGTGCCGCGCTTCCTTGCCGGGGAGGTAGTCCTCGACATTGAAGCCCTTCACCTCGCCGGCAAACTTGCAGGCAAAGGCCGAGGCATCGAAGCGCGTGATGTGGGCGATGCCGCTGCGCCCGGCCAGCAGGTTGGCCCAGCCTTCGGCCACGGTGTTGCCGACCGGGCTGATCAGTCCGAGTCCGGTGACGACGACGCGGCGGCGGCTCATGTGCTGCGGCTCAGGCCTTCTGGTGGCTGGTGGCGTAGTCGATCGCCAGCTGCACCGTGGTGATCTTCTCGGCCTCTTCGTCCGGGATCTCGATGCCGAATTCGTCCTCCAGCGCCATCACCAGTTCCACCGTGTCGAGCGAGTCGGCGCCCAGGTCGGCCACGAAGGCCTTGGCATTGGTGACGTCGGACTCGGGCACGCCGAGTTGCTCGGCAATGATTTTCTTGACACGCGCTTCGATATCGCTCATGACTCCTCCAGGAGTGGATTCAGATTAACCGGGCGATTCTAATAGTGCGCCCGCCCGGCGCCGATCGGCCCGCACCGGGCCCTTCAGTTCATGAACATGCCGCCGTTGACGTGCAGTTCGGCACCGGTGATGTAACCCGCCAGGGGCGAGGCCAGGAAGGCGACCGCATGTGCGATCTCCTGCGGCGTGCCCAGGCGGCCCAGCGGGATCTGCTGCTGCAGCGCGGCCTTCTGGGCCTCGGGCAACGCATCGGTCATGTCGGTGGCGATGAAGCCCGGCGCCACGCAGTTGACGGTGATGTTGC
>CAYUPF010000085.1:0-17136 GCA_964446545.1 uncultured Rubrivivax sp.
AGCTGGAAACCGACATCGAGCCCTTCAAGAGCCTGCTGCTCGGCCTGTTCTTCATCGCCGTGGGCATGAGCATCGACTTCGCGGTGATCGCCGCACAGCCCTTGCTGGTGGCCGCCATCGTCATCGGATTGCTGGTGGTCAAGTCGCTGGTGCTGTGGGGCATCGCGCGCGCCACCGGCATGGCGGCGGGCGAACGGCCGCTGTTCGTCGTGCTGCTGGCGCAGGGCGGCGAGATGGGCTTCGTCGTCTTCCAGGCCGCGGCCGGCGCCGGCGTCATCGACGCACCGACCTCGTCGCTGCTGGTGGCCTCGGTGACCTTGTCGATGCTGGTGGCGCCGCTGCTGCTGATCGGCGCCGACCGCCTGGCGGCGCGCCATGCCGCGGCGCCGACGCGCAAGCTGGACGAGATCGCTCACCACCAGGATGCGCCGGTGATCATCGCCGGCTTCGGCCGCTACGGCCAGATCGTCGGCCGGCTGCTGTCGGCCAACGGCCTGCAGGCCACGGTGCTGGACCACGATGTGGAGCAGATCGAAACCGTGCGCCGCTTCGGCTGGAAGGCCTTCTACGGCGACGCGACGCGGCTGGACCTGCTGCGCGTGGCCGGCGCCGGCCGCGCGCGCGTGTTCGTGCTGGCGATCGACGACGTCGAACAGAGCGTGGAGGTGGCCAAGCTGGTGCGCGAGCATTTCCCGTCGCTGAGCATCGTGGCGCGCGCACGCAATGTCGGTCACTACTACCGCTTGAGCGCACTGGGCGTCACGCTGATCGAACGCGAGACGCTGGACTCCGCGCTGATGAGCGCGCGCAGCGTGCTCGAGCAGATGGGCTGGGAGCGCCATGCGGCGCGCAACCAGGCATTGCGCTTCCGCCGCCACAGCATCGAGCTGATGCAGCGCATGGCACCGCACTCCGACGACGAGAAGCGGCTGATCGCGCTGACCAAGGAAGGCCGCCAGCAGCTGGAGGCGCAATGGGCGCAGGAACGGGCACAGCGCCAGCAGCGCTCGGCCCGCGGCGATTGGCAGGCGCCGCCTGACAGCTAGCACGATCCATGCATGGCATGGGCTTTACGCACCAACAGCGAGCGAGCGCCATGCCCACCGAACCGATCCGATCGATCCTGATCGCCAACCGCTCCGAGATCGCCATCCGCGTGATGCGCGCCGCCTCGGAAATGCGCATCCGCACCGTCGCCATCTACTCGCAGCAGGACCGCCAGGCGCTGCACCGCTTCAAGGCCGACGAGAGCTATCTGGTCGGCGAGGGCAAGAAGCCGCTGGCCGCCTATCTGGACGGCGAGGACATCCTGCGCATCGCCAAACGCGCCGGCGCCGATGCCATCCACCCGGGCTACGGTTTCCTGTCGGAGAACCCCGATTTCGCCGACGCGGTGATTGCCGCCGGCCTGCGCTGGATCGGCCCCAGCCCCGAGGTGATGCGCACGCTGGGCAACAAGGTGGCGGCGCGCTATGCGGCGGTGGCCGCCGGCGTGGCGGTGATGCCGGCGACGCCGCCGCTGCCCTACGACGTGGCCGAATGCGCGCGGCTCGCCGCCGGCATCGGCTTTCCGGTGATGCTCAAGGCCAGCTGGGGCGGCGGCGGGCGCGGCATGCGCGTCATCGAGTCCGCGGCCGAGCTGCCGGGCGCGCTGGAGGCCTCGCGGCGCGAGGCGCTGGCGGCCTTCGGCAACGACGAGGTCTATTTCGAGAAGCTGATCCGCCGCGCGCGCCACGTCGAGGTGCAGATCCTGGGCGACCTGCACGGCAATTTGGTGCATCTGCACGAGCGCGACTGCACCGTGCAGAGGCGCAACCAGAAGGTGGTGGAACGCGCCCCGGCGCCGTACCTGGACGCGGCAGGCCGCGCCGCGCTGTGCGGCAGCGCGCTGAAGCTGATGGCCTCGGTGGGCTACACCCATGCCGGCACGGTCGAATTCCTGATGGACGCCGACGACGGCCAGTGCTATTTCATCGAGGTCAACCCGCGCATCCAGGTGGAGCACACGGTGACCGAGATGATCACCGGCGTGGACATCGTCAAGGCGCAGATCCGCATCACCGAAGGCGGCTGGATCGGCGTCACCGCCGATGCCGGCGACGGCAAGCTGCCCACCGGCGTGCCCGCGCAGGACAAGGTGCCGCTGAACGGCCATGCGCTGCAGTGCCGCGTCACCACCGAGGACCCGGAAAACGGCTTCCTGCCCGACTACGGCCGGCTGGCCGCGTACCGCAGCGCGGCCGGCTTCGGCATCCGGCTCGATGCCGGCACGGCCTACGGCGGCGCGGTCATCACGCCCTACTACGACTCGCTGCTGGTCAAGGTCACGGCCTGGGCGCCGACCGCCACCGAGACCATCGCGCGCATGGACCGCGCGCTGCGCGAGTTCCGCATCCGCGGCGTGGCCACCAATCTGCAGTTCCTGGAAAACCTGATCAACCATCCGGCCTTCGTCGACGACACCAAGAACGAACTGACCACGCGCTTCATCGAGAACACGCCGGAGCTGCTGGCCTTCGCCGCGCGCCGCGACCGCGCCAGCAAGATGCTGCGCTTCCTGGCCGAGGTGGCGGTGCATGGCAACCCCGAGGTGGCCGGCCGCACGTTGCCGGCGCTGCCGCTGCCGAAGCCGGTGCTGCCGCAGGTCGCTACCGACGCGCCGATCCCGGACGGCACGCGCCAGCGGCTGCAGGCTCTGGGCCCGGCCGGCTTCGCGCAGTGGATGCTGGCGCAGAAACAGGTGCTGGTCACCGACACCACGATGCGCGACGCGCACCAGTCGCTGCTGGCCACGCGCATGCGCACGGCCGACCTGCTGCCGATCGCGCCCTACTATGCGCGCGAGCTGTCGGGCCTGTTCTCGCTGGAATGCTGGGGCGGCGCCACCTTCGACGTGGCGCTGCGCTTCCTGAAGGAAGACCCCTGGGCGCGGCTGGCGCAGCTGCGCAGCACCGTGCCGAACATCCTGTTCCAGATGCTGCTGCGCGGCTCCAACGCGGTGGGCTACACCAACTATGCCGACAACGTGGTGAAGCACTTCGTGCAGCAGGCCGCGGCCGGCGGCATCGACCTGTTCCGCGTCTTCGACTCGCTCAACTGGGTGAAGAACATGCGCGTGGCCATCGACGCGGTGCTGGAGACCGGCATGCTGTGCGAAGGCGCCATCTGCTACAGCGCCGACCTGTTCGACGAATCGCGGCCCAAGTACGGCCTCAAGTACTACCTGGGCATCGCCAGGGAGCTGCAGCAAGCGGGGGTGCACATCCTCAGCCTGAAGGACATGGCCGGCGTGTGCAAGCCGCGCGCCGCGGCCGCGCTGATCAAGGCGCTGAAAGAGGAGACCGGGCTGCCGCTGCACTTCCACACCCACGACACCAGCGGCGCCGGCGCGGCCTCGGTGCTGGCCGCCATCGACGCCGGCTGCGACGCGGTGGACGGCGCGCTCGATGCGATGAGCGGGCTCACTTCGCAGCCCAACCTGTCGGCCATCGCCGCGGCGCTGCAGGGCAGCGAGCGCGAACCGCGGCTGCCGGCCGCTGCGCTGCATGCGGCGTCGATGTACTGGGAGGGCGTGCGCCGCTTCTATTCGCCCTTCGAGAGCGAGATCCGCTCGGGCACCGCCGACGTCTACCGCCACGAGATGCCCGGCGGCCAGTACACGAATCTGCGCGAACAGGCGCGCGCGCTCGGCCTGGCGCACCGCTGGACCGAGGTGTCGCAGACCTACTCCGACGTGAACAAGCTGTTCGGCGACGTGACCAAGGTGACGCCGACCTCCAAGGTGGTCGGCGACATGGCGCTGATGATGGTGGCCAGCGACCTGAAGGCCAGCGACGTGATGGACCCGGCGCGCGAGATCGCCTTCCCCGAGTCGGTGGTGGCCCTGTTCCGCGGCGAGGTCGGCTTCCCGCCCGACGGCTTCCCCGAGGACATCAGCCGCAAGGTGCTGAAGCTCGGCCCCGGCGACTCACCGCCCGCGCCCTACCGGCCCGGCGACCGCATCGCGCCCGTCGACATGGACGCGGCGCGCAAGCAGGGCGAGGCCGAATGCGAGCTGCCGCTGGACGAACAGCAGCTATCCTCGTACCTGATGTACCCGAAGGTGATGCGCGAGTACGCCGCGCACGTGCGCGCGCACGGCGACACCTCGACGCTGCCGACGCCGGTGTTCTTCTACGGGCCGCAGCCGCAGCAGGAGATCGCCGTGGAGATCGACCCCGGCAAGATCCTGCTGGTGGCGCTGCAGTCGATCACGCCCGACGGCGAGACGGCGCAGAAAGTGCAGTTCGAGCTGAACGGCCAGACGCGCATGCTGCGCGTCGTGCGCGAAGGCGCGGCCGCCGCCGGCGCCCGCCCGCTGGCCGATGCCACCAACCCCTGGCACGTGGCCGCGCCGATGCCCGGCGCGATCGTCAACGTCGCGGTCGCGGTCGGCCAGCGCATCGGCGCCGGCAGCACGCTGCTGTCGCTGGAGGCGATGAAGATGGAAACCCACGTCACCGCCGACCGCGATGCCGAGGTCGAGGCGGTGCACATCGCGCCCGGCGACCGCGTGCAGGCCAAGGACCTGCTGATCGTGCTGAAGGCGCCGGACTGAAGCACGGCGGCGGCGTCAGCCTTCGCTGCTGTCGAGCGCCCGTTCCAGCAGCTCCAGCGCCGCTGTCGCGAAGGCCAGCATGTTGTGCTGCCGCTCGCTCTGCCCGGTACGCAGCATGCGTTCCAGGCACACCGGACCGTCCACCGCCAAGCAGCTGTGCCCCGCCGGGTCGCCATAGGTGTTGCCGGACGGTCCGGCCGCACCGGTCTCCGCCAGCCCCCAGCTGGCGCGGAAGCGCGTGCGCTGGTGGCGCGCCAGCAGCTGCGCATAGGGCAGGCTCGACGAGCGCATGCCGACGGTATCGTCGGATGTGAGCGTGGTCAGCAGCCGGCGCGAGCGGCGCGTGTACAGCACCGCACCGCCGAAGTAGTAGGCCGACGCGCCGGCGCGTGCCAGCAGCGCCGTCGATATCAGCCCGCCGGCGGAAGACTCGGCCACGGCGAGCGTCTGGCCGCGTGCCGCGAGCTTGTCGCCGACGCGCGCTCCCAGCGCCAGCAGTGTGCCGATGTCCATGCCGTGTGCCTCCCATGGCGGCCACTGTAGCGCCGGCCCGGGCTCGGGTTCGACCGTAGACGGCTCGGCGGCGCCCGGCACTATGCTGCGGCCGACCCGAACCCACCCGCCCACGAGGAGACCGACACGATGCACAAGCCCGGCCGCCCCACCCGCCGCCAGTTGATTGCCGCCTCGGCCGCGCTTGCCGGCGTCGCCGCGCTGCCGACCGTGCACGCCCAACCCGCCAAGTTCCCGTCGCGCCAGATCCGCATCGTCGTGCCCTTCCCGCCCGGCGGGCTGACCGATGCTTATGCCCGGCTGTACGGCGAGCAGCTGACGCAGCAGCTCGGCGCGTCGGTGGTGGTGGAGAACAAGACCGGCGCCGGCGCGGTGATCGGCATCGACGCGGTCGTCAAGTCGCCGCCCGACGGCTGCACGCTGCTGGTCACGACCACCGGCACGGTCATGACCAACCGCGTGCTCTACACCAAGCTGCCCTACAACCTGGACAAGGATCTGACGCCGATCGCGATCTTCCCCTCGGGGCCGCTGGTGGTGGGCGTCGCGCCCAACGTGCCGACGCGCAACTTCAAGGAATTCATCGACTGGGCCAAGGGCAAGGACCTGTCGATGGGCTCGTACGCGCCGGGCTCGTACCCGCACATGCTGGCCGACCTGTTCAACCGCAACTATGGCCTGAAGCTCCAGGTGATCCAGTACCGCGGCGAAGCGCCGATGTGGGTGGACGTGGCCAGCAACCAGCTGCAGATCGCGGTCGGCAGCTACCAGGCCTTCAACACCGTGTCGACGCGCGGCGTCAAGCCGATCGGCGTGACCGGCAACTACCGCAGTCCGCGCCTGCCCGAGGTGCAGACGCTGATCGAGCAGGGCGTCACCGGCACGCTGGTGCCGCTGGAAGGCGGGCTGGTGCTGATGGCGCCGTCCGGCACGCCCGAGGCGGTGCTGCAAACGCTGTCGGCGGTAGTGGTCAAGGGCGCAGAAAGCCCTCAGTCGGCCAAGCTGCGCGAGAACTTCGGCATCCCCAACAAGCCGCAGAACCTGGCCGAAACGCGCGCCGAATGGGACCGTGCGGTGCCG
The DNA here is from genome assembly GCA_964446545.1 of uncultured Rubrivivax sp. Classification (GTDB taxonomy): domain Bacteria; phylum Pseudomonadota; class Gammaproteobacteria; order Burkholderiales; family Burkholderiaceae_C; genus Rubrivivax. The sequence goes on from CAYUPF010000085.1 coordinate 6,191, forward strand.
GCGTGGATCAAGGCGGCGGTGGACCTGGGCGTCAAGCTGGACTGAGCCGCCGCACGGGCTACTGCAGCAGATCCCCCGTCATCTCGTCTTCGGACAGCAGCGCGATCTTCGTCGGCTGCACGCGCCAGATGTCGCGACAGTAGTCGCGGATGCTGCGATCCGACGAGAACTTGCCCATGCGCACCACATTCAGGATCGACATGCGCGTCCAGCGCTCGCGGTCGGCATAGGTGTCGCTGGCCTGCTGCTGGCACTCGACGTAGGACGCGAAGTCGCCTTCACCATCTGAATGCCGAGGCTAGTGCGTGTACCGCGCCATCATAGGCTGCAGACCCAGATGCGTGAGGATCTTCTCCATCACCGGCTGCTCCAGGATGGCCGCAATGATCTTCAGCTCGCCGCCGCGGTTCGCGCAGTGCTCGAGGTCGAGCTCGAACACGCGCTTGAGCAGCCGCGCCCAGCTCAGCCGCACCGGCCTGTGGTGCACGCAGCTCGCCTCGCACTCGGCGGGCTTGGCTTCCCGCGCGGATGGCTCGAGCACTTGCGGCACCACCATCGCGCGCTGCTTGGCGTTGGGTGCAAGAACGCCATGGAAGCGGATCAGGTGCAGCTTGGGCCTGAGCACCAGGGCTGCCAGCCGCTGCATGAACTCCAGCGGCGACATCTCCAGGTGCGTGGTGCCGTCGCGCCACGGGGTCTTGAGCTTGAGCACCCCACTTGGCCTGCGGCGTTGGTTTGCACCCGTTCGTTGGCCAGTGCCGGGCAGGTGATGTAGCGGCACAGCTGCTCCAGCGCCCGGCGCCCGGCGCCCGGCGCTCGTCGGCCGCGCAGCGCACCGCGGCGTGCGGGCTGAAACCCTGCATGTCGGCGCACAGCTTGTGCTTGAAGTCAACCCTGGGCATGACGCCCTGCAGCGTCAGCACCTTGTGTCCGGTGCGCGGGCCAAAGGGGCCCCCTCCCATGCCCCACTGAAAGAGTTCAGGCGGCCTGCGCCAGCCCCTTCCACTCATCGGCCGGTAGCTCGATCAGCTTGCCGCCCAGCGCTTCAAACTCGGTGGCTCGGTCGTAGTCTTCGACTTCCTGGCTGAAGTGCGTCACCGCGTTGACCAGCCCGTAGCCGGACAGATCGCCTTCGGCAATCAACTGGCGTAGCACGCCCGACCGTTCTCTGTCGTTCAGCGTGTAGCGCTGTGCTAGCACCTCGACCGTCTTGACTGGGTTGCCGGTCAACGCAATGTGCAACATCTTCTGCAGCTTCTGGGCTGTCTGATGGAAGGTTGCCTCCGATACCGCCGCCTGCACGACGTCACGCACCTTCAGGAAGAAGGCCTTGTCGTCGGCACGCAGGGTGTCGTCCCTGAACATCGTGATTGGTCTCATCATCGGTGCCGAGCGATCGGCCGACGTGCGTCTTACGCAGCGAGCGGTCCGACGCGATCAGGCCGTTGCGGCAGACCAGCCGGTACAGCAGCGGCTGCACCATCAGCGTCCCCTGGCCGACCTCGGAGTTCGATACCACTACGCCGGCTTGAACGATGTCTGCCGTGGGTCAACGCCGAGACCATGTCGCTGTTCCTGGGCGAGGTCGCACGACGCGAGGACTGCTTCGCCAATCACGTCTTCGCCGACCTCGAAGCCGTCTAGCGCAGCCTGACCGACGGACTGCGAGCCCTGGAAGCTGATCCTTCACGCACCCAATTCATGACCGGATTCAAATGGACCACTTTGTTTGGAACGCAACTTGGTGTGAGTCCATTTGGCGGCGGCAAACAGCCGCCGGAAGTGGGCATTGCCGTCGAACGAAATCAGGGAAAGTCCCAAGCGCTCCGGTCAAGTGAATCGATACAGTAAATCGATACAGTAAATCGGTACACAAAAAGTGTTCAATTCGGAAGGCACTGGCGCTACCGGTTCATGAAGTACGAGTTCGATTTCGGCGCTGTCCTTGTGCATTGGCCGTTGCTTATGGAAGGCGTCGGTGTGACATTGCGCCTGACTTTCTTTGCCACCATCGCGGGCGTCGTACTGGGCACTCTGTGCGCGATCGCAAAGACCGATGGGCCGACATGGCTCAGGCGCTGTGTCTCTGCGTATGTGGAAATCATTCGCAACACGCCGCTGCTGATACAAGCGTATTTCCTGATCTTCGGCATGGCCAGCCTGGGATTGCGCATGCCGATCATCGTCGGCGCTAGCCTTGCGTTGATCGTCAACATTGGCGCGTACACGACCGAGATCGTGCGCGCAGGCATCGAGTCAATCCAGCGCGGGCAGATCGAAGCTGCCGAATGCCTGGGTCTGAACAAGGCGCAGACCTACCTGCACGTGATCGTACGGCCGGCTCTGGAGCGCGTCTATCCGGCGCTCGTCAGTCAGTACGTGCTGATGATGCTGGCCTCGAGCATCCTGTCGTCGGTGGGCGTCGAGGAACTGTTCGGCATCGCCAGTCGCATCCAGAGCGAGACGTTCAGGAACTTCGAGGTTTTCATCGTCATCGGCCTCACGTATCTGCTCCTCACGATGCTCGTGCGCGGCTGCTTCTGGCTTCTGGGTGCCTTGCTGTTTCCGCGCCGACGAAGACTGGGTACGCCGCTGTAGCGGCGCGAACGCATGAACCAGGCGCAGTTTCTGCTATTGATCGCCGGACTGGGAGGCACCCTCCTGTTGAGCAGCTTGAGCCTCGCCTTCGGCGGCCTGTTCGGCTTCCTGATCGCACTGTCGAGAATCTCTCCAGTGCGCGCCGTGGCGAAGGCAACCGGCCTGTACATCCAGGTGCTGCAGGGCATTCCGCTGCTCGTGCTCATGGGCCTGTGCTTCTATGGGCCCAGTCTGCTCGGCCTGCCGGCAGTCGCACCCCTCACCGCCGCCACGCTGGCCATGACGGTTTACGCGAGCGTCTACCTTGGCGAAATCTGGCGCGGCTCGATGCAGTCTGTGGCCCAGCAGCAATGGGAAGCAGCCGAATGCCTCGGCCTGAGCCGCTGGCAGCGGATGTTCCGGGTCATCCTCCCGCAGGCCGTTCGGATCGCGACGCCGCCCACGGTCGGCTTCATGGTCCAGGTCGTCAAGAACACGTCGGTCGCCTCGCTCGTCGTCGGCTATGCCGAGTTGTCCTACAACGCCAAGATCCTGAACAACGCGACCTTCCAACCGTTCCTGTACTTCGGTCTTGCCGGGGTCTTGTACTTCGCACTCTGCTATCCGCTGTCAAGGCAGGCGCGCAGGCTGGAAAGGAAGATGCATGTCGCCCGTCGTTGAGATGCACGACGTGCACAAGAGTTTCGGTCGCGATCATGTGCTGCGCGGCATCAGCCTCACCGTCTCGCGTGGCGAAGTGCTGGCGATCATCGGGCAGAGCGGCTCCGGCAAGAGCACCGCATTGCGTTGCATGGACAGGCTGGAAACCATCGACCGCGGCACGCTGAGGGTGTGCGGACACGCGCTGCACGAGGCCAAGACCAATCTTGCGTCGCTGCGGCGCGCCGTCGGCATCGTCTTCCAGAGCTACAACCTGTTTCCGCACCTCAGCGTCGAGCAGAACGTGACGCTGGCGCTGCGCTCGGTCAAGCGCCTGCCGCGTGTTCAGGCGCGCGAGCTTGCCCGCGCGGTACTCGCGAAGGTCGGCATGCTTGAGAAGCTGGCGGCCTATCCGGAGCAACTCTCGGGCGGGCAGCAGCAGCGCGTCGCGATTGCTCGCAGCCTGGCGATGGAGCCGCAACTGATGCTCTTCGACGAGGTGACCTCGGCGCTCGACCCGCAACTGACTGGCGAGGTGCTGCGCGTGATGGAGCAGCTCGCCGTTGACGGCATGACGATGGTGCTCGTGACCCACGAGATGGCGTTCGCGCGCCATGTCGCCGATCGAGTCGTCTACATGCGTAGCGGCGTCGTCCATGAAAGTGGTGCGGCGGAGATATTGCGCTCACCACGCACCAAGGAGCTGGCCGATTTCGTCGGCCATGCAGGTTGAACTTCGACCTCACAACCACTGGAGACAACGATGAACCCGACAAGACACCTTCTGCTTGCCTTCCTGGCGGTGACGGCGCTGGCGATCGGCCAGCGCGCCGAAGCGCAGAACGACACGTTGGCGGCGATCCAGCAGGCCAAGAAGATCCGCATCGCCATGGACGTCGGCCTGCCGCCCTATGCGATGAAGGACGACAAGCTGGAGCTGATCGGATCCGAAGTCGAACTGGCCAAGCTGCTGGCCGCGGATCTCGGCGTGGCGCTGGAGGTGGTGCCGACGACCGGCCCGAACCGGATTCCGTTCCTGACGACGAACAAGGCGGACATCGTGATCTCGACGCTCGCGATCACGCCCGAGCGTGAGAAGGTCATCGACTTCTCGGTGCCCTACGGCGCGGCACTCAACGTCGTTGCGGCGCCAAAGAGCTTGGAGATCAAGAGCCTGGCCGACTTGTCGGGCAAGAAGATCGCGGTGACCCGAGGCACGACCAACGACACCGAGGTCACCAAGGGCGCCCCCAAGGATGCGGAGATCGTCCGCTTCGACGACGAGGCCACCTCGCTGACGGCGCTTGTCAGCAACCAGCTCGACATCGTCGCGCAGAACCCGTCGTTCATTGCCACCATCCAGAAGCGCAACCCGGCAAAGCAGCTCGAGATCAAGTTCGTGTTGAAACAGATCGACTTCGCGATCGGCGTGCGCAAGGGCGACGCGCAACTGAAGGCATGGCTGGATCAATGGATTGCCGCCAACCTGGCCAATGGCAAGCTCAGCGCGATGCACAAGAAGTACCACGGCGTCGACCTGCCGGCCAGCCTCGGCAAGGCGCGGTGAACATGCGCTTTCGAACTCGGGGAACAGGGCCTGAACATGCCAGGACCGCTTCCGCTGTGCTCGACGGGGTCTATAGGGGCGTCGAAGCCCTGATGGCAGCGCTGCTGTTAGGCATGGTGCTGATGGTGTTCGGCAACGTGGTGCTGCGCTACGTCTTCAACTCGGGCATCGTAGTGTCCGAGGAGCTGTCGCGCTTCTTCTTCGTCTGGTTGACCTTCATCGGTGCCGTGATCGCGGTGCACGACGGCACGCACCTGGGCACGGACAACCTCGTGCAAAAGCTCGGCCGGCGCGGCAAGCTGGCTTGCCTGACGGTCAGCCAGATCCTGATCCTGCTGTGCTGCGCCATTCTCTTCTGGGGCACGTGGCAGCAGCACGAAATCAGCGCCACGACCATGGCGCCGGTGACCGGCATGCCGATGATCTGGATCTTCGGCATGGGGTATGTTTGCAGCATCGCCATCGGCGTGCAGGCGCTGTACCGGTTGTGGCGCATCGCCGACGGCAGCCTTGCCGACGACGAACTGGTGCCTGTGCGCGACAGCGAAGAGACCGCGGGCGCCACGCGATGACGATCGCCGTATTCGTCTTCTCGCTGCTCGGCGCGATGGCGCTGGGCACGCCGATTGCGTTTGCGCTGCTGGTCTGTGCGGCCGCGCTGATGATGTGGCAAGGCCAGATGGACGCGACGATCCTGTCGCAGAAGCTGCTCGAAGGGGCCGACAGTTTTCCGCTGCTGGCCATCCCCTTCTTCATGCTTGCGGGCGAGCTGATGAACGCGGGCGGCATCTCCAGGCGCATCGTCAATTTCGCACTGGCTTGGGTCGGTCACCTGCGCGGTGGGCTGGGTCTGGTGGCTGTGTTTGCCTCGGTGGTGATGGCCGCGATCTCGGGCAGCGCGGCGGCCGACGCAGCGGCCATTGGCACCTTGCTGATTCCGATGATGCGCGAGGCCGGCTACAACGTGCCGCGCGCCGCGGGGCTGATCGCCGCCGGTGGTGTCATCGCACCGGTGATCCCACCGTCGATCGGCCTGATCATGTTCGGCGTCATCGCCAACGTGTCGATCGGCAAGCTGTTCCTGGCCGGCATCTTTCCGGGCCTGATGATGGGCGCGGCACTGGCCATCGCCTGGTCATGGGTGGTGCGGCGCGACCGGGTGGCGGCACTGCCGCGCCAGAGCTGGGCCGCCCGCGGGCGCGCCGGCGTCGACGGCATCTGGGCGCTGTTCATGCCACTGGGCATCATCGGCGCACTCAAGTTCGGCGTGCTCACGCCCACCGAAACCGGGGTCGCTGCCTGCGTCTACGCCTTCCTGGTCGGTGTGCTGGTGTACCGAGAGCTTCGGCTGCGCCAACTCTATGCGCTGCTCGTCTCTGCGGCCAAGATCACCTCGGTGGTCGTGTTCCTGATCGCAGCGGCGCTGGTGTCGGCCTGGCTGATCACCACCTCCGACGTGCCGGCCCAGGTGAGCGCGCTGCTGCAGCCCTTCATGGGCAACAAGACCGTGCTGATGCTGGTCATCATGGTGCTGGTCGTGGTCGTCGGAACGGCGCTGGATTTCGCGCCGACGGTGATGATCCTGACGCCGGTGCTGATGCCGGTGGTCAAGGAGGCCGGCATCGACCCGGTCTACTTCGGCGTGCTGTTCATCATGAACAACGCGATCGGCCTGATCACTCCACCCGTGGGCATTGTGCTCAACGTAATCTGCGGCGTCGCCAAGGTGTCGATGGCCGACCTGATCACGGGCCTGTGGCCGTTCCTCTGGGCCGAACTGATCGTGCTGCTGCTGCTGGTGCTGTTTCCAGCCCTGGTATTGGTGCCGCTGAAATGGCTGAGCATCTGACCGGATCCCGCTTTGCGCCGCGTCTTCCCCCCGCCCCGCCAACTACATAGGAGACATTTGCATGAAACAACGCAACATACCGGTCCGGTGCCTTTCCCTGCTGGCTTTCGCCGCTTCGGCGACGCTGCTTGCGGCGCCTGCCGCGGCCCAGTTCCAGGATCGCAGCCTGCGCTTTTCAATCCAGGTACCCAAAGAGCACCCGATGGCCATCGGCGCCAGGAAAATGGCGGCCTGCGCGGTCGACAAGTCCGGCGGCAAGCTGAAGCTGCAGTTGTTCTACGACAGCGTGCTCGGCAGCGACGTCGCCGCGACCCAAAGCACGCGCAGCGGCACCATCGACATGGTGTTGCTGTCGACCGCACCGCTGGTCTCCATCATTCCCGCACTGGGCGTGTTCGACCTGCCATTCCTGTTCGACAACGAGCGTGAGGCCGACCAGGTGCTCGACGGCAAGGTCGGCGACTGGTTCGCGCCTAAGTTCGAGGCCGTCGGGCTGGTGAACCTGGCCTGGTGGGAGAACGGCTTTCGCCACACCACCAACAGCAAGCGCCCGATCACAAAGCTGGAGGATTTCGACGGCGTGAAGATGCGCGTGATGCAGAACAACGTCTACATCGACACCTTCAAGACGCTGGGCAGCAATGCCGTTCCTCTGGCTTTCCCCGAGGTCTATTCGGCGCTCGAAACCAAGGCGGTGGACGGTCAGGAGAACCCGTACGCCAACATCGAGAACATGAAGTTCTACGAGGTGCAGAAGTATCTGACGCTGACCAAGCACGCCTATGCGCCGCTCGCCCTGATCCATTCAAAGAAAGTCTGGGACGGCCTGACGGCGGCCGAACAGGCCGCGCTGCGCGAATGCGCCGTCGTTGGCCGCGATGAGGAGCGCCGCGTCAATCGCGAGCAGAACCTGCGCAGCGTGGAGAACCTCAAATCCAAGGGCATGCTGGTCAATGAGATCAGCCCCGCCGAGATGCAGCGCATCCGCGACCGGACCAAAGTGGTTTACGACAACCACACCAAGGCCATCGGCGACGAGGCCATTGGCATGGTGTTCGGCGAGCTCAAGCGCATCCGCGGGAAGTGAACGCCTCAGCCGCATCGCCAACGCATCGCCAACGCAGCGCCAACGCAGCGCCAGGATGACGGTGTTCCCATCGATCTCGCCGGACCGACCCGCTGGATCGAGGCTCTGTCGAGCCTGGTCCTAGCATCGGATGTGCCGATGGTTTCCGTGTCCGTCATATGTCGCTACGACTTGCACGATCCGATGGACTGAGTAGAGGAGATCGCACACGCGTTGATGATCGTGCTGGTGTTGCTCGGCGCCGTCACGCCCTCAATGAGCGCACTGCTGGCGCCGGGTTCGTCGGATCGCTGGTGCTGGGCGTGCCGACCGGCTTCGTGCTTGCCGCTCCGGCGCTGGTCTGCTTCCTCGCAGACTTCTCCCTGCCGCTGTTGGAGTTGTTGCAGCAAGTGATGACCAAGAGCGGCCACTCCGCGCTGCTGGCGATCTCCTTCTTCGTGCTGGCTGGTCTGCCAATGGAATACAACGGCATGTGCCTGATCGAACTGCGGATCTTCGACCCCGTGCAGGGTGGCTGTCTCCATCGGAGCTCTATCGTGGTGTCCAAGTTCACGGCACGCGCCAGGATGCGGGCGAGGCCGCTCTGGGACTGCACCACGGCATGGCGAAGACAATACCGCCATGCATCAACATAGTCATCAAGGGTTTCGTGGCCAACGTCTTGGTCGCCGGGCCGTGCCGGACGCGATGATGGCGCCCGTGCCGGCGGTGCTGGCAGCGATCGTCAACCACAGGATCAACCCGACGAAGCCTGCGAGTTGCGCGCGCCATGCCGAGGCTGATCGCCGGCGCGCCATCGCGAGCGTCAGGGTGGCAGGGTCGGAAAAGCGGCGACGCGATGGGCTTCCGGTTGTTCGCCCCGTCGACCGGCTTGCGCCTGTTGGCCAATTGCGTGATCGCCGGCACGCAGGTCAAGGACGTCGTTCGACCGATGACCAGGTGTCTCGCCGTGCTGCTAGCGGCGCTGATCTTGCTCATGCTGGCGCCCTCGTTCTCGCTGTGGTTGCCAGCTCGGCTTGGGCTGTAGCCGACCTCAGAAAGCCCGAATGACGACGATCCAGGATGTTGCCCGCCGCGCCGGCGTATCGGTGAGCACGGTGTCCAACGTACTCAACGGCCGGGCCGATCGCATGCGCCCGGAAACGCTGGCGCGGGTCGAAGCTGCAATCCATGCGCTGCAATTTCGCCCCAGCAAGTCTGCGCGGCAACTCAAGACCGGGCAGACACCGCTGCTCGGGCTGCTCGTGCCCTCGATGACCAACCCGATGTACGGATACATTGCCCGCGAGATCGAAACGGTCGCGCAGGAGCAGTTTGGCTTTCGCCTGCTGATCGGCAGCACCTACCGCGACCCGCAGAAGGAGAGCGCCTTCTTCGAAGATCTGCTGTCGCACGGCGTGCGCAGGGTCATCGTGATCTCGTCGCTGGCGGACGAACGGCACTTCGAGTCGGCCGTCGAGCGCGGCATGGTGGTCGTTAGTTACGACCGCGGCGCATCGCCGGGAAAGCCATCGAAGGTTGCGCACGTGATGCCGGACAACTTCGAGGCGGCCCGTCTGGCCACGAACCATCTCATCGAGAAGGGTCATCGGCGCCTGGCGTTCGCGACCGTCGCCGGCATGACGATGAGTCGCAGCGCCAAGATTGACGGCTTCCATGCCGCGGCCGAGGCTGCGGGCCTGCAGGCCGGAGCGAAGATCATCGATGGCGGACCTCTGAACGAGTACGGCGACTCTGTGATCGCCGAGGTGGGCCGTGCGACGGCAATTCGGCTCGCCGCGGCGGCGCGCCGACCGACCGGGATCGTCGCGCTCAACGACCTGATGGCGCTGGGCCTGATGGCGGGCCTGCGCGAGGCGGGCGTGGGCGTGCCCGACGAAGTCTCGGTCGTCGGCATGGACGGCCACTTCCTGGCCGCGCTGTCGAATCCGGGGCTGACAACGGTCGCCCTCCCGGTGCGCGAGATGGCCCATGTCATGGTGGAGCAGGCCATGTCGCCGCGCCTCGGGACAGAAGCTGCCGGGCCCGACCTGGTGTTCACGCCGACCCATCTGGTCGAACGGGAGTCCGCCGCCGCGCCCCCGGACACGCCGGGATCGCGCCGCGCTGCGGCGAGGCCGACCAAGGCATCGCCATGAACGCCGTCTTCGTCACCACCCGACCGACAAGAGCAACGCTTCGGCGCCAAGCCCCCTACGGCCTTGCGGGCGGTGCCGAGGTGCGCTCAGAATCCCGATCACGGACCGGTCGACGGTGAAGCTCGTCGAGGTGATGCTTGGCTGCGACGCCGTCATCGCGTACCACCGGACGCCCGGCCGGAACGCGCTTGTCCGCGGCCTGCCGAACTGGTCGCCTTCATCCGCTGCGCGGTCGATATCCGCACCGTCAGTGTCCAGGGCACAATTCTCTGCACGCGCTCGTTGGCCAGCGCCGGGCGGGTGATGTGGCGGCACAGCTGCTCCAGCCCCAAGCGCTCGTCGGCGCCGCAGCGCACGGCGGCGTGCAGGGTCACCGCGCCCGGCGTGGCCGAGGCGGTGGAAGTGGGCGCCCGATGCGCAGTGGGGCAAGGTGGCGGTCGCCTTCGCCGTGGTGCAGCCGGGCGTAGCGCTGGATGCCCACTGGCTGCAGCACATCGCGCGCTTCAAGCGCCCCAAGCGCTTCCTCTTCGTCGATGCGCTGCCGAAGAACAACTACGGCAAGGTGCTGAAGACCGAACTGCGTGCGCGGCTAAGGTCCCGCTCGGATCGTTTGCACACGCCGAGCCAAGCGCGAAGGAAGTCAGCAGGCGCGCGAAGCTGGTGTGCGAGGCGGGTTGACGCGGGTCGGGACGGTCAAGCCCGATGGTCAGGCCGCGTGCAGCTGCGCCCCATGGGCAGGCGCACGCGGCCTGCAGATCCAGATGCATGAGGATCTTCTCGATCACCGGCTGCTCCAGGATGGCCGCAAGATCTTCAGCTCGCCGCCGCAGTTCGGACAGTGCTCGAGGTCGAGCTCGAACACACGCTTGAGCAGCCGCGCCCACGGGCGCCTACCTGTGGGTGCCTACGTGCGTGCGCCCTCCTTCGGGTGGCAACCTGCCACTGCAGCTACTGCAGCAAATCCCCCGTCACCTCGTCCTCGCTCAGCAGCAAGATCTTCGTCGGCTGCACGTGCCAGATGTCGCGGCAGTAGTCGCGGATGCTGCGGTCCGACGAGAACTTGCCCAT